>JBEKQN010000077.1:0-10184 GCA_049519675.1 Acidimicrobiales bacterium | reverse complement strand
CGGTGTAGGTGAGGGCAATCGGGTTTTCGATGAGCAAGGTCTGGGGCGGCGTCACGATCTGCAGCTGGTCGCCGGCCGCGATCGCCGCGTCGATGTCGTCTTCGTAGTCAATCAGGACGTTGCCCGTGCCCGCGATGAATGCGGCCAGGGCGGCCGAACCACTCGTCGGTTGGGCGACGGTGTTTGCGATCAGCGCCTTCAAGTAGTTCTGACCTTGCTTTGGCGACCGGCCAATCGCGATCTGCGCTGCGTATCCCGCGAGCAGGTTCCAGCGAGCGCTACCCGAGGTGACGGGGTTGGGGGTCACCACCTGGACGCCGCTCTTGGTGAGCGATCCCCAGTTCTTGATGCCCAACGGATTGCCGGGGCGCACCGCGAAGGCGACCACCGAGTCGGTCACGATGCCGGGTGTGCGGTACGTGGTCTGCGCCTTCGTTAAGCGCAAGGACGCGTTCACGCCACCGAGCGTCAACTCCTGGCTCGCCCAACTGGGGGCCACTCGCCCAGCGGTGACAAGCGTCTGCAAATTAGGTTCGTACGAAAGATTGACAATATCGGCGGGTTGCCCGGCGACGACGTTGTTGGTCTCGGTGTCGGACGCACCAAATGAGTTAGTGAAGGTCACACCCGCGCCTGCCGGCGTGGCTTGAAAATCAGTTTCGAGCACCTTGTACGCCGGCCCCACCACGGAATAGCCAACAACATTGACCTTTGTCGTGGCCGCCTGAGCCGGTTCTAGCGCCAACGACGTGAGTGGCAGTGCGGCAGCAGCGCATACGGCTGCCAGTTGCTTCCACTTAGAGGAACGGAGGTGCATTGGTTGAAACTCCTTTTTCTATATCCTAGTAACTCACTAGAATTTATTGAAATAGTAGTGTATCAACTCCTGCACAATGCAACATGCGTTTTGGGATCTTTTTTGGCCCTGTTTTCTCTATGAATACAGGGCTCTGAGGAGAACCTCACCAGCACTCCCCCGAGGTTCACGTTCCGGATCTCGATGGTGAGAGTCCCAAACCACCATTGCCACGTTGCGCGATGCTGCTTCGTGCCACCAGGTCACCCCGCGCAGCCAACAGCGAGAGCCGCGATGGATTCTTCGAGTTCACTGCGGCCACCATCAACAGCGGCCCCCGGTCACGAGGACCGGGGGCCGCTGTGATCTAACTACTCGTCGGTGCTGCCACTCGACTCCATCAGGCTGGCGATCTGGTTCACGACGGTGGGGTCCATCAGCGTCGTCACGTCGCCCAGGGACCGATTCTCCGCGACGTCGCGCAGCAACCGGCGCATGATCTTGCCCGAACGGGTCTTGGGTAGTTCGGGCGTCAAAATGATCTGTCGCGGCTTGGCAATAGGACTGATGGTCTTAGAGACGTGTTGACGTAACTCTTCTATCAACACGGCCTGGTCCTTGTTGGCCTCTTCCGCCGACAACTTCAGCGTGACGAAGGCCACGATGGCTTGACCCGTCATCGCATCCGACGCGCCCACCACGGCCGCTTCGGCCACGGCCGGGTGGCCCACGAGGGCGTGCTCCACTTCCGTCGTCGACAGACGGTGGCCCGAGATGTTCATCACGTCGTCGATTCGTCCCAAGAGCCAGATGTCGCCATCGTCGTCGCGTTTGGCGCCGTCGCCGGCGAAGTACGAGCCCGGAAAGCGGGTCCAGTACGTCTCCTTGAACCGTTCGGGGTCGCCGTAGATGCCGCGGGTCATCGAGGGCCACGGTTCGGTGATCACGAGGTACCCGCCCTCACCGTTGCCGACCGAGTTGCCTTCGTTGTCCACGACGTCGACGCTGATGCCCGGGAAGGCCTTCATTGCGGCCCCCGGTTTGGTCGCCGTGATTCCGGGCAGGGGCGTCACCATGATGGCGCCGGTCTCGGTCTGCCACCACGTGTCGACGATCGGACAGTTGCCGCCGCCAACGTAATTGCTGTACCAGATCCACGCCTCGGGATTAATGGGCTCGCCCACGGTGCCCAGGAGGCGAAGGCTCGAGAGGTCGCGACTCTGAGGTAATTCGTGGCCCCACTTCATGAGCGTGCGAATCGTGGTCGGCGCGGTGTAGAGGATGGTGACCTTCTGGGCCTCGATGATTCGCCACCAACGATCCTTACCGCCCGAGTCCGGCACGCCCTCGTACATGACCTGGGTGACACCGTTGATGAGCGGGCCGTAGACGATGTAGCTGTGTCCCGTGATCCAGCCAATGTCCGCGGCGGTCCAGCTGATATCAGATTCTGGTTTCACGTCGAAGATCAGGTTGTACGTCGTCGCCGCCTGGGTCAGATAACCACCCGTCGTGTGATAGATACCCTTGGGCTTGGCGGTCGTTCCCGAGGTGTACATGATGAACATTGTTTGCTCGGCCTCGAAGAACTCGGGCGTGTGCTGATCACTCTGGCGCTCGACAATCTCGTGCCACCAGTTGTCGCGACCCTCCACCCAGTTGACGTCGCCACCGGTGCGTCGTACGACCAAGACGGACTTCACGTTGGGACAACTCTCAAGCGCCTCATCAACGGCTGGCTTGAGCGGCGCTGGCGCGCCGCGGCGAAAGGCGCCGTCCGAGGTCACTACGAACGTGCAGTCCGAGTCCAAGATTCGACTTGACAGGGCGTCGGCCGAAAAGCCGGCGAAGACCACCGAGTGCACCGCACCCAGACGCACGATGGCGAGCAGGGTCACCACGGCCTCGGGGATCATCGGCATGTAGACCGCCACTCGGTCGCCCTTCTTCACGCCTAACTCGACCAGCGCGTTGGCCGCCTGGGCCACCATCTTCTGAAGTTCCGCGTAGGTGATGGTGCGCAACTCACCCTCGGCGTCACCGACCCAGTAGTACGCGACCTTGTCACCGCTCCCGGCTTCGACGTGTCGGTCAACGCAGTTGACGCTCGCGTTGAGCGTGCCGTCGCTGAACCACTTGGCGAAGGGCAGGTCCCATTCCAGGGTCTTGGTGGGAGCCTTCTCCCAGGTCAGGCGGTCTGCCTGCTTTCGCCACCACGCGAGATGATCGGCGTCCGCCTCCGCGTATATCGACGGTTGGGCGTTGGCGTTCTTAGCAAACTCCGCGCTCGGCGCGAACGTGCGCGATTCGGCTAGCCATGCTTCAAGCTTTGCTTCGGTCATAATGTCCCCCACTCGTAAAATCACAATTCCCTTGTTCAGGGATAACAAATAACTACTTCTTCACGTTCGAACAGTAACGCCCTCGTCCCCATCGCGCCAACAGCGCCCGAGCCGTGTGGCTGGGCGCTGTTGGCAGTTGGGTCGGTGCAGAGCACCGGCACATCTGGTTAGCCGTTAAGCGGACCAACTGGGAATACAACTTTGCCGTGCGTCTCGTTCACCACGCCCGCCATTGAGCCATACCAGGCCAGCAGCGCCGTCACGATTCCGAGGTAACCACCGGCCTTCGTCATGCCCGAGTGACCGGCGCCCCAGGCGCCGATAGTTAGAGCCGCGAAGGTCAAAGTCAGGAAGACGAACACGCTGGCAACCACCGTGTTGGTCTTGAATGACGCAATGGTCATGTACGCAGTAAATATGGTCCACGACAGTAGGAAGACTCCGAGCTCGTCCGTTCCTGGTGCCCCGGCCTTGACAATGAGCCAGAAGGCGATCCAGAACGCGCCGTATGAAGTGAACGCGAGCGCACCAAAGGTGTTCTTGCGCACGAACTCCCACATGCCAGCGGCGAACTGAGCCGTGCCGCCGTAAATCAAGGCGAGCGCTACAGCAGCTCCGACGCCTCCACCCTTGAACCAGCCCGCGTTCGCGGAACTGAGACAGAAAGTGGTCATGGCAAATGCGGCGAGACCTAACGGTGCCGGATCTGCAACTTTATGTTCCATTAATAAACCCCCCATTAAATTCACTACGAGCCACCGGGTTGATGACCCATCCATGATTAAACACCAACTTGAACCCTTGTGGGGGCAGATAAATAGCATTTTGTGAAGGAATTCACGTTCTACACCGATTTACCATTGAGTAACCAACGTCGCTGGCCATATGGACGATGAAAAGAGCTGCCATCCAGGACCTTGGTCCGACAAGATTTAAAGTTTCAAGTTCACATTTAATCGAGCGCGCGACGAAACGACGCGACGAAACTCTCAACCTGGGACGCATCCGCACCGTCGAGAATGAGGCGCACGAGGGCCGAGCCCACGATGGCGCCGTCACTCACGAGCGCGGCGTCGTGCGCCTGGGCGGGCGTCGCGATGCCGATGCCCACGAAGGTTGGCGTGTCGCTGACCGCGCGCACTGATTCGACGACACGTTGCGCGTCACCGATGTCCGCGGCTTCTCCCGTCACGGCCATGCGCGCCGACGCGTAGACAAAGCCCTCGCTGGCCTTCACCACCGTCGTCACCCGTGCGGTTGACGTCGACGGGGCAACCAAGAAGATCGTCGCCACGTCGTACTCATCACACGCAACCTTCCACGCATCGGACTCTTCTATGGACAGGTCAGGCACGATGGCGCCGCTAATGCCACTGGCGCTCAGTTTGCCCGCGGAGCGAGTCAGACCGTAGTGGTGGAACATATTGTAATACGTCATCGCCACGAGTGGAACCGACGCGCTGAGCGAGGCCAGATCAGCGCACAGGGAGTCGATGGTGGTGCCAGCCTCTAACGCGCGCAGGGCCGCCTCTTGGATGACAACGCCGTCGATCATGGGATCGGAGAATGGGATGCCAATCTCCACGGCGTCCGCACCCGCCTGCACCGCCGCTTCGACGTGTCGCACCCAGTCGGGCGTCGCGCCCGCCACGAAGTACGGCACCAGCACCTTGCGGCCTGAATCACGCAGGGCGCGCAACTGAACCTCGAGCGATTTCACGATTTGCCGTCCAAGAGCGCGCGCACCTGGGCCACGTCCTTGTCACCGCGTCCCGAGAGGTTGAGCAGGACCGTGGCGCCGAGCGGTATGGCGTGACCGGCCTCGCGCGATATCCACGCGACCGCGTGGGCCGTTTCGAGTGCGGGGATGATGCCCTCTAATTCACTCAAGAGTTGCAGGGCGCCGATCACGTCCTCGTCGCCAATCGCGTAATACTCGGCGCGACCGCTGGCCGCGAGGTACGCGTGTTCGGGACCGATGCCCGGATAATCCAGCCCCGCCGAGATGGAAAAGGCCTCTTCAATTTGCCCGAACTCGTCCTGCATGAGCAGTGATCGCATGCCGTGCAGCACGCCCGGCGAGCCCTTGCCCACCGCGGACCCACCGGCTGCCTCAATACCAACGAGTCGCGACGCGGCGTTGGCGAAACCGGCGAAGACGCCCGCCGCATTGGACCCGCCTCCCACGCAGGCAACCACGAGGTCCGGGACACCGACGCCGAGTTCGTCAAGTTGTCGAGCTGCCTCGTGGCCAATGATGCTCTGCATCTCGCGGACCATCCATGGAAACGGGTGTGGACCCATGACGGAACCTAGGCAATAGTGCGTGGTCGCGACACACGTGACCCACTCGCGCATGGCTTCATTGACCGCGTCCTTGAGGGTCCGGCTTCCCGACAGGACCGGGACCACGGTGGCACCTAGGAGCTCCATGCGAAAGACATTGAGGGCTTGGCGCACCGTGTCCACCTCACCCATGAAGACGGTGCACTCGAGACCCAGCCGGGCCGCCGCCGTCGCGGTCGCCACGCCGTGTTGTCCCGCGCCCGTCTCGGCGATAACGCGACTCTTGCCCATCCGCTTGGCGAGCAGGGTTTGGCCGATGACGTTGTTGATCTTGTGCGACCCGGTGTGCGCCAGGTCCTCGCGCTTGGCGTAGACGCGAATGCCAAGTTTCTCCGAGAGACGCTCGAGCGGCGTCACCGGTGTGGGCCGTCCCGCGAACTCTCGCAGAACCCGTTGGTACTCCTCAATGAAGACCGGGTCACTCCACGCGTCGACGAAGGCGGCTTCTAATTCGAGGCACGCGGGCATCAAGGCTTCGGGCACGAAGCGACCGCCGAAGTCACCGAAGTGACCACGCTCGTCGGGTGAGCCCATGAAGCGCGCACTCTCAGTCATGCGGTTCCTCTCGATCAAAGTACGCCCGGGCGTTCGTCACGAAGTCTTTCACGTTCGACGGATCCTTCACTCCCGGCGAACTCTCCACTCCCGAGGAGACATCAACACCCCAGGCCCCTGTTTTCTCCGACACGTCGACCACGTTGAGCGCGTTGAGTCCACCCGCGACTATCACGGGACGCGTGAACTGGCGTCGTGCGAGTTCGTGCCAGGAATGGGTCTGACCGCTACCCGGAGCGGGTCCGTCGATAAGAACGGCGTCGACATCCGTATCGTCAAATTCGTAAAACTCGTCACTGCCGATCGACAATGCCTTGATGACGAGCACCGCACGATCTCGAAGTGACCTCAATAACTCGTCGGACAGTGGCCCGTGAATTTGCGCCGCGTCAACGTGAGTGGCGTCGAGAGCGTCAACGACGAAATCGTCGGGATCGTGACGAAAGACCCCCACACGCAGTAGTGAACCTCGAGTAGCGCCGGCAATCTCGCGGGCTTGTTCGACGGACAACTGACGCACTGAGTGAGCGAAGATGAGTCCGATGGCATCGGCGCCCGCATCGAGGGCGACACGAGCATCTTCTATGGAGGTGATGCCGCAGATCTTGACGAAGGAGCTGACGTCGTCGAACCTAGCCACGGTGGGACTTCGTCACTGACGCGAACGATCGCACCGCGGATGCAGGATCCGGTGAGCGCACGAAACTCTCGCCCACCAGGACCGCGTCGAAGCCGGCGTCGCCCGCGCGTTGCACGTCCTCGCGCGATGTGAGGCCAGATTCAACGACCGTCACGACGTTGCCTGGCAACGCGTCAATCACCGAGGCAGCCGCGTCGGAACTGACGTCAAAGGTCCGCAAATCGCGCTGATTGACGCCAATGAGACGTGCACCGAGGTCCACGGCCCGCCGAGCTTCGTCGTGGTCGTGCACTTCTACGAGCGCGTCGAGTCCACACTGCTGGGCAACCGAATGAAAGAGCGTCAGTTCTTCGTCGCTCAGTGCAGCCACGATCAAGAGCACAGTGCTCGCGCCCATCAGAGCGCCGTCAATCACGTCGTTGACGCTCACGGTGAAGTCCTTGCGCAGCAGCGGCAGCGACGACGACGCTCGCACCTGCGCGAAGTCCTCTTCGGAACCCGAGAAATGGGGGCTGTCGGTCAGCACCGAGATCGCGCTCGCGCCCCCGACCTCGTACTCGCGAGCGAGTTGCGCCGGGTCCAGATGCTCGTCGATCCAGCCCTTGGAGGGCGAGCGCCGCTTTACCTCAGCGATGACTTTGACGTGCGGGTCCGCCGTCGCGCGTAACGCAGCGATCATCGAAGGTCCGGAGTAGTGCACGCTTCCCAACCGGTCCTGCCAGTTGCGCTCGTCAGACTTGGCTCGCTCTCGGTGATAGCGCACGATGTCGTCCAAGTAGGTCGGCGTCATCCACAAATGGTAGCGGTGGTACCTGCCCACAACGTTCCCGACTATCTTGTCGCTATGTCATTCGAGAATCCAGGGCGCAGATTGTGACCACGTCGTTTTCCATTGACGTGCTCAATCCCCTCGTACGCGGCACCGACCTCGAGCGCGAGCAAGCGCGCGATGCACTCCAGGAGATTCTGAACGGCGAGGTCGACGGTCTGTTGATCGCCAGTTTCCTCACCGCACTCACCGCGAAGGGCGAAACGGCTGACGAAATGACGGGATTCATCGACGCAATGATTACGTCGGCCCACACGTTTCACATCGGGCCTGACGCGATTGACATCGTCGGCACTGGTGGCGACCAACTGCATACCGTCAACATTTCGACGATGGCGTCTCTGGCGGTTGCCGGATGCGGCGTGAAGGTAGCCAAGCACGGCAATCGGGCGGCCTCCTCGTCGGTTGGTTCAGCCGACCTCTTAGAGGCCCTCGGTGTTCGCCTCGACGCGCCCGCCGAAGTGGTCGAAGCGTGCGTCGAGGGCGCCGGCATCGGCTTTCTCTTCGCCCCCACCTTCCACCACGCCTTGGGTTATCTCACACCGATCCGCCGTGCCCTTGGTTTTCGCACGATCTTTAACGTCCTGGGTCCGCTCGCCAACCCCGCGCTCGTTGAACGCGCGCTGATCGGCGTCGCCCAGCACCGGCAACTCGACGCGATGTCCCAGGTGTTGCGCACGCGCGGCATTCGGTACGCCATCTTGGTCAACTCTGACGACGGTCTCGACGAGCTCTCCCTGGGCGCGCCGTCGACCTTGCACACGGTCACCCCCGAAGAGGTCACCGTGCGTCGCGTGGAGGCGGCCACCGAGCTGCGGCGCCATCACCCCGCCGCGTCATTGCGCGGTGGGGACACGAAGCAGAACGTCGACGTCGTGCACAGGTTTCTTAAGGGCACACCCGGGGCGGTCTTTGACGTCGCGTGCGCCAATGCGGCCTTGGCCCTCATCGTGGCTGGTCGGACCACGTCGCTCGAAGAGGGATTCGATCTCGCGAGCGCCAGCGTGCGCGAGGGTCGGGCGGGCGCCGCGCTCAACAGCCTGATATCGATTTCGAACTCTTAAAGCAGTCGGAGTTCTTCCTTGTAGCGGTGCGCGTTGGCCACGTAGAGTGCCGCGAGCAGTGCGACTTCTTCGGGCGAACTGAAATCCATTCTGATGCTGGCCGGTACACCCATCGCGGCGGCGTTGGCCGGCACCTCCATCAGGTTGCGCACGACCGCGCCGGCCGCAACGGTCGCCCCACTATGGATGACCGCCTCGTGCAGCACAATTGAGCCGTTGCCGATGAGCGCCCGGTCGTGCACCACGCACCCTTCGAGATGGGCGAGGTGGCCGATCACGCACTCGTTGCCAATGACCGTCGGGTAGTCGGCCACCGCGTGGATCACCGAGCCGTCCTGGATCGACGTGCGTTCGCCGACGATCACGGTGCCGTAGTCACCGCGCAGCACCGCGCCCGGCCAGACCGACGATAAGGCGCCGATTCGAACGTCGCCGATCACCACGGCGTCGGGATGCACGAAGGCGTCGGGATGAATGGTGGGCGTGCGATCACCGAGGGCGTAGACGGGCATGTTTCTCCTTAGTGGCTTAGCCAAGAAATTAATTGATAGATGCGCCAGATCACGTAGATGATCGTGACCACGATGAAAAACCGCCAGCGCCACGGGATTTTCTCCCTGGGCGGCTCAACGACGGTATTGCCGCAGATCTCGCAGACGTCGCCCTCAACGGGGCGGTCGCAGGTTTCGCACCAGAGGGCCATTACTCGACGCGCACGCGCACGCGAATCGGCTGAGAACCCAGCTCGAATCGTTCGCGCAGTGACCGCTCCACATAACGCATGTACGTCGCCGGCAGTCGCCCAGAGATGAAGAGCGTGAAGGTGGGCGGCTCTATCGCGCCCTGCACGGCGTAGCGAATCTTCCCGGTCGGGGCGGGCTGTTTGATCTGCAAATCCCGGATCGCCCGATTAAGGGCGCCCGTCGGCACGCGCTTCACGTAGTCGGCGGCCGCGATCGACAGCGCCGGCAGTATCCGGTGCACGCCTTTACCCGACGTGGCCGTCGTCTTCATCACCGGAGCGTCGCCTAAGAAGGCCAGTTTCTCACCCACGGTCGCGAGCACCGAGTCACGTTCTTCGACGCTCACGAGCTCCCACTTGTTGAGGATGACCAACGAAGGACAGCCGGCCGCCGAGATGCGCTCGGCCAGTCGTTGGTCCTGACCAGTGGCGCCAATGGTCGCATCGATCACCAGGATGGCGATGTCGGCGCGGTCGAGCGCGTCCAGGCTGCGCAGGACCGCGTAGGTCTCTAACCCCGCCTCGGTCTTGGCCCGTCGGCGCATGCCGGCCGTATCGATGAACCGGATGAGCCCCACGTCGGTCTGGACAACGGTGTCGATGGCATCGCGAGTCGTGCCCGGCATGTCGTGCACGACGGAGCGTTCCTCGCCGATCAGTTGATTGAACAGGGTTGACTTGCCGACATTTGGTCGACCCACGATGGCGACGCGTAACGCGCCGTCGTCGTCCGCGTCGGCCGCCTCTTCGACTTCGATCTGCTCGCCGAGTTGGTCAACAATGTGGTCGAGCAGGTCTCCCGTGCCGCGACCGTGCAGGGCACTGACGGTAAAAGGATCGCCGGCACCCAAGCTCAAGAACTCCCAACTG
>JBEKQN010000076.1:0-10313 GCA_049519675.1 Acidimicrobiales bacterium | reverse complement strand
GTGGAAGGTCGCCATGACGACGCTCGGCTTTGAGCGCGGTTCGTCATCGACCACGGGGTACCGCCGCTTCCTCAAGGAGTGGGAGCTCATTGTTGATGAAGCGGTACGCCACAACAAGATCAAGGACGAGCGCACGCGCGACGAACTGGTGCGGGCCTGGCAGAAAGTCAAGATCATGCAGATCAACGGCTACCGCTCCCTGACCGACGGGCTCAATAACACCCACAACGCCGCCCTACTGGGCGCGTGCAACAAGATGTTCTGGTCCGAGACCCACCGCGCCACGATGGAACTGGCGTTGGACGTCATGGGGATGCAGGCGCAGATCCTCACCGGCAAAGGTGAGATGTCCGGACCGCTCGCGGGCAGCCGTCGCGGCAGGGCCGACTATCCGGTTTCGGAGTTGCAGGCGTCGTTCTTCTTCTCACGCTCCGAAACCATCTGGGGCGGTACCGCGGAGATTCAGCGAAACATCATTGGTGAGCGCGCGTTAGGGCTGCCCAAAGAGCCCAAGCCCCAGAAGGTCTAGGCCGTCTGCAGGGCGAGTTCGCTGCGATTGGTTTGTCGCAGTACGAGTACGAGCCACAGGCCGGTCAGCAACGTCAGGAACGCGCCCAGGAAGATCCCGATGCGCGGGTTGGTCGCGGCGATCAAGATACCGACGAGCGGCGCGCCGATAGGGGTAGTGCCAAGAAACGCAATGCTGTAGAGGCTCATCACGCGACCACGCATCTGCTGGCCGGAGTTGAGTTGCAACGTTGAGTTCGCCGACGACGCGAACGCGATGGAACAGGCACCCGTCGGAATGAGCGCCAACTCCGCCAGCAGGATGGTGGGCGCGAAGGCGACCATCGTCATGAAGACACCGAAGGCCACGGCGAGCAGGGCCAGCAGTTTCGGGGTGGGGCGCGAACGATGCGCCACCGAGAGGCCGCCGATAACGGCGCCCACGCCCATGCAGCCCATCAATATTCCGTACTGCGCCGCCGACTTCTGGTGGAACGTCACGTGGGCCAGCAACGGCAGCGTCACCGTGAAGTTGAAGGCAAAGGTGCCCACCACACTGACCGCGATGATGATGTTTCGCAGCTGGGGCGTTTCGAAGACGTACTTAAGGCCCAGGCGAAGCTGACCCGGCAGGCGCTGGACGATCTGCATGGGCAGTAGCTCGCCGCGGCGCATGAGCGCGAGCGCGACTATCACCGCGACGTAGGAGGCCGCGTTGGTATAGAAGCAGGCGGCCGTACCCACGAGGGCAATGAGACCGGCGGCCACGCTCGGGCCAATGACACGACCCGAGTTCATCAACACGCTGTTCAAGCTCACGGCGTTGGCAATGAGGTCGCGGCCCACCATCTCCTGGACAAACGCCTGGCGAGCCGGTACGTCGAAGAGATTGACGAAGCCGAGCAGGGAGGCGAGCACGAAGACCGTGTCGACCGTCACGTGGTGCGTCGTCATCAACAGTCCCAACGTGAGCGCGAGCAGACCAGCGGCCGTCTGCGTGCAATAAAGGATGCGACGCTTCTCGTGACGGTCGGCAACGAGTCCGCCGTAGGTGCCGAAGAGCAGAATTGGCACGTACTGCAGCGCGACCGCGAATCCCAAGTCCACTGATGAACCGGTGAGCTGCAGGATTAGCCAGCCTTGGGCCACCGACTGCATCCAGGTTCCCGAGACGGAAATGAGTTGGCCCACGAAGAACAAGCGGAAGTTGCGCACGCTGAGCGCCGCGAAGGTCTTGGACGAGAAACGGCGCGCGGCGCTCACGACTCTTCCATCAGGCGCTCGAGGAAGTCGGCCAGGTCTTGGGCCTTGCGTTGATCGCCCTCAGAGAGGGCCAGCAACTTCGCTTCCAAGAACTCTGTCTTGCGTTTGCGAATCGCGGCCACCTCTTTTTTTCCGAGCCCGCTCAGTTGGACCCTCGTGCAGCGCCGGTCAAGCAGGTCAGGGGCGCAGACGATGAGCCCCGCTTCCTGCATCGATTGGGCCAAACGGGTCACGGACGGCGGCTTCATCTGCTCGGCGATGGCGAGGTCGCCCAGCGACGGATTGTCCATCTTCTCTATCGACGCCAGCATCGACGCCTGCGCGGGAGAGATGCCGCCCAGAGAGGATTGGCGCAGACGACGGTTCAGCCGGGTAATCGCGCGACGTAGCCGTGCGGCCGTTTCATTGGTATTGAGAGTTTCCATTAGTTCACCTAACTAAATAATACCAGAGTCCGGGGGAAACGTGCAATGAATATTCACTCTTTGATGACAAATCAATACTGTGACGACCGGATCACGGGAGTCTGGATACCATCCACTACTGGGTGAAGTCCACAAATAGGGGAGCAGAGGCACGTGAAGCGAGTGGCAGTTACGACCAGATCGCTGATCGCGATGCTCCTCGTGGTCCTATTCGCTGGGTCCTTCGTGGCGTCCAACTCCCCCGCCGGCGCAAGCGATCCCAGCGCCTTCAGACCGCTCACGCTGACCCGAGCTGGCCTATCGAACGTGGTCTACGTCGTGGGATCAACAAAGTGTGCTCAGATACTCTGCCTGGAACTGTGGCGCACATCCGATGATGGGACGCACTTCACGAAAGTATCGTTGCCGCCAATTCCGCCAAACCCCGAGATGCCGACCGGCATGCTGACCGATTTGGTCTTCGCCAACGCCAACGTGGGCTACGCGCTACTCGGCGGAGGAAACGACGACCTGGGCTACAACCATCCATCAGTGTTGTACGCCACGTTCAACGGGGCGAAGACGTGGCACAAAGAAACCATCAACAAGGGCGACAGCATCTTCGCCTTCGAGGCCTCTACGAGCGAGATATATGCCGTGACGGCTCACTGTCACGGCACGACGTTGCCCTGCCAGGACTATCAATTGGCACGATCGACATTGGCCGCAACAAAGTGGACCGGACGAAGCATCCCCGGCTATTCGCCTGGCCTCGAGATCGGATTGTTTGGCGCCTACGGGTCCAACGTGTGGCTGGACGTCACGCAATTGGGCCTGATTGACACGTCGCACAACGACGCGAAAAACTTCACGCAACGATCGCACTCACGAATGGGTAGCCCCGGTACCTGTGACCTGACCGCTACTTCTGCCTCGACCATTTGGGCGAGGTGTCCCACAGGAATGTTGGCCAACTTTCAAATATCGACGGATGGAGGAGTTCGTTGGAGGGTGATTCCCACGCCCGAGTACTCAAACACCGGTGGCGGCAACTTTGACCCAGTCTCGAGTTCGCTCGCCTATTTCGACCAGGGACCGGGAGTCAAGAACACAAAGATCTACCGAATCGTCAATTCCGGTCGGGATCTGATTTTTGCGGGTGCGGTCAGTTGCCATCAAAGCTTGTCGTACGTATTTACCTCCCAGCTAAAAGGATTGGCCCTCTGCCTCACTGGTCCTTCGCTCACTACCGGCAATCTGCTTTCGACATCTAACGGTGGCAACTCTTGGGTTGCGTTGCACCGGCCCAAACTGATCAATTAGGAAGATGGACGATCAATTCGATCAACCGAAGATCAGTGTCCGGTGATCTCGCACCAACAGTCGTTCGATTGCCTCTTCGGCTCGTCGAAAACCAGTCGGACGTGCACGACGAACAAGTGTGAACCCGGTATACGGATAAGTTCTTGGCTCATTAAGGCTGTTCAACTACCCAACAATTTTCGAAATACTCAGAAACCAGTCTGGCAACGCAACTCTCGTCGCCATCAATTGTGTCGTCAGTACGCGAGAATCCCTGGGACCACCTTCAACGCTCACTTATCTTGATCGCCGTCAAACTGTGCCCGATGTCGCAGCGGCACGAGTGAGCGACGTTGATGGGGATCTATTGTTCCCCATATGCCTTTGGGCAACCACAGCGTGACGACAATCGCCACGGCACCAAGAATCACTAAATACCACGTGCCGTAGGCGGCCAACCACTGTTGGAGCGCGAAGAATATTAATGCGCCAATGATTGGACCTTCGAAGGTACCAATTCCGCCCACGAGCACCATGAAGATCATGAATGCCGAGTACTCAACGGAAAAGGACGAATTTGGCTGCACCTCGAGGTTCGAGATGATAAGTAGTGCGCCCGCCCCTCCACAGATGGCGGCCGAAAGAATGAAAACGATTCTCTTCATGAAAGCGACCTTCACGCCCGTGGCCGCCGCGGAGTGCTCATCGTCACGAACTGACACCAACGCCAGACCCAATCGACTGCGCAACAGAAAACCTGTCGAGGCCAGGGCGGCGACCAGTAGAACTAGCGCAAACCAGTAGGTGATGTTGTCTCGAGTCACGGGATTCAAATTATTGAGATCGTTCAATGACGCCCCCGCACCTCCGCCCAGGCTCAGTTGTTGTGCGATGACCAACTCGAACACTTCAGCGATGACCCAAGTCCCGATCGCGAAGTAGCCGCCCCGCAAGCGAAAGGCCAACCACGACACGGGCACGCTAATCGCAGCGGACAAGGCAATGGCGATCGGGACGGCGTACCAGGCCAAGACGCCATGCAAGGCAAGGTCTAAGACTGCGTAGGATCCAAAGCCAATAAACGCCTGTTGTCCGATGCTCACCATGCCCCCATACCCGGCAATCAGATTCCAACCTATGGCCATCAGCATGAGGATGAATAGTTGCGTCAGATTGTTGGTCGTTGATGCGCCAGCAATAGTGGGGGCGAATACGAGGAGCGCTCCAAGTGCAATGGCGCAACACAGGGCCGTTCTTGAACCGCGTGAGCCGCGTGAAAGACTTACGCTTGGCAATGATGTGAATTCCGAAGCGCGCTCGGTCACCGTGGCACCACACTTCGTGGTGAGAGTAGACCCTGTGGACGAAACGCAAGGACGGTCAAGAACACCAAGTCGCCAATCAAGATCCCATCGGCTGGATTGATCTGGCTGCCAACGGTTTGCGCGACACCTAAGACGAGACCGCCGACCAGGGTCCCCCACAGGCTGCCCAACCCTCCAATGATGACCGCTTCGAACGCGAACAAAAGATTGTCCGATCCAGAAGTTGGCGCAAATGAGGTACGCATGGCCAAGAACAGACCACCCGCCGCAACGGTGGCCAGTGCGATAGCGGTCGCGATGGCCCTCGTTCGTCGAGGATCAATGCCACTCAGGGCCGCCGCCCTTCGGTTATCGGCGGTGGCACGAAGAGCCCGGCCCGCACGAGTTTTGCTCAGGAAGAGTTGCAAGCCGACCATCACAACGACGGCGACGACGAACACGACCACATTGAAACGACCGACGTAGATATCGGACGAAATTCGCCAGCTCTCGTAAGAGAAATTGCCTATGTTGAGCGCCTGATCGTTCGCGCCAAACATTTCTTGGAGCAGATTCTCAATAATGATCGATAGACCGAACGTCACCAAGAGGGGCGACAACTCACCTCCAGCAAGTGCTCGATCGAGCAAGAACCGTTGAAGAAAATAACCAACAACAGCGGCAAACGGGACGACCGCGGCGAAGGTCCACAGCGGATTGCCTCCAATATGTTCGACGAGGGCAACGGCGAGGTACGCGGCAAGGATTCCCAGATCGCCGTGAGCGAGATTAACGAGGCGCATGACACCAAACATCAGTGAGAGACCACAGGCAAAGAGCGCATAGAGCCCGCCGAGCAGCAACCCTTGGACCACAGCGTTAGTCCAGACCATCAGAAATCCCTTGTGTCATTTGAGGTTTTGGCGGAGTCTCCGTCGTAAGTGAGTGTCCAAAGTACGCGGCACTCAGCATGGCCTGATCCAACGCCGCTGGAACGTCGCTCAGTACGATACGTCCTTCGAGCAGGCACACGACGTAATCAGCGATATTCAAAGCTTCGGTAATGTTTTGTTCAACAATGAGTAGCGACGTGCCGTCGGCGGAGATTCTGCGCAGACCCACGTAAAGGTTTCGAACAACGACGGGCGCCAATCCAAGGCTCACCTCATCCAACAAGAGCAGTGTGGGATTGGACATGAGGGCCCTGCCGATGGCTACCGCCTGTTGCTCCCCACCCGAAAGAAATGCGGCCCGATGTTTTCGGCGAGCCTTGACGATTGGGAAGAGCTCGTACACCGCATCGAGATTCCATGCACCTCGACGTTTTGACGCCGAACCCACCAGCAGATTTTCTTCCACGCTGAGGTTGCCAAAGAGGTGTCGCCCTTCGGGAACGAGCGAAATACCCTCACGAACCCGTTGATGCGGTGGGTGTCGTGTCACGTCAACGTCATCAAAAATCACTCGCCCCTCCTTGGGGCGCAGTTCACCCGAGATCAGCGATAACAACGTTGACTTTCCCGCTCCATTAGCCCCAATGACCGCCAGAATCTCGCCTCGAGCAACTTCGAGACTCAACTCTTCCAGAGCTTCAAGATGCCCGTAATAGGCCGTCACTCCTTCTAGACGCAGTAGGGTCATCAGTCAGTTCCAATGAGCGTCGTGCTGCCAAAATAACTCTCCAGCACCAAGGGATCGTTGAGCACTTCGAGAGGCGACCCTTGAGCAATGACGCGTCCCACACTGAGACATACCATGCGATCCGCCGTCGCGACTAGCGCGCGCACGACGTGCTCGACCCAGAGAAACGTCAGTCCGCTCTCCCTCAGAGCGAGAATCACCTCGGTGAGTTTCGCCACCTCGCTGTCATTGAGCCCTCCAGCGACCTCATCAAGTAGCACCAGGGACGGTCCACCCGCAATAGCTCGAGCGATCTCGAGACGCTTGCGGTCAAGTAATCGAAGTTGCGAGCCAGCCACGTTTGCTAGTTGCGTCATTCCGCAAATCTGGACGGCAAATCCTGCGCGGTCGCTCGCTTCACCGCCACGAAAACCGCCCGCTTGTTGCGCGGCAAGTAGTGCGTGCTCAAAGACGGTGAGTCCGACAAACGGCCTCGGAATCTGATACGTGCGTGCCATTCCTAAGCGAGCACGCGACGCCGTTGTCATTCGCGTGACGTCGCGCCCATTGAATGTGATCGTCCCGCTATCCGGGCGAACGTCACCGTTCAACATGCTGAGCATCGTCGTCTTACCCGCCCCGTTTGGCCCAACCATGCCAACGATGCTGCCCGCCGCGATGGTCAAACTTACGTCGTCCGCTACGACGACAACTCCCAGCCGTTTGTGAAGTTCGTGAACCGCCAAGATCTCGCGCGGGACCTCAGTTTGGCTCACGCAATCGCCTGTGGCGTACCGCCTAGTGGGATGTTGGTGTGCTGCTTGTTAGTCACGATCACGAGCGCGTAGCCCGACTGTGTGTTGCCCGTGCGCCACTGACCGCCCACGAGAGGCGTCTTGGTCACGTTTGGCACCGGACCACTCTTCCAGTCGAGTGGGCCGACAATCGTTCGAAGACTCAACTTCGAAAGTGCGGACACGAAGGCGGGCTTGTTGTGGGCTTCACCCGAACTCTTTAGCGTGGCGATCGCCACCTCGAAAAGAGCGTGCACGAACCCGATCGGCTGGGTCCACTGCTGCTTCGTGGAGTGCTCGTACGCTGCAGCCAGTGTCGCGCAACTCTGCTTGGTCAGCGAACTCGAGTACGGATGGGTTGGTCCCCACCACACTTCGGTCCCGATGTTGACTGCCAGAGAACCCAACGCTTGTGCCGAACTGGGAAAGAGCATCGCTTTGGCAATCGTGGCGACCTTGGGCTTGTATCCCTGGGAGGCTGCTTGCTTATAGAAGGTGGTGAAGTCTGGCGGAATCGGAACACCCGTCAGAATGTCGCAGTTGCCATTTCGGAACGCGGTGATTTGCGCCGTGAAATCCGTCGTGCCGTCGGCGTAGCGCCCCGGGTCCACAATGGTGTAGCCCAAAGGCTTCGCGAACGCCGGGAAACCCGTCGCCGGGTCGGCAAACGCATCGCCGTCGCTGTCATTTGGCCACAGTCCACCGATTGTTTTGTCGTTCGGAACAGCCGCCCAAATGCTTGCGTACACTGCCTCAATGTCTTCCAGCCCCCAGAAAAAGTGGTAAGTCCACTTGTACTTGGTCGACGGCGAAGCACCGCGACCGAAAAACCACGATTGCCAGGGAGCCACTGTGCTGATACAAGGAATTCTGTTTGCCTCACACTGATCCGATACTGGATTTGTAGTGTCGGGGGTCGATGAGACCAACATGACGTCAATCTTGTCGTTCTTAATGAGGTCCTCCGCCACCGTCGCTGCGGTTGCGTCAGTTGATTGACTGTCCTTGACAATGACCTCTATGGGATAGTGCACGCCCTTGATGGTGATGCCCTTCTTCAGATAAGGCTTCAACGCGGAAATGACAAAGGCGTCGGCTGCCCCAAAGGGAGCGAGTGGCCCTGTCTCGGGACTGACATATCCGAACTTGATTGTCTTGCCAAGGCTTGTGGCTCCGGCAGGTAACGCCTGTTCCAATTCCAGCGCCCCACTCAATCCCACCGCCGCGATGCTCGCGAGACTTCCTTGCAGCACCGTCCTTCGACTAACTCCTCGAGATGACGGCTTCATTGACTCTTCGTGAGTATTGTCCATGTTGTTCCCCTCCAACCTTCGCTTCTCCTCGCAGCAACATATCATGTTGTCGGACAAAAGTTGACGTTTTTTCATAACGCTTGGATGAATCAAGTCCGTTTCTTTTTGGAGGGATCGGCTGCCCGTTTCCGCCAAATCTCGCTGACGACAGGATTTCTTAGAACTTCGCCATTTCAAATTTCCATTCCGCCCTAGCTCAAGTACATCGAAATACAAATAAGAAAACGCTTGAAATCGAATTGACGGTGGAGCACAATTAAAAGAGCATATTTTCACTTTTTTCGGGGACGCGGAATTGACTCGAGTTGCGGCGACAATTGGATGTGTTTCCTGATTCCTTTCAAGCGACTCTTTTTAAAGTTGATTCGGGCGTGATCCATGCGTGAGGCAGAAGCAGCAGCTCATTCGTCGCAGGCGACAGCGAGCAAGGCCGACGGTCGAGCTCGAGGAATGTGAAAACCAATCGTGGCCTTTCGATTCAAGAGGTCGCCCATAATTTCATCCCCGGTGACGACAGTATCCGGCGGTTCTGTGGTCGTGACTTCACTTCCTCGACGGAGGAGTTGCGAGCCGAGTCACACTCGAACGGTCTCATGAAGCATAAAGTTCGACGGCTGCCTCGTTAGTCGGTCACGAGTCCCACGGCTCCAAATTAGCTAGAGCCGAGCAGAAGATCTCAAAGCAGTGCACTTGACTTTCTGCCCTAAATGGTCCATGATTGCCCGTGTTCAGGCAGTTGAATTTTGTACGACCAAAGAATCTACCTCTGGGGGAAATAATGAGTGAATCCCGATCCATCGAGCGACACCACCACATCACGTTGTGCGTGGGAAAAGCTCAAGAAGACTATGACTTCCACACCAAGGTGCTTGGTCTGAAGAGCGTGAAGAAGACAGCCCTGTACGACGGCGACGTGCCCATCTACCACCTCTACTACGGCAACGATGTGGGCCTGGAGTCAACACTCGTGACTACGTTTCCGATGCGCCAATCGGGACGTATGGGTAAGCAGGGCACGAACCAGACCAAGGTGCTCATGCTGGCGATTCCTTCCGGATCCATTGGCTACTGGAACGACCGGCTGACGGCCCACGGCTTTGACGTCAAGGAATACGAGCTCTTCGGCGAAAAGCGGCTGCGCTTCGCGCACCCGTGCGGCATTGAGTACGACCTCGTTGAAGTTGAGGGCGACCCGCGGGCGCCGCACTCCAACGGCCCGGTGCCCGTCGAGCACGGCATCCACGGCACGCACGGAATCACGGTGTCGGTGCTTGACCTTGGCCTGTCGGCCGACTTCATGAACGCCGGATGGAACGGACGACTCACCAACGAAGATGACGACAACGCCCGCTTCGAGGTTGGCAACGGCGGCTCCGGCGCCATCGTGGACTTCGTCGCCGAGCCGCGTCGTAACCAGGCGGGTTGGATGTACGGCGAGGGAATTGTCCACCACACTGCATTCCAGGTGGCCGACTACGACGTGCAAGACACCGTCAAGCACAGCCTCGTGGGCATGGGCTTCACCGACGTGTCGGACCGCAAGGACCGCGGATACTTCGACTCGGTCTACGTGCGCACCCCGGGTGGGGCGATGTTCGAGGCGTCAGTCTCCAAGCCCACGGGCTTCACGATTGACGAAGCGTACGAGGACCTCGGCAAGAGCATGCAGATCCCGCCGGTCTTCGAAGACCAGCGTGACTTCCTTATTGGCTACCTGGAGCCACTGCAGTACTCGTAAGTTCCATGATTGAGATTGCTCGCTAATGGACTATCGCCCTCCAATTGGAGGGCGATAGTCCATTAGCG
>JBEKQN010000075.1:0-10545 GCA_049519675.1 Acidimicrobiales bacterium | reverse complement strand
TAGAAGAGCAACACTTTGTCGCCCGCCTCTAATTCGTGGTCCGACAGTGTGTAGTCAACGCTTAACGTCCGGCGCATCCAGATGACCGGTGACGCCCAGCGAACAATCTCGTCGGTCGCCGTGCCGATTCGAACCTCGAAGTCACTCAGTAGTCGAGCCCTCTGCTCTGGATGATCGCTCAGTGCGAGCAGGGCGTGTCCGAGCGCCGTGCGTGTTGTTTCATTGCCGGCCGCGACGAGCAGCACGAAGAAGGACGCCAACTCCTGGTGGGTCAGTTTTTCTGATTCGATCTCCGCGTTCACCAGCGCGCTGGTGATGTCGTCGACGGGATTGTCGAGGCGATACTTCCCAATCTCTTCCATGAGTGTTGTCAGCGTGGAGCCGGCTTCTAAGACCGCCAGCAGCGGGTCGGTTCCCGCTGGATTGTATTCGGGGTCGCCGTTGGAGAGAATGACGTTGGAGCATTTGAGCACCGTCGGGTAGTCACTCGCGGGCACCCCCATCATCGTGCAGATGATCTCGAGCACGAAGGGCGCGGCGATATCGGTCATGAAGTCACCGGAGCCTTCATCAAACGCTCGGGTGATTGTCGCTTCGGCCACGCGCTCAATGGAGTCGTCAATGGTGCGCACATTGCGCGGGCTAAAGGCGTTCGAGACAATTCGACGAAGTCGAGCGTGTTTCGGATTGTCCGTCGATATCATGCCCGAGAAGTACTCGACCATCTCGGTCGGCAGGTCCATCTGTGAGACCGCCCCGGGTCCGGAGAGGAAGACTTCGGGATAACGAGAAGCAGTCGCAACGTCGCGGTATCGCGTCAGTGCGTAGTAGCCCTTGCTCGGTGGCATTTCAATGGATGTACCCTCGATCGGGGCCGATTCGTGGAAGGAAATCGGCCGGTCGCGCCGCAGCGCCGCGAACGCCGCTTCACGTTCGTGCCAGGGTCGACGCCAAAAATCGAGATCCGAGAGATTGATGTCGTCCACGTTCCACTTCGAGTCCGGTGTCATCGAGTACAGAGTAGGGCCGCGACGAGAGGTCACGGTGCTCACTTTTCACGGCAGACTGTAGGTATGCCAGAACTCACCGACCAGGAGCGTCAGACCAGGCTCAAAGCCTTGAACGCCCTCATGGACCTGATGCGTCCGTCGGTCCAGGCGGACGGTGGCGATTTAGTGCTCGTGCGTGTGGACGTGGAGACGGGCGTCGTAGAGGTGCAGTTACAGGGAGCGTGTTCGAGTTGCGCGATTTCGTCATCCACGTTGGAAGGCGGCGTCACGCGAATTTTGACCGATCGCCTCGTCTGGGTAACCCAGGTCATTGGTGGAGTGGATGAGTCGTTGGACCCGGAAGACTCGATGTCGCTGGGCTCGGGCGGTTACGTGCCACGCTACCGCCAGCTCTAAAAGTCATCGCTCCAGAGTTCCCTCGTGCGCGGCGCTTGATAGCGTCAATAATTGATCCAAAGAACGTCAATTACGAAGGGGAAACCTGACTAATTCGCTCAGCAAATGTTCACCCATTTGTTCTATGCTCATTTTTTGTATGACAAAGTGAAGCGCGTGAGATTTTGAGGAGGAATCTTGAGTGAATACACGACCGTCTTCGGTCGACTCGACAATTACAACAAGGGCGGCGTTGAGATCATCAACGATGACCCGAAGAATTACGTGTTTTCCAACATGTTTGAGGTGGCGAGCCGCGCAAAGCCGTGGCAGAAGATTGCTGTCGCCAAGAATCAGCAATACGTTCTGGAGGCCATCCGCGCCGAAGGCACCTCGGAGTGGCGCGTGACGCCACATGACGAGTTCGCGCTGGTTGTTGACGGCGACGTGGTAATTGAACTGCTTGATCCGACGTCTCCGCTCGTGGAGCCAACCGAGTCAGGGTCCCGCGCCGTTGAGGGAAACCCCGAGGGAACGCTCATGGGCACTGTCTATGCCGGTCACGGCCACATGACGCTATTGCCCGCGGGACGGTGCTACCGCATGAGCGCAAAGAAGCCGTCCGTCGTATTACTGCAAACCATTCAGGGCCCCGACACGATTGAGCGTTGGGCCGACATCTGCCAGAAGTTTTAAGGAGAACACTGTGAGCATTGAACAAGAGACTCTCGGCGCCGAGCCCAACGAATTTGGCTACCGGCCCTTCACTCTGGGTGGATTCAAATTCGAGCGCGATGAATACTTTGTCCACGTTGAGTGGCCCACCGGGCGCCACGTGGCCGCTATCGAGCCATTTCTCAAAGCCCTGATGCGTGACGTCGCGTGGAACTTCTTCTACGGCACGGTCAACTTCGACTCGGTGATTGGCACGCTCAATCACTACGGCAACGTGGACCTGTTCGCCGGTCGCTTCAACGAGGCCTATCGACAGGCGGAGCTGGATCACTCAGAAAACTTCGAGCACGATGACATCAAGGGAACGTTCCAGGCCATGCTCAATGACTGGGTGAATGAGGAGTTTGACCCCTTCGCCTCTCCCCAGGAGACCGGTTCCGCATACGGAATAAAGAACGGTGAGAATCTACTCGCCGTATCGCGCGACCGGGTGACCGCCCATCGCATGGTCGGGCTCCCGGGCGACCAACCACTGCGCAGCGACGAATCCGGGTATCCGGTTAATCGCATGTTCGCCGACGTGGATCAGGGCGAGCCGCGTGTCGACGTCAACCCGGGTTACGAATCGGAGGTCTCGGCCTTCAACTTCTTCTCATATCTCTCTCGCAGCGACGTCACGTGGAACCCCTCAGTGGTGTCAGTCTGCCGCGACAGTTTGATGTGTCCGACGACTGAGGAGTTCATCCTGCCAATCATCCACGGCAATGACCGCGTGGAGTGGTTCATCCAACTGAGTGACGAGATTGTCTGGGAAGTCGAGGACCGTGATACGGGAAGGCCGCGGGCGAAAGTGGTGATGAAGGCCGGCGACTGTGCGGCGATGCCCGCTGATATTCGCCACCAGGGCTACTCGCCCAAACGCTCGATGCTCTTGGTCTGGGAGAACAACTCAGCAGAATTGCCAGGTCAGATTGCTCGCGGTGAAGCGCCGACAGTGCCCGTGAAATTCTGAGGACCCATTGATCGAGCGCGGTCTCTATATTGATGGCGAGTTCGTCGAGTCGCTGGATGGCGCCACGCTGGACGTGCTGAATCCCCATGACGGATCGGTGCTGGCGGTCGTCGCCGAAGGAGGGCCCGACGATATTGATCGCGCGGTCAACGCGGCTCAGCGCGCGTTCGAAGCATGGTCACGAACGTCGAGTGCCGATCGCGGCCGGCTGTTGCTGCGTTTGGCCGACATCATTGAAGACCACGCCGAAGAGCTGGCGAAGTTGGAATCCGTTGACACCGGCCATCCCATACGTGACACGTCGATGTTGGACGTGCCGCGCACCGTCGCGACGTTCCGTTACTTCGGAGGCATGGCCGACAAGCACGAGGGCTATTTGCCGCCCGTGGACGCTGGATTCCTCAATTACGTCACGCACGAGCCAATTGGCGTGGTGGGCCAAATTGTGCCATGGAACTTCCCTCTGATGTTTTGTGGTTGGAAGATGGGTCCGGCGTTGGCCGCCGGCAACTGCATTGTGATGAAGCCGTCGGAACTGGTGCCGCTCAGCACCCTTCGTCTGTGCGAATTGATTAGCGAAGCCGGATTTCCGGCTGGGGTCGTGAACGTGGTGACCGGTTATGGCCAGCGCGCCGGTGCGCAACTGGCCTCGCACCCTGGGGTCGGAAAAATTAGTTTTACGGGTTCCACGGCCACGGGTCGCGCGATTGTCGCCATGTCGGCGGGGAACTTGAAACGCGTGCAGTTGGAGCTCGGAGGCAAGGGCGCCAACATTGTCTTTGACGACGCCGACATCTTGGCGGCGGTCAATGGTTCGGCCTTCGCGATTTTTCACAATCAGGGCCAGGCCTGCATCGCAGGGTCGCGACTTATTATCCACGAGCAGATCGCCGACGAGTTCGTGGAGCGCTTCGTTACCTTGGCAAAGTCGATCCGGGTTGGCGACCCTTCACTGCGCGATACTGAAATGGGACCGCTCACATCACTGATGCACCGCGCCCGGGTTTTGGACTACGTGCAGGTCGCCCTTGATCAGGGCGGTGAGTTGCTCACTGGAGGAAGGGCCCCCGATGATGCAACGTGTGCGAACGGCTACTACATGGAGCCGACCGTTATGAGGGCCAAGTCCACCGACCGCGTGTCGAAAGAAGAAGTCTTTGGCCCTTTTGTCACGGTCACTACGTTTCGCAACGAAGAAGAGGCCCTACAGATTGCCAACTCGACCGACTACGGCTTGGGCAGCGGTCTGTGGACGACGGACTTGTCACGGGCTCATCGCGCGGCGCGCTCCTTGCGCGCTGGCATGGTCTGGATCAACTGTTATAAACGCGTTGGCCCTGGTTCACCGTTCGGCGGCATTGGCCAGTCCGGATACGGCCGGGAGATGGGCTTTGAAGCAATGCACGAGTACACGGACCTGAAGTCCGTATGGGTGAACGTTGACGCGAAGATACCCGCCTGGTATCCCAGGACCAACTGATGGCTCGATTTAGCTCTTTGCGTGACGCGGTGGCCGAGCACATCCATGATGGCGACACCGTCGCTCTCGAGGGCTTCACCCACCTCATTCCCTTCGCCGCGGGTCAAGAAATCATTCGACAACAACGCAAGGATCTGACGCTCGTGCGCATGACGCCCGACATCATCTACGACCAGCTGATCGGAATGGGCTGCGCGCGAAAGTTGATCTTCTCATGGGCGGGCAATCCTGGCGCCGGTTCGCTGCATCGGTTTCGTGACGCGGTGGAGCATTGCGTGCCGCACGTTCTCGAAATCGAAGAGCACAGCCACGCCGGCATGGCCACGCGCTACCAAGCGGGCGCGTCGGGGCTGCCCTTTGGAATGTTGCGTGGTTACGCGGGCACGGACCTCGCCACCATCACGCCGACGATCAGGTGGGTGACCTGTCCCTTCACTGGGGAAAATTTGGCTGCGGTGCCGGCGCTGCGCCCCGATGTGGGCGTCATCTGCGCCCAACAGGCCGACCGTGATGGCAACGTCATGATGTGGGGGATCACGGGCGTGCAAAAAGAGGCCGTGCTCGCGTCACAGCGATCCATTGTCTTGGTGGAAGAAATTGTCGACGAGTTCAGCGCTCACACAAATGGCGTGGTCCTGCCGTCGTGGGTCATCGATGACGTATGCGTGGTTCCCTCGGGGTCCTATCCGTCCTACGCGCAGGACTACTCCCAGCGCGCCGGTGCCTTCTACGCGCAGTGGGAGTCCATTAGCAAAGATCGAGGAAGGTTCCTGACGTGGATGGACGAGCACGTGCTGGCGACCAGCGACCACGACGCGTTCTTGGCATCGCTCGATCCCGCGCTCTTAAAGGACATCGATGGCTAAGACGAGTCTGACGCGCGGGGCCCGCGAATGGACCAATGACGAGATGATGACGGTGGCGGCCGCACGCGAGCTGACGAACGGTACCGTGTGCTTCGTCGGTATTGGGTTGCCCAGCACCGCGGCCAATCTCGCTCGGTCGTCGCACGCGCCCGACGTCGTGCTGATCTACGAATCCGGCTGCATCGGCGCCAAACCCGACCGGCTGCCGCCATCGATCGGTGACGGCATTCTCAGCCGAACGGCCGACGCGGTCATCAGCGTGCCCGAAATATTTGCGTATTGGCTCCAGGCGGGGCGAATCGACGTGGGCTTTCTCGGCGCGGCCCAGGTTGACCGGTTCGGTAACATCAACACGACTGTGGTTGGCGAGTACGCATCGCCCCAGGTGCGTCTTCCCGGCGCGGGTGGCGCTCCCGAAATCGCGACATCGTGCTCGAGGGTCATCATCACGTTGCGCCACAATGCGCGCTCCATGGTGAAGAAACTGGACTTTATTACGTCGGTGGGCCACGGCGACGGCGGGGACTTCCGCGCGCGGCTGGGTCTGCCGGGATCGGGGCCCCAAGCGATTATCACTGACTTAGGAATCTTGCGCTGGGAACCTGGGAACGGCGAATTTGTGCTGTGCAATGTGCATCCCGGAGTGGAGATTTCCGACGTGCGCGCGGCGACGGGCTGGGACCTACGTGTTGTCGATGACGTCACCGTGACGGCACCGCCTACTGACGAGGAGCTGTCCGCACTGCGCAGCTTCGTGGGGGCGTAAGTCGTGGAACCCTTCGATTACGATGCCCTGCCCGGTCGGGTGATCTTTGGCGTTGGGCGACGAATCGAGGTCGGCGACGAGGCGGACCTTCTTGGGGTGTCACGCGTCCTGCTCATTGCCGACGCGCACGATCAGGTGATGATCGAACAGGTGTCGGACGCGCTCGCTGGGCGTTGCGTGGGTGTCTATACCGAGGTCGCCCAACACGTACCCGTAGAACTCGCAGAGAAGGTCCGGGATCTCGCCACGTCCTTAGGTGCAACTGCGACGGTCACTCTGGGTGGAGGATCAGCAACGGGATTTGGTAAGGCGGTGTCGCTCAGCCACAATCTGCCCCAGATTTGCATTCCAACTACATACGCGGGTTCTGAACTTACGCCAATCTGGGGGCTTTCTGACGGCGAGCATAAGGAAACCGGCCGCGATCTTCGGGTGCTGCCCAAGACCGTTATTTATGACCCCGAACTGACAGTCGGGTTACCCATCTCCATCGCCGGCCCGAGCGCGATGAACGCCTTGGCACACGCCGTTGAGGGACTGTACGGTCCGGGAGCCAATCCTTTCATGTCGGCCATGGCGCTCGAAGCGGTTCGGGTATTGGCGGTGCACCTTCCGCTCATGCACGAGTCGCCGAGTTCGATCGAAGAGCGTTCTCAGGTGCTCTATGGCGCCTACCTGGCGGGTGCGGTCCTAGCAGTTGTGGGCACGTCGCTTCATCACAAGACCTGTCACGTTCTGGGTGGCCTCTACGGGCTTGACCACGGGCAGATGAACGCAGTAGTGCTACCTCATGCGCTGGCCTACAACAAGCCTGCGATTCCTGAGGCCTACAAACGCTTGAGCGACGTGTTGGGCGGCGACGCCTCGGGAGCACTGTACGACCTGGCTCGTTATTTGGAAACCCCGGCCAGCCTTCTCGAGATCGGCATGCCCGAAGAGGGCGTTCACCGCGCCGCGGCGTTGATCGTGAAAGAAGCGTCGTCGAACGTGCGACCCATCAATGAAGAGCAGGCGATTGCCTTTCTCGCCAACTGCGCGAAGGGCGAGCGGCCCTGATGGGTTCTTCCTTCATTGTTGACGCCGTGCGCACACCGTTAGGAAAAATCGGTGGCGCGCTGGCCAACGTTCGCCCGGACGACCTCGCCGCGAGCACGATCATGTCCCTGCTCAAACGTCACCCGAGCGTGGACACTTCGTTAATTGGCGGCGTGGTGTTTGGCAATTCCAACGGCGCGGGTGAGGAGAATCGAAACGTCGGACGCATGGCGTCGCTGCTGGCGGGCCTGCCCGTGTCCGTGCCCGGCAGCACGGTCAACCGATTGTGCGGATCTGGTCTCGAAGCAGTGATTCAAGTCAGTCGGGAATTAGAGAGCGGTGACGCGGACGTACTGGTGAGCGGCGGCGTCGAGTCAATGACCCGCGCCCCCTGGGTGGTGCCCAAGCCTGATCGGCCGTTCCCACGCGACCACGCGACCATGTATTCAACGACGCTCGGATGGCGAATGGTCAATCCCAAGTTCGATCAACAGTGGACGGTGCAGTTGGGCGAGGGCGCCGAGATCACGGCACGCGAGTTTTCCATTTCGCGCGACGCGCAAGATGAATTTTCCGCGCGCAGCCACCACCGCGCCGCGGCCGCGTGGAAGGCGGGAATCTTTGACGGCGAGACGGTCCTCGTTTCTGAGTCCTCCCTCACCATGGACGAGTGCGTGCGGCCCGACTCGAGTGTTGACGCCCTCGCCAAACTAAAGCCAGTATTTCGCGTCGACGGCTCGGTGACGGCAGGAAATTCGTCGCCCATGAACGACGGCGCCGCGGCGATCCTCATGATGAGTGAGTCGGCGCTTAAACACCACGGGGTGTCGCCGTTGGCTCGAATTGCGAGTCGCGCACTCAGTGGCGTAGAACCCCAGCGATTCTGCATCGCCCCGGTCGAAGCGGCGAACACCGCGTTAGCGCGTGCCGGCATTGGCTGGGACGACTTAAGCGTCATTGAACTGAACGAAGCGTTCGCGGCCCAGGCGCTGGCGTGCCTGCAATGCTGGCCCGATCTCGATCCCGACAAGGTCAACCCCCACGGGGGCGCAATCGCCATTGGTCACCCGATTGGGGCGTCGGGCGCCCGTATTCTCACCACCCTGGCGCACGAGCTGAAGCGTCGGGGCGGAGGGTGGGGCCTCGCCACCATGTGTATCGGCGTGGGCCAGGGCATCGCCGTCGTGCTTGATGCGCGCTGATTCGTAGAAAGAGGAAGAACTATGCCGAGCAAAATCACGACCGCTGACCACCTAAAAGAGGTCCAGGCCAGTTTTAACGAGCAGATGGACCCGCGCCTGGTGGAGATCCTGCGGGCAGCGGTGAAGCACATCTACGCGTTCGTCGAGGAGACCAAACTGACGCGCGAAGAGTGGAAGGCGGGCATTGACTTCCTCACCGCGACCGGGCAAAAGTGCGACGACGTGCGCCAGGAGTTCATCCTGCTCTCGGACACCTTGGGCGTGTCGATGCTGGTCGAAATGTTGAACCAGTTGCCCTCAGATGCGGCGACTGATCCCACGGTCTTTGGCCCCTTCTACGTGGCCGGCGCTCCGGAGTTCGCCATGGGCGACTCGATTGCCCGAGAGGGCAACGACGGCGAGGCCATCGTCTTTTCGGGCACCGTCCGCGATCCCGCGGGCCGCCCGCTTGATCACGCTCGCCTCGACGTGTGGCAGGTCGCGCCCAACGGCTTGTATGACGTGCAGGACCCCGAGAGCCCGCCGTTGAGCTATCGCGGAGTCTTCGAAACTGGTCCGGATGGCCAATTTGAGATCCTCACCACGCGTCCCGTGGACTATCAGATACCCACCGACGGCCCGGTAGGCCAGTTGCTGCGCGCCTCGGGACGGCACGCGTGGCGACCGGCGCACACGCACTTCATGGTGACCTGTCCGGGCTTTAAAACCCTGATAACGCACGCATTTGATGCTGATTCACCCAATCTGAGCCGAGACGCAGTGTTCGGCGTACGCGAAAGCCTCATCATTGATATGAATGACGGTTCGGCGGTTTTTGACCTCGTCCTCGACGCTGAAGGGTCCTAATCAGGCTCGTTACCGACCGGGTGGTGCTGCCGGCAGGTAAATGGGCTTGACTTACCTATCGATTGCGTGGATGATTAACCCTGTCGTACAAAAAGTTGTGCCAAATGGCAAGCGGTTGACTTAAGCAAAATTGGGGGAACTACTAAATGAACAATACATTAGGCGGCCTTAATGCCGGCCACTCGTGGAGGGTTTGGGTTACCAAACATCCAATTGGGGCTGCTGTTTGGGCAGGCGTAATCGCAGGTCAACTCACAACGTTGTGGGGAATTTGGTTTCCAGGTGTGGGTCTTCCTGCGCTCGACTGGCCTCAGGCCACCGGTGCGACGATTGACCCAAAGGGTTCATTTGTCGTTCAGTTCGTAATGGGGGAGTTCTTCCACGGGCTGGACTGCATAATCTTTGCGCTGCTCTTTGCCCTGTTTTTCTTCCCGATGATGGGGAAGGTTGTGACGCCAATGATGAACATGGGCAAGGCGGTTGTATTCTCGACGATTCTCCTGGGTACCATTTCGGCAGCATTCCTCGTGCCGTACGTCTACTACAGGGGATACAACGTCGGATTCGGTGGTATTCACGCCGAGGGATGGAAGCTCGTCTTCGCGATCTACGCGTGGCACCTCTTATATGGGGTCAACCTCGGGGCGCTGTATAACCCGCTCGCGCTAGATGATCCGGCCTTAACGTAGCCACCGATTTTGAAGTATTGAATGAAGTACCTGAAGTGCACGACACCGGCTGGCACGTGCCAGCCGGTGTTGTTGTTTCTGGACGGATCTAGAGCGGGACCATCTCGTCAAGCAGTTCGCGAGCCCGGTTGATCGCGTCATCGACAATCTCGTGGGCCGTGTTGGGGGTCACCACAAATTCGAGGTCGGCGCCCGCCTGCTCGAACAGGCGACTGGTATCTTCAGCACGCTCGAGAGGAATGAATTCGTCGTGATCCGAGACGGTCATGAAGACCGGAAGGTTCGACACGTTCTGGGGTCGGGTCAGGGACTCGAACGAGGGCCCAATGAGCCCTCCGGTGAAACAGATGAGGCCGGCGAACCGTTGCGGCGTCCGCGCGACGAATTCGGTCACCAGGCAGGCCCCCTGGGAAAAACCGAGCCAGAGGATGTGGTCGTCAGCAACACCGTCAGCATTGATGAGTTCACGCGCGTCCTGCATCCGCTCCAGGGCGAAGTCCAGTTTCGGCTGATTCTCCTCGAGCGGCGCGAGGAACGTGGTGGGGTACCAGGTATTGCCTTCGGCGGCCGGAAGGACGTAGGCGAGGTC
>JBEKQN010000074.1:0-10572 GCA_049519675.1 Acidimicrobiales bacterium | reverse complement strand
TCTCACTGGCGCCGCAGTTGCCGATTTTTTAGCGGCCGCCAGCCATCTTTGCTGTCCACCCCAAACCGTAAGTCTTGACCGTCGCCAGTCGCCCTGTTTGAGCGCGCCGTTGTCGGTCTAGAAATTTTTAATGAAGGAATTTTGTGGTGCTGGCACCACATGTTTTCGCGTGTTGACTCCCTCGGAGCGAACGCATTTTTCGACCAGAATGCTACGAAGAATAGGTGAGGTAGAAGACCCAGGGGGTGGATTGCGATGTTGAGACGCGCGCACGTGGCGGGGTCAGCGGCAGGCAACGCGTGCTGAACGTCCCGTGGTTCTGGTTTCGTACCAGCCTCTCTCGCCGGCTCACTAACTATCTCTCGATTGCGCTGCTCATTGGCTTGATGGGTGGGATCGCGATGGGCTCGGTGATCGCCGCGCAACGTACCTCGTCGTCCTACAACGTCTTCTTGGCGAGCACGAATCCGTCAGATATCCAGATGACCATCGGCGCACCTAACCTCACGAGTGAGCTCTCGAAACTCCCGTTGGTGAAGCACGTGAGCACCGCCACCCTGTACGACGGGGCGTTCCCAGTCGGCAAACACGGTACTCCCTTGTTCCCACCACCATTGCTCTCGGGCAAGGTCATCACCGTGGCGAGCCTGAACGGCGAGTTCTTCTCGCTAGACAAAGTCGCGGTTGTTCAGGGCCGCATGTCCAATCCGAAAAAGCTCGATGAATTTGTTACCACCGCGAATGCGGCCCAACTCATGGGATGGCACGTTGGCCAGTCAATTCCCATGTATCTCTACACCGGACCTCAAACGTCGCTGCCCGCCTTCGGCACGGGCAAGTTGAAGCCCGCGCTGGCACTGAACATGAAGTTGGTCGGTACCGTGACCGTCAATACGGACGTCGTGTCTGACGAGGTTGACAAATACCCCGCATTCATGATTTTTTCTCCCGCCGTGGCGAATCGGTTGAACGCCAAGGGAATTAACTACATTGATTACGCCCTGCAGCTCGACCACGGAGCCCGCGACGTACCGACCGTGGAGCGAGAGGTAATCAAGAATCTTCCAAAGGGAACGACGTACAGCTTCCACGTCACGTCGAGCGTCGCCGCGCAGGTGAATAAGTCGATCGAACCCGAGGCCATCGCCTTGGGAATTTTTGGTTTGATCGCCGCCTTGGCCGCCCTCGTCATTGCGAGCAGCCTGATTGCGCGGGTGTTGCAGAGCGACGGTGAGGATCTACTAGTGCTTCGCGCGCTCGGGGCTCCTCCTTCGATGGTCGCCAGCTCGGTGTTGTTGGGCGTATTGGGTGCGGTCCTGGCGGGTGCGGTCCTGGCGGTGGTGATCGCCATTGCACTGACCCCACTGTCGCCGCTCGGACCGGTGCACTCGATCTATCCGCACACGGGCCTTCAGTTCGATTGGCTGGTATTGGGACTTGGATTTGTCATCGTCGTGCTGGTGCTGACCGCAATCGCCACCACGCTCGCCTGGCGACGGGCGCATCGCAATGTGTCGGGGCGCCGTCTTTTCGATATCCCGGTGGCATCGCGACTGGCACGATTTCTCGCGGAGATTGGCATGCCCGTGACGATGGTGGCCGGGGTGCGATTCGCCATAGGGCCGGGAAGCGATCGCGATGCGGTGCCCGTGCGAGCGGCGCTGCTGGGTTCCGTCATGGCCGTGATGCTGGTTGTCGCGACCGTCACCTTCGGCAGCGGTCTCAGCACCCTAATTTCGCGGCCCGCGTTGTACGGATGGAACTGGAACTATGCGCTCACCGGCAACGGAACGGGTATTCCGCCCCAGTCAACGAACCTGCTGAGCTCGGATCCCTCGGTATCGGCCTGGTCCGCCGTGAGTTTCGCGCCACTGCAAATTGATGGCGAAGCCACCCCGGCCCTGCTGATGCGACCGTACACGAAGGTCGCTCCGCTGCTGCTGTCAGGTCACGGCGTTGAAGCGAACAAGCAGATAGTGCTCGGACCCGCGACCATGCAGGCACTGCACAAGCGTTTGGGCGAGACGGTCACCGTTTCATACGGATCGCCCAAGGATTATCCCGTGTACGTGGCGCCAACTCAACTCACCATTGTGGGCACCGCCGCGTTGCCCGCCGTGGGAAGTCCGCTGAGTGGCCATCCCTCGATGGGCACCGGCGCCATTGTCTCACCGGGGTTGGAGCCCACGGTCATGGCGAAGTTCCTGAGATCGCCGTACCCGACACTGAACGGTCCCAAAATGGTCTTCGTGCGATTTCGCCCGGGCGTCGCCAACGCCGTTGGCCTCGAGTCGCTCACCAGTATCGACAAAGCGGGCAACAAGGCGCTCTACGCGGTGCCCGATGGACTCGGAAAGGGCGACAGCGTTGAGGCGCTGCCCGTGCAATACCCCGCCGAGATTGAAAACTATCGTTCCATTGGCGACACGCCCTCGGTGCTGGCGCTTGGCCTGGCGGCCGGTGCGTCAGTGGCGCTCGGTCTCACGCTGACGGCGTCGGTCCGCCGGCGTCGTCGCGAGCTCGCGATGATGCGAGCCCTGGGATTCACCGGGCGACAGCTGCGCGCGACGATTGCCTGGCAGGCGTCGGTCGCCGGCGTCGCCGGTGTGGTGGTGGGCGTGCCGCTGGGCATCGTGCTCGGGCGGTGGTTGTGGACCCTCTTCGCGCGCTACATCAACGCGGTGCCGGAGCCGACGGTGCCGGCGGTGACGGTGATCGTGGTGTCGGTATGCGCGTTGATATTGGTCAACATTGTGGCCGCATTGCCGGCTCACATCGCGGCTCGGGTCTCGACGGCCCAGGTCCTGCGCGGGGAATAATCCCCGCCGCCGTGCCGAGATTCTCGACAGGTGCTGACAAGGGAGTTTGCGTCGTCCGGGTGGTACTCTTACCTTCCTGTGTGCGCCATTCGAGTGGTTTTAGCTGAAGACAACACGTTATTGCGCGAGGGAATATCGCGGATGATTGATGCCGACGCAGAACTCGAACTGGTGGGCGTGGCGTCGAACCTGCCCGAGTTGCTCAACCTCGTGGTCGAGCAGGAGCCTGACGTCGTGGTCACTGACATTCGCATGCCACCGACGGGCACCGACGAGGGCATCCAGGCCGCCGCGTGGTTGCGCGAGCATCAGCCCAAGGTCGGCGTGGTGGTCCTCAGCCAGTACACCGCCCCGGCGTACGCGTTGACACTGTTAGAAGACGGCTCGGCCGGCCGCGCGTACTTGCTCAAAGAACGGGTCGCGGGCGCCAATGAACTGACCCAGACAATCCGCGTCGTTGCCTCCGGAGGGTCGGTCATTGATCCGCTCGTGGTCGACGTGCTCGTCCAGGCGCGGGCCAAGCACCATAAGTCCGACCTCGAGTGGCTCACCCCGAGGGAGTCCGAAATCCTCGCCGAGATGGCCCAGGGCAAGTCCAACGGGGCAATTGCCAAGACCTTGAACGTATCCGAGCGGGCCGTCGAGAAGCATTCGAACGCCATCTTTTCCAAGCTCGGGCTCTCCGAGGAGCGTGATCTCAACCGTCGTGTGAAGGCAGTGCTGGTCTACTTGAGCGCCCAGCCGGGAGGCTAGCCTCACCACGCTTTAGAAGGCACCTCACCATCAATTCACAACGCTGCGTGCAAGAATGAATTCATGACCAGCACCGCCGTTTCCGTGGTTGTCGTTGACGACCAGGCGCCCTTTCGCCTCGCGGCGCGAGCAGTGTTGCGTCGTACGGAGGGATTTGAGCTGGTCGGCGAGGCGGAAAATGGCCTCGAGGCGCTGACGCTGGTGGACACGCTCAAGCCCGATCTGGTCTTGATGGATATCAACATGCCCGAGATGGGCGGTATCGAGGCCACCCGTCAGATCGTCGCCGAACTGCCGTCGACGGTGGTCATACTCTGCTCCACGTACGGAGTGAATGACCTACCGCCGGAAGCGGCGACCAGCGGAGCGAGGGCCTACGTGCACAAGGAGCAACTGTCGGCCAAGACCATCAAGCGGCTGTGGGACGAGCGAAACGCGGTCGGCTTCGCCAGCTGAACCAGCAGTAGCGATTCGAACTTGGTGTCGGCTATCTAGCCGAGCGGCACGGACCCGCGGATCGTCGTGCCGATTCCTTTTTGTGATTCCCAGCGCACGGCGCCGCCGATCGCACCCAGGCGGTCCATCATGTTGACGTAGCCGTGTCCCTGCTTCGCCTTTTCAATGTCGAAGCCCGGCCCGTTGTCACTCACCTCAAAGAGCAGCCCGCCGGACTCTTCCCAGATCCGCACCTCGACGCGCGACTCGGGTGCGTGCTTGCCCGCGTTCTGCAGCGCTTCGAGGCAGCAGAAGTAGATGGCCGCTTCGATGTCGCGCCCGTAGCGCCCAATGCCTTCGGTCGTCAGCGCCACGTCGAGCGGACTGCGGTTGGCGACCGCCTTGAGGGCCTCGGTCAATCCACTGTCGACCAGGAGCGGCGGATAGATACCGTGCGCCAACTCACGCAGCTCCTTGATGGTGTCCTGGACCGCGATGCCCAGGTCCTCGAGCATCTCGACCGCGGCCTTGGGGTCCTCTTCGACGACGTCCTTGGCCAGACGCAGGTTGATCGCCAGCGCGACCAGGTGCTGCTGGGCGCCGTCGTGCAGGTTGCGCTCCACCTTGCGCCGTTCGGCGTCGCCGCTCGCGACCACGCGAGCTCGCGAGGCGCGCAACTCGTCGGCCTGGCGGCGCAGTTCATCGAGCGAACCTTGCAGGGCGGTGTCGAGCTGGGCGTTGTGCATGGCCAGTGCCACCTGGCGGGTCAGCTCGGTCAACACGCGGTCGTCCTCTTCTCGAAAGGCGACCGCGCCCTCGCGACGATTGATGACAATCACACCCAAGAGCTCTCCCGCGTGGCTGATGGGCGCGACGCGCAGCGGACCGGCGGCGCGACCCACGCTGATCCCCGGGATCCACACCGAGGCCCAGGCGTTGCCCGATACGCCGGCGCGCGCGATGACGGCCCGTTCGTCACCCGAGATGATCAATTGCCGTTTGCCCTGGTCGGGCACGGAGACGGTCAGATCCAGGATTTCGCCGGTGCCGGTATAGATCTCGGCGGACGTCAGCACGAGGGTCTTACGCAGGGACTCAACCAATTGCAGTAGCAGTTCGTCCATAGGTATCGCGCGGGTGAGGCGACTGCCAAAGGTACGTACCACTTCGTCGGGCGCTTCGCGCGCGCCGTACGTGAGGCCCGTCGCCATGCGGGCGAAGCGGGCCCTCACCCCGAGGTAGACCACTGACGAACCGACGCCCGCAACCATGGCCCACCACAAGATTTCTCGATCGGTCGAGTTCTTCGGCGCCTTGCCCAGACCGCGCAAGGCAATCAGGTACGCCGCCGCCACGACGAACACGAGCCCGAAAATGGTCAGCATGTGCACGAGCACGCGGTCCGCGCGAGTGGCGTAGCGCGCCGTGCCGACGACGAGGCCTAAGGGGAGCAGCGCGGTGCAGGCGAGCAGCGTGACGGTGGGCGATTTCGGCCACGCGACCAGCAGGTGCAAGGTCACCGCGAGGATGGCAACGATCGCGGCGCCGACGACGCCCACGGCGAGACACTGGATGCTCTGTCGTCCAGCCGCAGTGGCGGCGACGTAGCGCGAGTAGAGACCGGGCAGGGTGCTGGCAATGGCGAGAATCCAGCCCACCGCCACTGGCCATGGGACGAACACGTGCGTCGTGGTGGCGAGGTAACTGCCGAGCACGAGCGCGACCAGATACCAGAGCCCGGCCGTCACCTGTCGCGAACGCGCGCCCAGGAGTCCGTCGGGCAGCGAGAGCAGTACGTGGACCGAGACGGCCATCGCGAGCGGCGCCGCCAACGTGGCGACGACCTGGGCCACACCGTGACCGTGATTGGCGTCGGCGAATCGGGCTGACGCGGCGGCAATGGACGCGCAGAGCGAGCCCGCCATTACCAGCCAACTGATGCGCGGCGCCCGACTCAGCGTCGCGAACCCGGCCGCGACCCAACAAAGAATCACGAGCGCGCACACAATCCACAGGGCGCGGTGGCCGACGTGGGGTTTGGCGACCTGCGACACCACGACCAGAGCGAGGCACGCGACCGCAATGAGGTACGACCACGCGGCGTGGCCGCGTCCGGTCGATGGCTCGACCAAGACGGTGTCGGACACGGAGAGCGCGGTCACTTGGTCCTGCACGTCTAGAGCGACCCGATGGTCGTGGCCGGTGCGTCCGATCCAATCGCGCTGCCGGTGTTGTCGAGAATCCTGCCGTCACGCATCATGAGCACCGTGTCGGCCGCGGCCGCCACGTTCGCGTCGTGCGTGACGAGGATGATGGTCTGTCCCGCGGCGTGCAAGCGGCTCATCAGTTCAATGACCTCTTGTCCTCCGGCCGAGTCCAACGCGCCCGTAGGTTCGTCGGCGAGCAGCAGGGTCGGCTCGTTGGCGAGCGCACGCGCGATGGCGAGGCGCTGACGCTGACCGCCCGAGAGCACCCCGGGCATGACCGAGGCCTTGTCGCCGATGCCCAGCAGGTCAAGCAGGTCGCGAGAGCGGGTCTCGGCCGACTTGCGGTTGCGACCGGCGATGATGGCCGGCAGGGCGACGTTCTCCAGTACGGTCATGCCTTCGAGCAAGTTGAAGAACTGGAAGACGATGCCGATATGGCGGCGTCGGATGAGCGCGTGGTCGTCTTCTGAGCCCACGGTCAAGGGTTCTCCCGCGACCATGATCGTTCCCTCATCGGCGTTCTCTAATCCCGCGATGAGGTTGAGCAGCGTCGATTTGCCGCATCCGGAAGGTCCCATGAGCGCGAGGAACGTGCCGCGAGCGACCGTCAGGTCCACGCCGCGCAGGGCGCGCACCGGCGCGATCTCGGCCTCGAAGGTCTTGCGCACGCCGTGCACTTCGAGTGCCGGCGTGCTCTCACTGGCGCTGGTGCCCTCGCTGTCCTTGGTGACTGTTGTCATACTGCCTCTCCTTCTTTCTGTGCGCCCGTGGGCGTCATCACGTGACCATTTGATTGTTGGTTAATCGTCGGGCGTTTCAGTGCCAGGATCTTGAATGCGATCACCGGCGTGTCGCGCCCCTTCACGAGTTGCTCTTCCAGGCGAATCGTCTCGACGGGCGCGCTGAGCGCGAGCAGGGTGGCCTCGCTCATCACGGTTTCGCCGGCCGAACCCATCTGCTGGAGGCGTTGGGAGAGGTTGACCGTGTCGCCCACCAGGGTGTACTCGAGGCGTTCTTCAGATCCCAGCAGCGCCGCCGCCGCAACGCCGGTCGACAGCCCGATGCCGAGCCCGAATTCGGGCAGCCCCTCGGCCAGCCAGCGCTCATTGATCTCCGCTTGCAACGCGTGCATGCCCGCGGCCGCCGCGACGGCGCGATCGGCGTGGTCGGGTTGGGAGACTGGCGCGCCAAAGACCGCCATGACGGCGTCGCCGACGAACTGCATGACCGTGCCGCCTTCGCCGAGGATCGCCTGGTTCATGGCGGCGCGATGGGTATTGAGCTGGCCCGCGAGCTGGCTCGGATCGGCGTGCTCGGCAATGGCGGAATAGGCACGGATGTCGCTCATGACCACAGTCACCTCCACGCGCTCAGTCTCGCCGATGCGACGGCCCTCCAGCCGTACTTTTTCGGCGATGCCTCCCGGCAGCAGCCGCGACAGTGTTTCTCCTTGTTCCTCGCGGTCAACAATGGCCAGGTGCAGCAGCCGAAGTCGCTGTAGCGCGCCCTGGTATCCCGCGCTTACGCCTTGGGCCAGCTTGAAGAACACGGCCTCGACCTCGGCGTCGATGGCTTCGGGCGGCAACCCGCGCGCGACCGCGATGGCCTTGATTGGTTTGCCCTCGGCAACCAGGGCCAGCAACGCTTCTTCGGATTCGCTCAACTCACCGCTGGACGTGACGGGCCGAACCAGGGCTTCGACGATGGACGGGTCCAGCGCGGTCCCACCGGTCGCCACCGTGCGGATGGCTTCGATGAGTTGGTTGCCTTCGGCGATGTGGTCCTTTAAGAGGTAGCCGTATCCGGCCGAGCCCTCGGCGAGCAGGGCCACGGCGTATTCCGGGTCGTCGTACTGCGAGAGGATGACCACGCCGGTGCCCGGATGGCGCTTGCGAATCTCCTTGGCGGCGTCGATGCCCTCGCGGTGGAATTGGGGCGGCATGCGAATGTCGGTGACGAGCACGTGGGGCGCGGCGTCCGTGGCCCCGGTGACCGTGCCTTCAAAGTCGGCGGCGACACCCACCACGCTCAGGTCCTTGTGTCGGTCAATGAGCGCGCGCACGCCCTCGCGCACGATCAGATTGTCGTCGGCGAGAAAGACGGTGATGACCCCTTCATCCACGTTGTTGCCATCGCTCATGGAGCTAATTTGCCACGTCGGGCTGGGCAAAAAAAGGGGGCAGGCCCCCACTGCGAAGGGGGTGCCAGGACCACCCCTCGAAATAGGGCCACCATCCTTTTTTCTTTTTGAATATGTGGCGAAGATGTCGCCATGAGATACGAAAATTCAGTCACGTCATTGTCGTGGATTCCTTCCGAGGCAATCCAGGGCACCACCCGGCTTCCCTTTGAAGTGGGCATGGCCCACTACGATCCGCCGCCGCCCGACGAGCTGGGCAGCCTCGACGAACTGCGCGAGGCCGATCGGTTCCGGTTCGCTAATCAGCTGTCCGCGTGGATCGAAGTTCGAGCTTCGGGAGAGATCTCGGGTGCCGGGTATTCGGGCGCCGGTCAGATCGGCAGCACCACGGTGAAGCTGGGGCCGGTGAGCCACGTCTTTCAGGCCGTGTCCCTGCCCGACATTCAGCGCGACCCCGAGTACGGTGACGGCTGGGTACGCTTCAGCCAGACTGCCGGCGGGCGCACCGGCATGCCCGCGCCACGTTCGGTGCGCCGCGCGCCCTTCATCCAGTGGCAGGCGCCGCTGGCCTGGACCACGCTGTCACTGACACTGTTCGCCGACGGCACGGCCACGCGTGAGATGACCGGGGCCAGCCGGTTCCCGCGTCACTGGGTCTACGACAACGAGGGCCACCTGGTGAATAAGTCAGGCCTGATTGACTTCAACGACTGGTACCGCAAGTCCTTCGGCAAGCACACCCCCTGGGGTGAGCAAGATTCCGAGGCCTTCGTCACGGTGGTTGAATCGGCCCTCGAACGTTCGCTCTCCAGACAACTCATGACCGGGGCCGCTAAACCTAAGATTATGAAGATTGACAAAGGCACCAGCCTGGTGCGACAGGGAGAGAAGGGTTCGGACGTGTATCTGATCCTCGACGGAGTGCTTCGAATCGATGTCAACGGCGAACGGGTGGCGGAGTACGGCCCCGGGGCACTGTTGGGCGAGCGCGCGCACCTTGAAGACGGACTGCGCACGTCATCGATCGTGGCCGTTACCAATAGTCGCGTGGCGTCGGTGCCCGGTGAATCACTGGACCGCACGTCACTCGAGCAGCTCTCTACGGGACACCGCCGGGAAGACGCGAGCGCGGGCTAACCCGGTGCGAGTCCACTTCTTGGGCGTCCGCGGTTCGACGCCCGCGCCGGGTAGCGAGTTCGTGCGCTACGGCGGCTTCACCTCGTGCGTGGCGATTGCCCACGACGACGACGCCGTGCCCACGCTCGTGCTCGACGCCGGCACCGGCATCCGCCGGCTGACGGAGTTACTGGGTAGCGAGGCCTTTCACGGCTCGATCCTGCTCAGTCATCTGCACTGGGATCACACGCACGGACTGCCGTTCTTCCGAGGCGGCGACCGCGAGGACGCGAGAGTCGACGTCTTTGTGCCCGACCAGCACGACGGACTGAGTGCGCTTGAGATTCTCGCGCGCGGAATGTCGCCGCCGCACTTTCCCATTGCCCCCGATGAACTGCGTGGGAAATGGTCCTTCACCAACCTCGAGCCCGGCACGCGTGACGTCGAGGGATTTGAGGTGACCGCCGTCGAGATTCCCCACAAGGGCGGGCGGACCTTCGGGTATCGCGTGAGTGACGGTCACTCTACGCTGGCCTACATGTCCGATCACTGCCCCTCTGAAGTCGGCCCCGGGCCTGACGGGTGGGGCGACTATCACGAAGCGGCGATGGCGTTGTGCCAGGGGGCCGACGTGCTCATTCACGACGCGTCACTGGTGAAGGAAGAGTTGGCGCAGGAGGCATTCTTCGGACACGCAGCGGCCGAGTACGCCGTGGAACTGGGTCGGCGTGCCGGCGTCTCCACGGTGGTGCTCTTTCATCACAAGCCCGACCGCACCGACGCGCAACTCGACGCTATCGCGGCACGCTTTGTGCCCGAGCCCACAGTGCTCATCGCGTCCGAGTCATTGGTGCTCGAACTGTGAGTCCCAGCCCCCTTGACGCCGTCGTCGTGGGCTCGGGCCCCAACGGTCTGGCGGCGGCGCTGCAGCTCGCGAGAGCCGGACTGTCCGTGGAGGTGATCGAGGGCGTCGATAGCGCGGGCGGAGGGTGTCGCACGCAGGCGTTGACGCTGCCGGGATTTCATCACGACGTCTGTTCGACGGTGCAGTCAATGGTGTCGCTGTCACCATTCTTCGCGGACATGGATCTCGAGAAGTTCG
>JBEKQN010000073.1:0-10730 GCA_049519675.1 Acidimicrobiales bacterium | reverse complement strand
CGGCACTCGCCAACAACCCGTTGTTTAACTCCGACGCCGCCAAGGTCGGCGCTACCAACGTCTATAACCAGTTGGCCGAGGGCAACGTCGGCACCACCCTGGCGGGGCTCAAGACATACCGCATTGAACTGACCCAGCAACGCAGCATTCTCGCCCACGAAGTGTCCCAGGCGGCCTACGCCACTCACGTCGCGGGCGAGTCGTTCCACGAAGCCAAGTTGCTCCAGGCCGGACTCAAGAAAACCCTGGGCCAAGTGAAGGGTCAGATCGCGAACTTCATCGCCGCCGCCGAGGCGGCCGCCGCCGCCAAGTCCGAGGGCGCCCTGGGCGCCGCGCATCCCGGTAACGGCGGGTACCCCGCGCCACCACCGGACTCGAAAGCCAACATCGCCATTGACGAGGCCGAGAAATTCCTTGGCGTGCCCTACGTCTGGGGCGGCGCGTCATTTCATGGCGTTGACTGCTCGGGTCTGATCATGCTGGCCTACGACGCGGCCGGCATCGACTTCCCGCACTACTCGGGCGCCATGTACCAAGACACCGCGCGCGTGCCACTATGGGACATCAAACCAGGCGACCTGCTGTTTTACGGCTACGACGGCGATCAGCACGTGGCGATGTACGTGGGCCACGGCGAAATGATCGAAGCACCCGAAACGGGTGAGGTGGTGCACATCACGCCGATTCGTCTCGGCTACGGTTTCGCCGGTCTAGGACGACCGCGGGGCTAGGTGTCGCCCTTTCCCACTTCGTTTCACCTCGGTCCGCTGGTCTTTCACGTTTACGGTTTTGGTCTGGCGATCGCCGCCTACGTCTGCTTTCTCTACTCGCGCCGCCGACTCTCGCGCGCCGGCTTTAACGTCGAGCCCTTCGGGCGTTACGCGCTGGCCCTCGTCGTAAGCGGACTCGTCGGCGCACGTCTCGCGCACATTGCGACGAACTGGAATTACTACTCGGGCCACCCCGTGCGCTGGATAGAGCTGTGGCAGGGCGGACTCGCGAGCTTCGGCGGCCTGGCCTTAGCGGTGCCCGTCGGCCTCTACCTACAGCGCCGGTGGTGGCCCGCGACGTCGCTCGCGCGTTTCAGTGACGCAATGGTCCCGGCGCTGATTGCGGGCTGGGCGCTTGGTCGAGTCCTCGGTCCCCAGTTCATGGTCAATGGCGGCGGACACCTCACCCACCAGTGGTTCGGACTCTCCTACTACGGCCAGGTCGGTAAGCGTGTGCCGGTGCCACTCATCCAGGGAGCGGAGGACTGTCTCTTGTGGCTCGCCCTGCTTGGCGTGCAACGACAAAGAATTGGCCAGCGTGCCGGCGTCGTGACCGGCGTCGGCATGATCATCTGGGGCCTGGTGCGCGCACTCGACGAGCGCCTGCTCCTGGGTCAAGACTCGCACAGCGGTTCGCTCGGGGTCCAGATCGCCGGCGTGGCGCTGGCGCTCGCCGGCGTCGTGGTCCTCGCATTGCACCTCACTCGCGCACCCGCGCCCGATATCGCTGAAGGATCGCTGAACACCACTCCCGGATAGTTCGAACGCCGAGCCGGCGTCTCACTGCCCCACCGGATCCAGAACTGGCGTCCATACTGTTGGTGTGGACGACGTCGTCAACTTCATGATCGCCCGGGCAACGCCCGACATCGCGACGACGATTCGCTGGCTCGGCGACAACAATTTCGAGGTCACCCAACAAGGCGGCGGCGCCGGAGAGGCGTTTGGCAACGCCCAGGTGGAGTTCAGTCGAGACGGACTGGCGGTGCGCATCACGAAGGATCGCAGCGAGTGGAAACTTGACGTCGCACCTCCGGGAATCAAGTTCATGAATTTGCAGTACCTGATCAACGCCAAAGAAAAGGCCACCGAGCCCGTCCCCGACGGGGCACCCACGTCGAAAACATCGGCCATCTCGTGGCAATCAACGCTGCCCGGAGTGATTGCTTGGATTGAAGAAGAAGATCGCTCCGACGCACTCAACAGTGCGAGCGACGCGTGGCGAGTTGCGTCACGTCAGTATTGGAGCACCCTGGAATCTGAATCGAAGTCCCCGGAGCCGACGTAGGCCACATTCACCCGAGTCAGACGTTTCAGAGAGGACCACAATGATGAATCAGTGGGAAAGATCTTTGAGGACCTGAGCCAGAGTCTGGCCGAGTGGCTCGTGGCCCAACCGGTGTTCTTCGTAGCGACCGCACCACTAGCAGCCACCGGAATGCTGAACTGTTCACCCAAGGGCAATCGACGCGAGTTCGCTGTGCTGTCGGCACACACCGTGGCCTACCTCGATCAAACGGGCAGCGGCATTGAGACCATCGCGCACCTGCGTGAGAATGGTCGCATCGTAATGATGTTTTGCGCCTCCGACGGACCACCAAAAATAGTGCGACTCCACGGCGAGGGCCGAGCCGTGTTCGCCGACGCCCCGGAATTTTCCGCGCTGAGGAAACACTTTCCCGGAGCCGACGGCGTGGGCGTGCGCTCGATCATTGTCGTTGAGGTCCAGCGAATCTCGGACTCGAGCGGCTATGGGGTCCCGCTCATGTCATTCGAGCAGGACCGTCCCACCTTGGACCAATGGTCGCGGCGCAAAGGTCCCGATGGGATTCGCGACCACTGGTCGGAAAAAAATCGCGCCAGTATCGACGACTTGGCCGGTCTCGATATTCCCTAGGCGCTTCAGCCCCCGGCCATCGCGCCGATCACGAAGAAGGGTTCGGCACCGGTACGCACCGCCTCGGGCAGTTCGGCGTCCGGCGATTCGTGCGAGAGGTCGTCCTCGCACGCGTAAAACCGAATGAACGGGCGACGCCTGTTCGTGGCCGGATCTCTAATGGTCCCCAGCAGCATCGGATACTTCATTTCGAGTGCGTCAATGACAGATGCCTGGGTGAGCTCACCCGAAATCTCGAGCGTGACTTCGCCCTGGACACGGGCCAAGGTTTTCAGGTGGGCCGGTAGCACGACCCGGATCATGCCAGCGTTTGCACTTCGATTGACAGTACGGCGGGCAGGTCACTGACGATTGCCTTCCAGGTGTCACCCGAGTCGGCGGACACGTAGACATCTCCACCGGTAGTGCCGAAATAGACACCGCACGAGTCCAGCGAGTCAACCGCCATTGCGTCGCGCAACACGTCAACGTAGCAGTTACTCTGCGGCAGACCCTTGGTGAGCGCCTCCCATTCATTCCCGCCCTGCCGGCTGCGATAGACGCGGAGTTTTCCCTCTGGCGGGTAGTGCTCGGAGTCGCTCAGGATCGGCACCACGTACACGGTCTCGGGTTCGTGGGCGTGCACGTCAATGGCGAAACCGAAGTCGGAGGGCAGGTTGCCGCTCACCTCGGTCCACGAATCTCCCGCGTCGTCGCTTCGCATCACGTCCCAGTGCTTCTGCATGAACAGCGTGTCGGGTCGTGAAGGGTGAAAGGCAATACGGTGCACGCAGTGGCCGACCTCGGCGTCCTCGTCGGGCAGGCCCTCGGAATGTAGTCCGTGGTTGATGGGACGCCAATTTTGTCCACCGTCATCGGTGCGGAAAGCCCCCGCCGACGAGATGGCCACGTAGATCCTTTGCGGATCCTTCGGACTGACCAAGATTGTGTGCAAGCACATGCCGCCAGCGCCCGGTTGCCACGATGCGGCGGTACCGTGCGTGCGAAGTCCCGAGAGTTCCTGCCAGTTCTCGCCGCCATCGCTCGAGCGAAAGAGCGCCGCGTCCTCAACCCCGGCGAGCACCTCGTCAGGGTTAGTGAGCGAGGGCTCTAAGTGCCAGACCCGAGCAAACTCCCAGGGGTGCGGCGTGCCGTCGTACCACTGGTGTGTGCCCGTCACTCCGTCGTACTTGAATTGATTGCCCACGGGCTCCCACGTCGCCCCGCCGTCGTCGGAACGCTGGATCAACTGACCAAACCAACCAGTCGACTGCGACGCGAATATTCGGTTTGAGTCCACGGGTGAACCCTTGACGTGGTAGATCTCCCAGCCACCGAAGATCGGACCGTTCACGTCCCACTTCTCGCGCTTGCCGTCCGACGTCAGGATGAATGCGCCCTTGCGAGTGCCTACCAACACGCGTACACCACTCATGTATGCCCCCTCACATGTTCGCGGTCTCACGTCACGTTCAGATCCAGCAACGCGGTCCCGTTCGTCGCGAGTTTATCTAGGGAATATTCCTGGACGCGGATAAATCACAGATGAATGACGCGACGTCAGTGGAACGGCTACAGAGCCATTCCTCAGTTGCCAGATATGGCGCCACAAAGTAACGTAAAATCTTCTCCACGAGGCGATATAACTCGCAATTACGCCACCCCGTCTACTCTTTCGCTACTGCGAAACGGGAATGGACTGGGCGAACGAAAAGACGTTCTCGGGATCGTACGTCGACTTCACCGTCTCTAGTCGTGCCAGATTGCTGCCGTAATACGCCGTTTGCCAGTAAGCCAATGTCGGGTCAATGTAATTCTGATAGGCGCCGGTCAGTGGATCAAAGACATTGCTCTCGAGCCAGGCGAGCCACGCTTGGCCCGCGGCGATGACCGACGTCGGCGTATACGTGGACCAGGAATATGTGGCCTGGATACAGGCCAATTTGTCGCGATGCACGAAGGCCGTCCGGTCGCTCGCGATCCGGTTGATGGCGCCGCCATACGCGTCAAAGGCCAGACCTCCGCCAACGGTGGGCGCGTGCGTTTTTAAATTGACAACGGCCTCAACAATTTGGGCGAGTTGCGTCGACGTCATTGGCCCGTTCACGTAGCTCGATTTCGCCGAATAGGCCGAACGACTCAGGCGGCCATCGGGATTTTGCGACGGCAGATGACAGGACGCGACGCTTAAGCCCGAGCAGCCCGCTTCAATTTGCATTGCCGAGAGGTAATCGTTGGAACCCTCAAAATTTCCGGTCGGCGGCGTCGCGATGGCGGACTTGAGCGGTGCCAACAGACTGTTGAGTTCTGCCAGCGAACCACAGAAAACGCCGCTCATCTGCGCCAGGTACCCCGACGTACCTTCACTGAGTAATTGACAGTTGGACCAGAGCTCATCGGGCATAGAAACAATCCACTCCTGCCACGCGCCGAGCATGTCGGATGCCACCGACCAGGGATACTGCAGGGTGAACAGGCTGATTTCGGGCATCGCGTGCACGCCGAATTGGAACGACGTCGCGACGCCGAAGTTTCCACCGCCCCCGCCCTGGCAGGCCCACCAGAGATCCGAATTGTTCTGCGCGTCGGCGGTCACGAACTTCGCGTCCGCCGTGACGATGCCAACCGACTGGAGGTTGTCACACGTCAGTCCGTACTTGCGTCCAAATACCCCTATGCCGCCACCCAAGGTGAGCCCGGCGATCCCCACTGTCGGGCACGATCCTCCCGGGAGCAGTCGGTTGGCGTTGCCAATCACGTTGTAGACATCAATCAACCGTGCCCCGGCGCCAACGGTCGCCGTGTTCGCGTGCGTATCGACCGAGATTGCCGCCATCGCGCTGACGTCGATCACCAGTCCGCGAGAGTTCGAGTAACCGCCATAACTGTGCCCGCCCGAACGGGCCGCTACGTCGATCCCGTGCGACGTGACGAAATCTACGCACCGCGCAACGTCCTCACTCGACGCGCAGTACGCGATGGCCTGAGGGTGCAAGTCAACAAATTTCGAGTTATAGAGCAGTCGGTCCGTGGCGTAACCCGTGCTGGTCGGCAGCACCAACGATCCGCTCATGACCCCGGCGAGCGTCGACCAATCTGACGCGGTGGGAGGTCCCAGCATGGTCGTGGTCGTCGTCGACGACGTTGAAGTTGAGGGCGCGGCGCTGTGATCGCCGCACCCCTCGAGCAGCGCCGACGCGACCACCGCTCCGGCGGCGAGTGTGCCAAATCTGAGGCCGTGTCGAAGAAACTCTCTTCGATCAAAAGAGGAGTTCATGGCCACGTCGCGACGTTACCGAAAACGTTGGCCGCGATTGTGGCTTGGCGGTCCCACTATTCGAGTTGCGACGCCGAAGGTTGGCGATGCCGTTGGGCTACCGCGGTAATGGCGGCGAGGCCAACGAGTACACCCGCGAGCTGCGAGATTGTCAACGACTGATTGAGTATCGGGATGGCCAGCAGGGCCGCCACTAACGGGCTGAGGTTGCCCAGTATGGAAGAGATCGACGCGTCAACGTAGCGGTGCGACCAGTTCATGATGAGATGTCCGCCGCCGGGCACGACCGCGAGCAGGATGATCCATGTCCAGTCGCCTAGTTTCACGTCCGAAAGCGATTGTCCCGACAACAACACGATCGGCGTGACCACCACTGCTGACATGACCGTTACGGCCACCGTATATTCCAGCGCTCCGTGCAATTCGCGAGTGTGCTTGGTGGCCAACCAATAGGCCGACCAACACAACAGGGATCCCAGCGCCAACAGGTCACCGAGTAATTGGTGCTGGGTCTTGACACCGGGTCCTAGCACCGTCGCCACGACTCCGAGCATCGCGAGGGTGATCCACAGCACATCCCAACGACCCAATCGTTCGCCGAACAGCCGGCGCGCGGCGAGAATCACGATCACCGGCTGGAATGCACCGATCACCGTGACGTCAACGACGCTCGCGAGCTTGATGGCGCTATAAAAAAGTGCCATGTCGCCGGCGAGAAAGATGCCGCCAAGCCACGACGCACGAAACGTGGCCCACCGGAGACGCCGGCCAATCGCGTAGGTGATGATCACCAGCAGCCCCGAGCCGAGCCACAGACGGTAGAACGTCACCACAAGTCCCGGCGCAGACGTCAGGGCGACAAGAATCCCACCGAAGCCCCACAGGATGGCCGCCACAACGGAACCGCCAAGGCCAATTGACTGATTTCGAGCGTCGGAGTTAATACGTACTCTGTTCGTTCGTGACGATCACGGTGCTTACTAACACCCTTCGACTCTACCGACGGCACCGTCTTGGTCAGTGCCAAGAGCACCGCGCCATGAACCTCAAGTGACAGTCGTCAGCGCGGCAACAGCGAACGGTTAGTTCTCTTCTTCGACGTCGACGTCCGCTTCGTCCTTGTCCTTACCGAGGTTCTTCTTAGCGGCCTTTTTGGCGGCCTCAAAGTGCTTGGCGAGATCCTGCTGGATTGGGCGGATTGCCTTCTCGGCCCCTTTTAACTGCTGGGCGATCATCTGCTTGGCCGGCTCAATGGCGCGCTCGGCATCCTTTATCTGTTGGGCGATCAACTGTTTGACCGGCTCCATTGCCCGTTCGGCCTCTTTGATCTGCTGGACCAGCATCTGTTGGAGGGGACGCATTGCTTCGTCGAGGTAGCTGCCGAAACGCTTCTGCGCGGCGCTGCGACTGATTCCGAGCACTTCACCCAGCTCTTGCCAGGTCGCTCCACGCGAACGCGCGACCTCCACGTTGAGCTCGATTGAAATCTCTTCCTGCTCGATGGTCAGGCGGCTGTTGTAGATGTCCGTCAACGCCGTGACCTTTCCGAAAGCCTCTTCGGAGACTGGCAACTCACGGTTATTTTTTGAGGTTTTTTTGGTCATGACCCATTGTAGCATAATTTCGCGATTGTAGAGTTAAGTGGACAATAAATATCCGTCTTTCGGACACTTACTCGCGAGATTTCAACACTCAACCATCAGGTGGTTGACGAATCCAGCGCCATTTTACGTGACACAACGAGAATCCACGCGCGTCGCCACGGCCCCTCGGTTGGGAGGCCCTATGCGAAACGGAACTCAAACCGTCTTCTAATAAAGGACCGAAATCCTACTCCCGGGACCGTCAACGGTCATTTGACCGCCGTAGGGAAGTACGTATTGGGGGTCGGTGTGACCGAAATCAGGTCCACACACGATGAGCGCTTCAGGGTTGTAAACCTCGAGCACTCGCAACACTGCCGCTTCTTGTTCGGCGCGAAACACCGCACGTTCGGCTTCGTTAAGAGGGGCATGTCCATGCCACGCTTTTGGCTTGGCAAAGACCACCGCGGAGAACTCCGAGAGCATTCCGCGCTCCCCGAAATTTCGTAGCATGCGAAACACCTCCTCGGCGGGCGGCATCTCCTCCGAGGTTTCCAGCATCAACACGCAACCCCTATAGCGATCGTTCGGCTGAATCCAGCGGCCCGCCGCGAGGTTCCAATGAAGTATTTCCAGATTGCCGCCCCACGTAGGTCCGGTGACGACTCGTGTCGCGTTATGCCAGTGCCATCCCGGCTCGTGCGTTGTGGGCAGCGGATTATCGAGTGTCGAGAGGTCTGCCCAGTCGGCTTCCAGATCAGTGAACTGGGCGACGGGCTCGATTTGAATGGAGACGTTGTCAAAGAGCGCGTGACGCATCGACGAGATGAACGCCGGGTGAACGCCGCCCGGTCGAGCGAAGTGAACCAATATTGAACCACCGTGGTAGCTGACGATGCCCAGGTTCCACAAATAGTTCAGCAGATTCGAGTTGTCCGAGTATCCGAAGAAGGCCTTGGGGTTCGCCGCGATTGTCTCACCGTCAAGGAACGGCAGCACCGTAATTTGATCGTCGCCTCCGATGACCGCCATCACGGCTTTTATGTCGGGGTCCGCGAACGCTTCGTTCAGATCTTTCGCCCGCTCGTGGGCGCTGGCGCCCACGTGACGCGTGGTGGGATACTCGACCGGGATGAGACCGAGCTCTTCGCGCAACACGGCCAGGCCACGCTCATGCACCAGTGGGAACTCACCGGCGCCGGCCCACGACGGCGACACAATGGCGACCCGGTCGCCCGGCGACAACTTTGGCGGATAGGAAAGGCGGGACGCGATTTTCATTCGCTCCACCGTACTTCGCTATCAGCGAATTGACGGAAGGCGTCGGCGGTCTTAAGTGATCTGAGACGCCAACCGCAATAGTTCAAAGAGTCGATCGACTTCGTCTCGAGTTTCGTCATCCATCTTGTAGCCGAGCGGACCACGCGCGTACGTTGACGCCAAGACCCCTTGGCGCTTAAGTAAGTGCTTTTCAATTGCGACGTACGAGTCAATTGTCGTTTGTAGGTCGATGAGCAGGCTGAGTGGCCCGCTGATGGCGTAGGCCAGGGGCCAGTTCGCGCCCTTGAGCGCGTCCCACATTCGCTGGATCGCCCAGCAGACCTCCGCGCCGGGCATGGTGCCGACGGCACCACGGCGGAAGCTATCGACGAGGGCGACTCCGCCGGTACCCTCGAAGACGCGGGCGTTGCCGCCCGTGGCGTCGCGCATCATGGAAAATCGCTGTCCGATAGGTGGCGCTTCGGGTTTGAAATACACACGATCTCCGTAGCGCTCGAGCAGCCTCGCCTGCAGGTCAATGCTGAGCGGACGGCCCACGTACCCGCTCGCGTCTTGCACGACCAGGCCAATCGACGTGGAGTCGGCGACCGCCGCGTAGTAGCCAAAAAGTCCGTCATCGTCCAGCCCCACCGAGATTGGCGGTATCACCATCGCCGCGTCCGCGCCGGCGCCTTCGGCGTGCATCGCGTGCGCCACTGCGACACGTGTGCTTTCCGCGCCGCAACTGATCACCGAGACTGCGTCACGTTCAATGGCGACACCAACCACGATCTCGGTCAGCTGGTGGCGCTCGAGCTCACTCAGCCGCAACACCTCCGAGACCATGCCCGTCGTGAGACCGGAGACGCCTTGGTCGAGCACCCAACGGCACTCCTTGATGAGTACCGCCTCATCGATCGAACCTTCATCGTCAAACGGCGTTTGGATGACGGGCAGGACTCCCGACAACTCACGACTAGCCAGCACGTCGAACTCCCTTAAGAGGGCGATGCATCGCTGAAACTTGGGATTGGCCGATCGAGTGCCCGACGAATGGCTCCAGAGAATTGCTCATGGATCGGCGCCTAGAGGCGCAGTTGCCCATCGACTCGACGAACGATCGAGAGTGGATTGCCCTCTTTTATTGAGTCGGGCAGCCAGGAGTCCGGCACCGACTGATACGAGACCGGGCGGAGCCAGCGACGTATGGATGTGGCCCCCACCGATGTGTGCAACGGCGAGGTGGTCGCCGGGTGAGGGCCGCCGTGGTGCATGGACCACGAGACGCCCACGCCCGTTGGGTAGCCATTCACGATCACTCGACCGGCGAGTTGACGGCCCACCTCAATGAGTGCGTTGCCCAGTTCGTCATCTTTCTCCGCGTGCACGGAAAAGGTCAGCGCCGGCTCCAACGTGCGCAGCACATCTAACAACTCGTCGGAGTGTTCGTAGCGCACGACAATCGCCACCGCGCCAAAGCATTCCGTATCAAGTATCGACGCGTCCGGACCTCGCAGCGCATCCAGTGCAATCTCCACCAACACTCCCCCGGCCCCCGACGGACCCGTACCACGTGCGCTCTTCGCGAGCACCGTGACGCCCGGAGTGTGGATCAGGGTGTCCACGCCTTCGTCGAAGTGCTCGCGAATCTCGCGACTTAACATCGTGGCGCCGCCGCCGGCCTCCATGGCACCTCGCGCACTCTGCACGAGGACGTCGCCCACTCCGGTCGGCACGAACAGCAAACCCGGCTTCGTGCAGAACTGTCCCGAACCGAGCGTGACCGATCCCACCATGGCGGCGCCAATTTCACCGGCCCGAGCGCGCGCGGCCGCGGGAGTCACGACCAACGCGTTCACGCTGCCCAACTCGCCGTAAAAAGGAATCGGCACGGCCCGAGCTTGCGCGCGATCAAAGAGCATGCGACCCGCGCGATACGAACCCGTAAAGCCCACCGCGCGCAC
>JBEKQN010000072.1:0-10735 GCA_049519675.1 Acidimicrobiales bacterium | reverse complement strand
GTGGTCAGCATTGGCATGGGCCTGGTGTTCGTGCCCATGAACTCGACCTCGCTCTACGGGGTCGACCCCCAGGATGCCGGTGTCGCCAGTGCGCTCGTGAACACCACCCAGCAGGTGGGCGGCGCGCTCGGCACGGCGTTCCTCAACACCATCGCCGCGTCGGCCACGGCGGGTTACCTCGCGTCGCGCATCGGTGGGTCGCCGGCGGTCATCCAGGTGGCCGCGGTCCACGGGTACACCACGGCCTTCGAAGTCAGTGTCGCGCTGGTTGCCGCGTCGGCGGTGGTGGCCGCCATATTCATCGGGCCCAAGTCCAACCACGTCCTGTCGGGCGAGGGCGCCGATCCGATGGCGCTCGAACTCGAGCCATCTTTCTCCGCGTAAAAGGTATCTTCTTACGGATTAGGTATCAGAACCGGCGCATATGAGAGAAATCTGAAAAAAGACTTGACTTTCGACTGTTATCGATATATCGTTATAGTCACGTAACTATCGAAAGGATACGATAATGAGAAATCGAGATTTCAATCAATCGCCAAATGGGCGATCGAGATTCACCGGCATCGGTGAAGGAGATCAGAATGACAGTCGCCCGTCGCGGAGAATTGGACGCGGGGGACGACACGAAGGCGGCCACAACCACGGCCACGGTCGTGGCGGACGAGACGGCGAGACCTCAATGAGAGGCGGCCGCGGTCGCCGGGGTGACGTACGTCTCGCCATACTGGGACTGCTCAATGAGCGGCCCATGCACGGCTACGAAATGATGCAGGAACTGGCCGAGCGCACGCAGGGTTTATGGCGTCCGAGTCCCGGCTCGCTCTACCCGGCCCTTCAGCTACTCGAAGACCAGGGATTAGTGCGCTCCGAGACCGAAGAAGGTCGTCGTCAGTTCACGCTCACCGACGAGGGACGCGCTGAGCTGGCGAAGAACCCCCGCGGTGCCGCGCCTTGGGAAGCCATGGTTCGCGGCGCCGATCAAGGCGACCTGTCGCTACGCACCGCCGTGCGACACGTCCTGATCGCCGTTCGCCAGGTGGCCGAAGCGGGCAGTGCGGACCAGAAGGTCCGTGCCGAAAAGCTCGTCGTTGAGCTGCGCCGACAGCTGTACATGTTGTTGGCCGAGCCAACGGAGCCCGTCGGCGAGCAGCCGGTCGCGGAGTAAGTCGAACCGCGCTGTGCAACCGGTCGCCACTCGATTCCAGTACGGAGTCGAGTGGCGATTTTTTTTTGTGAGATGTTCGCTAGCGGTTGCGGCACGTGTCGTCGACAGTTGTGTCACCATCATGACGGTCACATCCTTGGAACCACGAAATGGCCCGTGTGCGCATTGGTGGGGAGAGTCTTTGCGGGGCCCTATCAGACCATGATTATTGAAAATGTGGGCTGATCTCGTAATTCCATTGCAGGTAATTCCCACTTGCCCAAAATGGGCAGGTGGAGTATGACGTGTTCAACATGGAGGGGAAAATGGAAAAATTTCTGGTGACGGACGCTCGGAGTCGAGTCGTGTTGCCCGGGCACGCAAACCAGCAGTTCCTGGTCGAGGAATTCTCGGATGGCTCCATTCGCCTTGAGCCAGCCAGGGTCGTGAGTGAAGCCCAGTACGAGTACGACAACTCTCCCGAATTGCGTGGGTTGCTGAGTCGGGCCATGAACTCTGAGCGCACGTCTCGTCGACGTCGTCCGGCGTAAGGGCTCTTGGCACTCGAGCCCGGTTACTCAGCGGTCGCGAATGAGCAGTTAGATGGGGTGCTCGCTTCCGGTAACAACGACCTTCATGACGACCTGGTCGAGACGTATGAGGGTATTCTCGACGATCCCGGTGGCGCACGCACCCGCTCTTCGGCGGTGGTCACCGAAGATCGCGGCATCGTCTTTTGCTACGCGGTGCCGCGGCGCGGTCCCTACAAGGTGTTTTGGTCGGGCGACGGTCCAATCATCAAAACCGTGTTTCCTTACCCCACGTAAATCGGTCGCGCACTTTCAAACCTTCACGGGCTAGTGCCTTTCCAGGGCTGAGCCCGGAACCGAACATCAGTTCAAGGTTGCCGGCGTATCAGCACCCACTTTTCACACGTCGTCCTGAGGGCGGCGATCACCTCAATTAGTCTTTCACCATGTTGGGCGAGAGCGAGCAACTTCCGATGCTGGTCCAGTCACTGTGGCGATACCCGGTCAAGTCCATGCAGGGAGAAGCCTGTGAAGAACTCGACGTGGGGACAAACGGCGTCGCGCGGGACCGTAGTTGGGGGGTGTTGGACCTCACGACCAACACCGTTATCTCGGCCAAACGTGACGGGCGACTGTTGGAAGCCTCGGCGTCGCTCAGCGACGGCGCCGTATCGGTGCGACTGCCCGGAGCCCAGGAACTCGAACCCGGCGACGTACTCGACGAGAATCTGACGCGGTGGCTGGGACGCCCGGTCAAATTGGTCGACGCGGTGTCCCACGGTCTGCCCACCTTCGAATCGCAGGAAGATTTTCAGCGCGATGATTCCGACGTGGTGCAATGGGAGGGAACTGGCCTTTCGTTCGTTGACGAAAGTCCGCTGCATCTGTTGACGACCGGCGACCTGGAGCATCTGAGAGCGGAACGCCCTGACCTTCACTGGGACATCCGTCGCTTCCGTCCCAACGTGGTGGTTGACGCCGACTACGGCGCGCTCGGACCCTTCGAATCGGGCCGACGAATCCGGATTGGTGACGTGGAGATAGAGATGTGGAAGGGGTGCACCCGCTGCGTCATGACCACCCGACCCCAACCCGAGGGCCTCGACCGCGAACTCGATATCCTGCGTCACACGATCAGGTTCCACGACAACACGGTCGGACTGCGAGCGTGGGTGGTTCACGCCGGCACCGTGCGTGTCGGCGACGAGGTGCGTCTGGTTGACTAAGTGAGCGACGTGACTGCATGATGAAAAGGGGGCTGGCGTGAAGATTGCCGTCGCTGGTGGCAGCGGAACGGTCGGGCGCTATGTCGTTGACAGCGTGACGAAGGCCGGTCACGAAGCCGTGGTCCTCAGCCGTGCCTCAGGCTATGACCTGGTCAGTGGCGACGGCCTGGCTGACGCCTTGGTTGGCGTCGAAGTGATCATCGACGTGTCGAATCCGTCGACCACGAATCGCGCGAAAGCGTCGTCCTTCTTTACCAGCGTGACGAAGAATCTTCACGCGTCGGGCAGCCGGGCGCGCGTGCAGCGATTGGTATCGCTGTCGATTGTCGGGATCGACAACTTCCCCTTCGGTTACTACCAAGCAAAACTGGCCCAGGAAGAGGCCGTGTTCAACGGGCCGCTGTCGGCGAACGTGGTTCGCGCGACGCAGTTCTACGAATTCCCGGCGCAGATACTGCACCTCACGAGGCGTGGGCCTTTGGCGCTCATGCCCATGATGCGGATTCAACCCATCGCCGCTCGTGCCGTGGGCCAGGCGTTGTGCGACGCGGCACTCTCGGCGCCATCGCAAAGGACCACCCAGATCGCGGGACCAAGAGAAGAAAGCCTCGTGGCCATGGCCCGCACGATCCTGCGCGAGCGAGGCCGCCGCGCCATTGCCATTCCGATACACGTGCCCGGCGGCGCGGGAAAACTGATGCGCGGGGGAGGGCAATTGCCGTTAGGCGACGTGACGCTCGTCGGTCCGGCGTTCGTCGACTGGCTACTCACGCCGGACGCCAATTTTCCCGCGCTGTGACTCACGAAGAGTTACGGCGCCACGATCTCGGCGACATGCAACATCTGACTTCCGAGCGGCTCCATCCCGACCTGCGTGGCGAGCAGTCCCGTTGAGACCCGTTCAATGACGCCCCACTCCCAAATCGCCGTTGCGTCGAGCTGACAGCGGTTGGCGAGCCAGAGCGCACGGTCAAAGGGATCACCCTCTAAGAGCTCGAGCGGATCCTCGCGCATGAGAACTCCGAGATCGTATTCGGCTTCCGCGAGCAGACCGTCGGGGTCAATGAGTTTGAAACCGTGGCCTGACTGCAACGTGTTCCACTCGTGCACGTCGCCGTGCACCAGCACCGCGCGTTCGTCGTCGTGGCGTCGACTCCTGCTGTCAATGCACGAAATCGCGTAGTCAACTGCCTTCTCGTGACACGGGTGGTCGAGCGCCTCCCACGTCGCGACGATGAAATCCGCCAGCCACGCGGCCTTCTCGGCGCCCGTCGGCAACCCACAGTCCGGTGCCGGACGCCAGACCCGCATCACGCAGTCGCACAGGATCTCGTGGCGTCGAGCGATGGGAAGTCCGAGCGAGTGCAGCGACGGTCCCAGCCGTTCCAGCAGCATCGAGCCGATGGTCTCGTCGTGGTCCAGCATGGCGACGCATCCCTCACCGTCAAGGATCTCCAAGACCTTGATCTCGTTGCGCGTGTGGTCTCCCTCGCGCGGAATCATCAGTTTCAGCACGCACGGTGTCGAGTCATTGAGGGTGGCTTCGCACACAAACGCTTCCGTTGCCTCGCTGTAGGCGCGGCCGACCGTGATGGACCACGACTGTTCAATTGCGCTGAGTAGTTTCGGTAACTCTGCTAGCCACTGCGACGCGCCCGCAGTGGTCGCTTTGTTCTTGACGACCTCGGGGATTTGCAGCACAGCAAACTATAGGTGTCGAAGATTTACTCTTCCGGAGTCGACGCGATGCGGCCGAAGCGCAGCTCCGTATTCCCCTTGTGCACGACGTGCTTGTGTTCTTCGGACGACGAGTGTTCCCACGGCCCGCGTGGCTCTCCGCGACTGCGCAGCGTGTCGATTCTGATGTCGCCCGACACCGTCGACGCTTTGATCGACACGGTGTCGTCGTCACTGGAACCTTCACCCTCACCATCAAGGTCGATGTTCGTTCCTAGATCGCCCGAGACGGTGGTGCCGTCGATGTCGACGGCCAGTCCACGCACGACCGACACCAGGATGTCGCCGGACACGACCTTCGCGGTTACCGTGCCCGGTTGCGTGACCGCGACGTTCACGTCGCCCGACGCGCTGTGCACCTCGGTGATCGCGCCGGCGCCGAGGCAGGCGATGTCGCCCGATGCGGTCACGCACTTGAAGAAACTCGCGACGTGACCAACGCTCACGTCGCCCGACGCGCTGTGCACGTCGAGGTGGTCGTAGTTGCCGTACGCTTCCACGTCGCCCGATATCGTCAGCAGTTTGATTTCGTCGAACGTGCCCTCCAGCGCGACGTCGCCGGACACGGACTTTATATCTAACGAGGATCCTTCGGGCAGCACGACAACGACGTCGAGGTCGCAACCGCCAAAGTCGAACCACGTCCGCTTCTTCTTGCCCTCCTTCGACCGCCCCAGACTGTTCTTGGGCAGCGTGCGAATATCGAGCTCGTTCGAATCGGCGTTAAACGTTACCTCGGCGCCCTCCAAGAGGTACTCGTACCTCGAGGTCGACGCCCGCAGGATGACCGTGATGTCGCTGCCCTCACCGACACTCACGGCGATGTCGCCGCTCTTCGTGTCGATCTTCGCGCTGACGGGTGCCGAGGACGCAAAGGACTCTTCTCGCTCGTACTCGTTACTGCGGGAACTCTTGGTGGCGTGACTGTTGTCGGTCATGGTGATCCTTTCAGTGCGAGCGCGTGACGAGGCTCTTCGCCGCGTGGGCGAGGAAGTAGTAAATCTGGACCATCGGCTGGTCGGTGATGTCGAGGTGCGAGTGACGTTCGCCACGGCGCTCGAAGTTGAGCGTGTCGCGACGGACATCTTTGTAAGTCTCAACTCGAGGTGAGACCGGTGGTGTGCGGAAGTTCATGGTGTTCCTTTCTGAAGTTCTAGGCGCGGCCCTTGCCGCGTAATTGGCGTTTTCCTGGAAATGAGGTCCCGGAAGGATCAGTTCGGACTGAACGCTCCAGTGAGCGCACGATCCACGAGTTAACGGATGAACCGACGTCGGTCGCGAGGTGCTCGATGCTGTCCTTGAGGTCATCGCTCAGTCGCAGCGCGATACGCGCCGAGTAGTCAGTCTTGGATGGGCTCTCTTCGGTGCTGACCGGGACCAGTCGCGAGAGGAGGATGTTCTCACCCTCCAGGTTCAGGTTGAGCGGTGCGCCGTCGGTCAGATTGAACTCCTGGACGAGGTCGTTGAGGGCCTCTAAGAAGTGCTTTTGCAGCGCGGGCTCCACGGCCGCCCCGATGCGCTCGACGATGGCTCCCGTTTCGGGGCCGGCGAGCTCCGCCAGGTTCTTGAAGTCCTCTTGGACCCGTTCGACAAAATCTGATATCAACATATCTCTAATATAACATCACTTTGATATCACTGTCAAGTCTTACCGAAACGCCAGTCTTTGCTTGGCTTACCCGACGTGGTTCGGCGAGCTTCGACCCTTTGGCATCGGGAAAATTGCCAAAATGACGGGTTCGTTCAGGGTTATCGATCTTGAGATTGCGGTTTCTTGGCACGGCGAGATGTCCTTTCGATGGGCTGAAGCAAGCGGCGATCTCGCGTTGTATAGACGCTCAACTTGACGAAACTTACACAGACGGTGTGACATTCGATCGTCCGTGAAACTGGTTCGTCTGATCGTCTGGAGAACGGATGTAAAGCGACCTTGACATAGGTGCCGATGTTAAGGTACCTTTACATCATGGCAACACATGATGAAGCTGCAGTCCTCATTCAAAAGTCCACGGCTCACGGCTCGTTGCTCCGAATTCTTGTCGCCGCGGTACTGACCGCCTTCGTGTTCGGCGCGGTGGTGTTGGTCCAGCACCGTCCGAGTGGCGCGGCCACAATGAGCTCGCGGCTGATGAGCCTGAGTGACCTTCCCGCCGGATGGAGCGTCAATCCGGCTCCCGCGACCAGCGTCCTGTCGAAGAACCAGTGTCTCGTCGGACTCGGGACCAATGATGGCACGAAGCCTGTCGAAGCCACGGCAGACTTCACACGGAATTCGAGTCTTCCCCTATTTCACGAGTTGCTCAGCAGTGGTCGCGGGCTCGAAACTCAATTCAAGACGGCGGTGAAGGCCCTCACCAACTGCCGCTCGTTGACGTTCACGGAGAGCGGCAAAAAAGTACACGGGACGATTGTGCCCCTTTCTCTCGGGAATTTGGGCGCGACGTCAGCCGCCTTCACATTGTCGTTCACCATTTCGAACATCAACATTGTCGCGGATCTGGTCGTCTTTAAGACTCACTCCTACGTCGGGGAAGTCGAATACGCCGACATCGCCACGCCCCAGAACGCCACCGTTGAGGCGCTGGCCCAAGATTCTGTGATGAAGGCCGAGGGCGAGGCCGTGTCGACACCGAAGATTCGAGTGTCTATCGTCTCGGCCCGGGTTCATATTGCCCACACGCAGAGGGGCAACGTGGCCTACCGCGAGATCGGCAACGGTCCGCCGCTGGTCTTAATCGCGGGTTACGGATCGACCATGCAGGTGTGGGACCGGGTGTTTGTTGACGCGCTCGCCGTGAACCATAGAGTCGTTATTTTTGATAACGCCGGCATTGGAAAGACTGCCACTCTGCCGGCGCCCCTCACGGTTGACGAGATGGCAAATCAAACGAGTGCCCTCATAACGACCCTCGGTCTCAAGGATCCCAGCGTGTTGGGATGGTCGATGGGCGGAATGATTGCGCAAGCACTCGCGGTCCTGCATCCGAGTCAGGTGAGTCACCTGGTGCTGTGCGCAACGTACCCAGGCACGGGCACGGTTGTGCCCCCGCAAAAGAACATCAACGCGCTCACCGGTGGAAACGCGAAGAAAGAGTTGGCCCTACTTTTTCCGCCTGACCAGAGTGTGGCCCAGTCAACGTACCTCGTGGCCGTTTCTGAATTCCCGCCCGGGCCCTCGGTGTCAAAGGCCCTCATCGCGGCGCAGGGTAGCGCTTCGTTGCAATGGTTTAACGGCGCCGACCTGACCGGCATGAAGACTGCCCAGATATCCGTTTCGACGTTGGTGGCCGATGGCACGGTCGACCGGCTTGATCCGGTAGCAAATGCACACCACATTGTCTCACTGATACCGGGTTCAACTCTCGTGCTCTACCCCGACTCCGGCCATGCGTTCCTGTTTCAAGACGAGACGGCATTCGCCCCGGCCGTTGAATCATTTTTGAAATAGCAACCACTACGCGTTCGGCCGGATCGATTATGCAGACGCTTCGACGGGACGCTCCGGATCCCTCACTCCGGGGATGAGGATGACGACGACGCAAATGATCGTGGACGCCAGACCACTGATAAATAACGTCTCTCGAATTCCGATGCCGGCCGCGACGGCCCCGCCGAGCAGGATGCCGAGCGGGCCCAAGGAAAAAGCGAGCAGATAGACCAGTGAGGAGACCCGGCCGAGTACTTCGCGGGGCACCATCTCCTGGAACATCGCGACCCAGAGCACGTCGCCGTAGATGAAGAGGCCAATCTCTACAGCGCTCAAGAGTCCCACCACCCAGACGTTCGGCGCGAAGGCCATGACGAGAATCGCGACGCCCCCGCCCGCGTAGGCAGTCCACAGCACCGTCACCCGAAGTCGCGGCGCGCCCATGCGGGCAACCACCAGTGACGCGAGCACGCCCGCCGCGCCGCCGGCAGCGAAGACCAGCCCCAGCGACAGTGCACTTCCATGCATCGTGTTGCGCACGAGCAGCGGCAACAAGACCGTCAGCGGCGTCATGCCCACGAAGTTGGCCAGGGCCGCTCCGATCAGTGAGGCAATGAGCCAACGGGTTGTGCGGACGTAACTGATCCCCTCCATGGCTTCGGCGAAGGCCGATCCGCCGTGTGAGGTTCGCTGAGTGCGCACGCGCATGGCGAGCAGGCAGGCGGCGGAGACCGCAAAACTGATCGCATCAATGGTGAACGACCAGGCGTAGCCGATCGCACCGACAATGATGCCGCCGACCGCGGGGCCAATCAGCCCCTGGGTCAACTGTCCGCTCATCTGGCTTAGCGCGTTGCCCTGGACGAGCAAGTGTTCGTCGAGCAGTTCGGGGAATATCGCCATGGAGGCAGGTCCGAAGAAGGCGTCGGCGGTGCCGAAGATCGCGGACATCACGATCAGTTGCCACAGTCGCAGATCGTGGTTGGCAATCAGTAACGCGACGACGGCGACGGCGAGGCCTCTCACCGCGTCCGACGCCAGCATCGCCAACCTCTTGGGGACTCGGTCGACCACCACGCCGCCCAAGAGAGAGAAACAGACCGACGGTACGGCTCGAGCAGCCAACACGTAGGCCAGGTCGATGGGACTATGTCCTATTTCCAGTGCCGTCAGCGCCAGCGCGATCGTGAAGACCCCGTCACCCAGCGATGACACCGTTTGGCCAGACCACAGCAGCGCGAAGTCGCGCACCCTCAAGGATTCAAATGTTCCGGGAGACTTTGTCGATTTGGACATAGTCATCAATACTTTCACTCGATTTGGTCGCGCGACACCGAATATTTCTGACGATCTCTTTACGCTTTTTCGTGAGACCATTGCGATATGACCGCACTACGAATTATCAGCCTTGTGCCGTCGGTCACCGAAACCCTCTCGGCGTGGGACCGTACGCCGATTGCCTGCACGAGGTTCTGTGAGCGACCTGACCTGCCGCACGTGGGCGGCACAAAGAATCCCGACTTGAAGAAAATCATCGAGCTGTCGCCCGACCTTGTCGTGCTCGACGCCGAAGAGAATCGACTCGAGGATCACGATGAACTGGTCGACAACAATATCGCCGTGCACGTGTTACATGTGTTGTCGTTGGATGATGTCGACCCCTCAATGTCATTGTTAGCCGATCGTGTTGGTGCGTCGTGGACGTCGCTGGCGCGGCCACCAGTTCCGCCACCTCGAATCCGTGCGTTCATACCGATCTGGCGGCGACCGTGGATGGCGCTTGGCACTCCAACATATGGATCTTCGCTCCTGCTCAACATCGGTATAGTCAACATCTATGAAAATGAGGGTTCGTATCCCGCCGTCGATCTTGACGATGTAAAACGTCGAGAACCGGACGCAGTGCTTGCACCGAGCGAGCCGTATCCATTTTCAAAACGTCACCTCGTTGAACTAGCGAAGATTGCGCCCACCACACTTGTTGATGGCAAAGACTTGTTCTGGTGGGGATCACGAACTTCGCAAGCACTGGCGCGTCTCACTACAGCGTTGAGGGCATTGTGAGCCTCACTGGCACACATCGCGAAGATTTTCACGAGCTTCGCCTCGTCAAGGTTGCACTGCGAAGATGAAATATCGAAAAAACGCTGACTTTCGCTTCGACCTTTGACCGTCAAGGATGATGTCGACCCATTCAGTTGGTGAAGTTCGTGTCATTTGACGCGGGGCCCGTGATCATCTCGGGTACCTCACCGCTGGTCCTCTATATTTCGGGGGTCAACGAACACTGGGGATGCGATGCGAAATTCAGTAACGAGGCGAGCGACGAAACCCATCGCGGCGGTGGCGATCGGCCTGGCGACGATGATGTCGTCATCTCTCGTCGCGGTTGAGCCCGCGACGGCGGCGGCGGCGGCGAATAGTTTCGAACTTCCCGACGCAGTCACATTGAGTTCTGGCAATGTCTGGGTGGCGAATCCGGCCGGACCAAGCGGCCAGGGCTCGGTCACGGAACTCAACGCCTCCGACGGATCACTCGTCCAGGTGATCAATAGCAGCGCCGACGGCTTCGTCGAACCTGACGCCATTGCGGTGAGTGGTGGCGACGTGTGGGTTGCCAATGGTGGTTGGGGCCAGGGTGGCTCGATCACGGAACTCAACGCCTCCGACG
>JBEKQN010000071.1:0-10784 GCA_049519675.1 Acidimicrobiales bacterium | reverse complement strand
CTCGAAAGTCATCAAACGTGGGCCCAGCACCCCGAGCACCAGCTCGCACAGCGACGGGGGCGGGAAGAATTTTACTCGTGGTACGACATTTCCGTCTCGCAAGAGATGTACTCGCGCAACTTTGAGAACCCCGAGTCGTATGCGACGTTCGAGCACACTGTCGCCATCACGTTTTTTGATGACAACCGGTTTAGAAACATCGTTTGGTGACGCCATCGTCCTCGGTCACGAACTAACTTCGTGGAAATGAGAAATATTCGATTGGGATCGGTGGCGCTCGACTGCGGCGATCCAGCGACGTTGGCCGCGTTTTGGGCCAACCTTCTTGGTGGAGAAGTGGCATTCTCGAGCGACCACTTTGTCGCCGTCAAGACGGATCGAGTCTGGTTTGCCGCCGTGAAGATTGACGACTACCAGCCGCCAACCTGGCCCGGCAGCGATTCGCCAAAACAGATGCACTTGGACCTGGCGGTGGATGACCTAGATGAAGCCGTGGTCGACGCGCTGGCACTCGGCGCCGTGCGGCCCGACTTTCAACCGGCGCCCGAACGATACGTGGTGCTGCTCGATCCTGCCGGTCATCCCTTTTGTCTCAGCACCCAGATACCGGAGTAGACGGTCAACGACGTGATGGTCTTCGTTAGCCTGGTTTCGTGACGGACAACGCCGGACGATATTCCCACGGTCATCACGAGTCGGTGCTGCGTAGTCACCAGTGGCGCACCGCTGAGAACTCCGCTGGCTTTCTCCTGGGATACCTCGCACCCGGCCAAGACCTCTTAGACGTTGGTTGCGGACCGGGGACCATCACGATGGACCTCGCGCAGCGCCTCGCGCCCGGTCGCGTCGTGGGAATTGACATATCTCCTGACGTCATAGCGACCGCGCGCCAGAACCAGGAGTCCAATGGTGCGACCAACGTTGTCTTCGACGTGGGCAGTGTCTACGAATTGAACTTCGCTGATTCGAGCTTCGACGTGGTCTACGCCCATCAGGTTCTACAACATCTACACAATCCCGTCGCGGCGCTCGACGAGATGCGCCGAGTATTGCGGGTGGGCGGGCTGCTCGCTGTTCGTGACAGTGACTACGGAGCGTTTACGTGGGCCCCCGCAGATCCGCGTCTGGACAGGTGGATGCAGATCTATCAGCAACTCACGAAGAAGAATGGCGCCAACGCCAATGCCGGACGCTTGTTACCAACGTGGATTCGCCAGGCCGGATTCGATTCCATGGACGTCTCGTCATCAACCTGGACCTTTCGCACGGCCGACGAGCGAATGTGGTGGGGGCAGCTGTGGGCTGACCGCGTGCGCAGGAGCGAATTCGCCCATCAAAGTCTCGAATACAAACTGACGACGCAACAAGAGTTGAACGCCATCGCTGACGCATTCATGGCGTGGGCCGCCAACAATGACGGTCTGTTCATCGTGGTCCACGTCGACGTCATCGCTCGACCCTAAGTACGTGCATGTCCGAAACGTGTCGCCGGTAGACCTAGGTGTTCTGTGGCGTTCGCCTACACCGAGGTGACGTCCCAGAGGTGGTGGAGTGAGTCGTGCAGCATGTAGATGCTGATGCTCTCAATCGTGAACTGACTGCCGTTTGATCGCGTGCCGCGACGTGCCCACTCCTCGCCCTGTACCGCGTCGAGCAACTGCGCGAGGGTCTCGGCGGCAACGCAAAGCTCGGCGGCGACCTCGGCGGGGTCTTGTGCGGCGTAGTCGTCATCAATGGCAGTTTGGTCCTGATCCCAATTGGCGAACCTGGGATCGTCTTCGGTGCGCATCAACGTGATTCGCTCTAGGAAGACCCGGTACACGTCGCGCACATGACAGCCGTATTCGAGCACGGACCATTGCGTCGCGCTGGGACGGACCTTCACGTCATCACGTTTCAGTTGGTGCTGCCACTCAGCGAGGTTCGCGCGAATATTCGACGATACGTCCTCTCGCGAGTAGTCCCCACTATCGAATCCGCATTCAGCGCAGGGCCGATCCAATACCCAGGTCCAGTCCTTCGTGTCGGGTGTAATTGACATAGCGAGAATCTACGACATGGTTGACGCCGAGGGCAACCGACCGTGCTCGCTTGCGGATCACAGAATGCCGACTAGACACCCTGACCGACATGTCTCGTTGCCATAGCGGAGTGTCGTCGCGAGTACTGTCATGACAATGAGCCCGATAGAGCGACCGGAACGAATTGAACAGTCGAGAGTCGCTGACGAAGCGGACGCCTTGTGGGGGATGCTGGACTTCTCCCGAGCCACCTTGGTGCTCAAATGCTCGGGTCTTGACGACGAGCAACTGGCCCGACGCTCGGTCCCGCCATCGAACCTTTCCCTGCTGGGACTACTCCGTCACATGTCGGACGTCGAAGTGTGGTGGTTCGGACACGTCTTCGCGGGTGTGCCCGTGACGTACGCCTTTGACCCTGAGATGGTCGGCGATGACTTTAATAAACCATCGGGGAGCCCTGGCGCGGTGGTGAGCGAGAAATTCCTCGAGTGCGTGGCTCAATCGAACGCGCTGACGGTTGGCCAGAACCTCGATACGCTCGCCGTCAATACCGATACGCCAATCAATCTTCGATTCATCGCGGTGCACATGATTAAGGAGTACGCGCGCCACTGCGGTCACGCCGACCTGCTTCGCGAGGTAATTGACGGAGAAACGGGCGACTAGCCGTCGCGCCAAGAACTCTTTTGGTGACCGACCGACAAGGCGTGTCAGTGGGGCTCCAAGCTCCGCAAGGGGCCGCGTTCGATGAAATAATGGGCAGCGTTATGGCGGACTCGGCTCGTTCTCTTCTTACGACGTTCCTCGATGCCTTGGGCATTGCTTCAACAGCACCCTCGGTGGAACTGAGCGATGGAGGATCGTTGCCGTCGGTCTTTGCGGTCAGTGATCTCGCGCAAGCCTCCGTCGGGGTCGCCGGCGTCGCGCTGTCGGCGTTATTGGCGGCCAATGGTGACCCGCGTCGCGCGGTGCGGGTCAACAGAGACCTGTCGTCCTCGTGGTTCGCGTACTCGATTCGGCCACAGGGCTGGAAAATGCCGTCGCCGTGGGACAGCGTCTCGGGGGACTATCGCTGTGGTGACGGGTGGATCAAGCTTCACGCCAACGCAGCCCACCATCGTGCCGCGATCCTTGAGGTCCTCGGTGTCTCTGGCGACCAAGAAGCGGTGTCACAGGCCGCCGTCGCGTGGTCGGCGCAGGATCTAGAAACCGCGGTGGTGGGCGCTGGTGGTGCCGCGGCCGCCATGCGCACGGTGGCGCAGTGGCGAGAACACCCGCAGGGTCAACTTGTCAGCCGGGAGCCCTTGGTATCACTTGAGCGTTCATCCACGTTCGATGACCGTGCGACGAGAGTTGGTGGTCACGAACGTCCGCTCGAGCGTGTTCGGGTCCTCGACCTGACGCGGGTGTTGGCCGGTCCGGTGGCGACGCGGCTGTTGGCCGGCTGGGGCGCCGAGGTACTCAGGATTGACCCACCCGACTGGGACGAGCCGGCGGTCATCCCGGAGGTCGGTGTAGGGAAACGGTGCGCGCGTCTGGACTTACGCAGTCCCGACGGTCTCGAACGATTCCTGGAATTGCTGTCGACGACCGACGTGCTCGTCCACGGGTACCGGGCCGACGCCCTCGAGCGCTTGGGACTGGGCAGTGACATTCGCGACGCCGTTCGTCCGGGACTCGTCGACGTCAGCCTGGACGCGTACGGGTGGGCGGGGCCGTGGAGGAACCGTCGCGGGTTCGACAGCCTCGTGCAAATGAGCTCGGGCATCGCTGACGCGGGCCGGGTCGCCGCGGGCATCGACACGCCAGTGCCCCTTCCCGTGCAGGCGCTCGATCACGCGACCGGGTACTTGATGGCGGCGTCGGCGATCACCGGTCTCGCGATGCGGGCCACCGACGGCGTCGGTAGCCGTTGGCGGATGTCCCTGGCTCGTATGGCGCAACTGTTGATCACGACCGCGGACATCGGCGCCGTGTCTTTAGAGAGCACGATCGAGGTTCCCGAGGCGACCGGACCAATCGAGCACACCTCGTGGGGTGACGCTCGGCGGTTGGCGCCCCCGCTGGAAGTCGACGGCGCGCCGCTGCACTGGACGATTCCGGCGCACGCGCTCGGTTCGGACGAGCCGATGTGGAGCGGGTCACGTCGGAATTAGTTAAGTCGGGAGTCGAAGTAGCCGCGGCTCACGGTCCGTCAAGTCCGAAGGTGTTGTCAAACGGATCGACCATCTGACAGATTTGCCGATCCGCATTCACCCGTAGCGGTCCGCGGTGCAACGTGCACCCCAATTGGTATTTAATCCAGGCAGGTCACGTCCTTGGTTCTTCTCCATCGTGTGACATTGTGGCGAAAAGTAGGAGAGTCGTTGACGGGTTTCTGGCAGACTTCGAACATGGACAATGAACTCTGGACGAATGTCGACGACTATTTGGTCGCAATACTCGCGCCATCGGACGCTTCGCTTGATGCCGCGCTGGCCGATAGCACCGCGGGCGGTCTGCCGCAGATCAACGTGGCGCCCAATCAAGGCAAGCTTCTCGAATTGCTCGCGACAATTAGGGGAGCGCGTCGGATTTTGGAGATTGGCACGCTCGGCGGATACAGCACGATCTGGCTCGCCCGGGCGTTGGGCGCTGAGGGAAGATTGGTCACCCTCGAACTAGAGCCGCACCACGCGGACGTGGCGCGAATCAACATCGATCGGGCGGGGCTCGGCGAGCTGGTGGACATTCGTACCGGTCCCGCCGCCGCGTCATTGCGCTCGATGATCGACGAGGGTGTCGAGCCCTTTGATTTTGTTTTCATCGATGCCGACAAGGAGGGTTACGCCGAGTATTTTTCCCTGACCCTGAAGCTTTCTCGACCGGGCACCGTGATTGTCGCCGACAATGTGGTGCGTGAAGGCGCCGTCATTGATCCCCATAACGCTGACGAGCGGGTCATCGGGATTCGCAAGTTCCTCGACACGGTCAAGGGCGATCAGCGCGTGTCAGGCACTGCAGTCCAAACGGTGGGCAGCAAGGGCTACGACGGATTCGCTTTATTTGTGGTGAAGTAATACCGGATCGCCCACACGCTGCTGTCCAAAGTCCGAGCCACATCGCGAGCGGGCATAATCGTACGGTGTACGCCGTCCCCGTCATCGACACCGAGCGCCTGATACTTCGCGAGTGGAACGAAGGCGACCGCGAACCATTCGCTCGGCTCAACGCTGACCATCGAGTCACCGAGCATTTCCCCGGACCCATTTCTAGAGTGGACTCTGACGCGTTCATTGATCGAGCGATCGCCGGTTGGGAGCGGGGATTCGGGTTCTGGGCCGTGGAAGTTCGATCGACCCGGGACTTCATTGGCTTCATTGGTCTGTCGGTGCCGGCGTGGCTGGCGCCATCCGGACCGGCAATTGAAATCGGCTGGAGGCTGTGCTTTGAGGCGTGGGGTCAGGGCTACGCCACCGAAGGCGCTCGTGCCGTGCTGGTCTGGGCGAAGGACAACGTGCACGCTCCCGGCGACGAATTGGTCAGCTTCACAACCGTGCGAAACGTGCGGTCACGCCGAGTGATGGAAAAGCTGGGTTTCGTCCACGACGAGAAGGATGATTTCGACCATCCGATGCTGCCCGACTGGGACGACCGGCGTCACGTCCTCTACCGACTCGACCTTTCGAGTGCCGAGGAATGAGGTACTGAGTCGCACGGTCGCGAATGTTGTCTGTCGCTAAATTGTTCAAATGATACGACTCGTGTTGAAATCTCCGGCTGATCTAAAGACGTGGATGGTCGCCATGTGGGACAGCTACTACCAGGACTTGCTGGATGCCGGCACAACGCCCGGCGACGCGCAACGCAACTTGGCGCGTAATAAAGAGGTGCTCTTTGTGGGAGATGATCTGGTCGAGGGCCATTGCGTATTCAATGTCATGGATGACGACACTGTTGTGGGAGTCCTCTGGATTGCCGACAAGCTTGATCCGGTCGCGAGGGATTGGTACATCTACGACATTGAGGTAGACGAAGGGTTTCGAGGAAAAGGCTACGGCCGCCTCACCATGCAGGCGGCCGAGCAGTACGTGACGCACCACGGGGGACGGCGACTGGGACTCAACGTGTTTGGTCCGAACACGGTAGCGAGAAGCCTGTACGAGTCAATGGACTACAAGGTATTGGCAGTGGGCATGTACAAGGACTTTGCCTAGAATCCACCTTCTTCTCGGTGCTGGATGGACCTTTAGAATGAATCGAGAAGTCTGGTAACCCGTCGACTCCAATTCCGCTAGTAGAAACGATCCCCATGAAGCACACCGATATGGATGTCGCGGAAAGCCCCCTCGAGCTCATTGGCAACACGCCAATGGTCCGCCTGGCCAGAATTGGTGCCGGTCTCACGTGTGACCTCATCGCCAAACTCGAAACGACCAATCCCGGTGGCAGTTCCAAGGACCGCCCGGCGCTCACGATGGTCACGGCCGCCGAGCACGACGGTCTGCTCGGGCCCGGTTCGACCATCATTGAACCGACGAGTGGCAACACCGGCGTGGGACTGGCGATCGTGGCGGCCCAGCGCGGGTACAAGTGCATCTTCGTCATGAGCGACAAGATGGCACCGGAAAAAATCGATCTGCTGCGCGCCTACGGCGCCGAGGTCGTCGTCTGTCCCACGGCCGTCGCGCCGGAAGATCCCGAATCGTATTACTCGACCGCCGAGCGGCTGACCAAGGAGACGCCCAACTCCTTCAGGCCCGATCAATATTCGAACCCGCACAATCCGCGCGCCCATTACGAGACGACGGGACCGGAGATCTGGGCCCAGACCAAGGGCCGCGTGACGCACTTCGTGGCGGGCGCGGGTACCGGCGGGACAATTTCGGGCGTCGGACGCTACTTGAAGGAGAAAAACCCGAGCATCAAAATCATCGCGGCGGACCCCGCCGGATCGGTGTTCTCGGGGGGCGCGGGACGGCCGTACCTGACCGAGGGGGTGGGTGAGGATTTCTGGCCCGCGAACTACGACCCGACGCTCGTTGATGAGGTCATCGCGGTGAGCGACGCCGATGCGTTCGCGATGGCGCGCGCGGTGACCCAACGTGAGGGAATCCTGATTGGCGGTTCGGGCGGCACGGCGGTCGCGGCCGCGCTCAAGGTCGGTGAATCCTTGCCCGAGGACGCCGTCGTGGTGGTGCTGATTCCCGACTCCGGTCGGGGGTACCTGTCAAAGATATTCAACGACACGTGGATGAGCGATTTCGGTTTCTTGCGCCCCCACAACGAGATGGACGCTGGCGACGTGCTCGAAGCCAAGGTCAATCGACAGCCGGACGCGATGGCCGATCTGGTGCTCGTGACCGAAGAGACATTGGTGCGCGACGCAATTTCGCTGATGCGCAGCAACGACGTCTCCCAGTTGCTGGTTACCGTGACCGATGAGTTGCCGCTCGCGGCCAAAGAGGTGTCGGGCTCGCTGAGCGAGCTGGGTCTCTTAGAGGTGACCACCCGAGACAGCTCGGTGCTGGACCTGCGCGTCAAGGAGATCGCCGATCCGCCGATGCCGATGGTGGGTGTGGGTATGAGCGTCAGTGAACTCACCAAACGGCTCGGTACGTCAGCGAGCGTGCTGGTACTTGACGGCGGTCATCCGGTGGGCGTGCTCACCCGCAGTGACCTGCTCGGATTCTTAGAACAGAGGAGTGCCAAGTGAGCGGCTTTAATACCCGAGCAATCCACGTTGGTTCCGAGCCCGACTCAATTATTGGGGCGGTGAACCCGCCGGTCTATCTCACCTCGACCTACGCCCAAGACGGTGTCGGTGTGCCGCGATTCAGTGACTACGCGCGCGGGGACAATCCTACGAGGGCGGCGCTGGAAACGTGTCTGGCCGCACTAGAAGAGGCCCAGTTCGGTGTCGCGTTTTCCTCAGGTCTCGCGGGAGAGGACGCGCTGCTGCGGTCACTCTCCCCGGGCGACCACGTCATTCTCGGTGACGACGCGTACGGCGGCACGTACCGATTGCTCACCAGAATCTTCGGCAATTGGGGCTTGACGATTTCGACCGTCGATCTCGATGACCTCGACGCCGTGCGTGCGGCCATTGGTGAGTCGACCAGGATGATCTGGCTGGAGACCCCAAGCAACCCGCTCTTAAAGGTGGTCTCGATCTCGGCGCTCAGTGAGGTCGCCCACGAGCACGGGGCCGTGCTGGTCGTCGACAACACGTTTGCGACGCCGTATTTGCAGCGGCCCTTGACGTTGGGCGCGGACGTCGTGGTGCACTCGACCACGAAGTACGTGGGCGGCCACTCGGACGTCCTCGGAGGGTTCGTCGCGACGAACAACGATGAGTTGGCCGCGACGTTGCGGTTCCACCAATACGCGATCGGCGCGGTGCCGGGACCGCTCGACTGCTACTTGCTGCTCCGGGGTCTCAAGACCCTGGGTGTGCGCATGGACCGTCACTGCTCCAACGCGGCGGCGATCGCGGCGTATCTGTCGAGCCACGCCGCGGTGGAAAAGGTCTACTACCCGGGCTTGGAAGCGCACCGCGGACACGACGTCGCCGTAGAGCAGATGAGTGATTTCGGCGGCATGGTCAGCTTCACGCTGAAGGGCGGCGCGGCGTCGGCCCGCAAGACGTGTGAATCGACGTCGACGTTCATTCTCGCTGAGTCCTTGGGTGGCGTAGAGAGTCTCATTGAACTGCCAGCCGTCATGACGCATTTATCCGCCGCGGGTTCGACGCTGGAGCCGCCGGAGAATCTCATTCGTCTGAGCGTGGGAATTGAAGACGTCGACGACCTCATTGCCGACCTGGCCCAGGCGCTCGCCTAGGCGCGTCGGCATCGGTTTCGGTCACACCTGGCGGTAGTGTTCGTGGCATGACTCCCATTGCGCGCCTCGCCGCCATCTCAATTGACTGTGCTGACCCCCAGGAACTCGCCACGTTCTATCGAGCGCTGCTCGATCTTGAGGTGATGTTCGAGACTGACGATTTCATTGCCCTCAAAGGTGCAGGTATCTACCTCACCGCCCAACGCGTTGACGAACATCGGGTCGCCGACTGGCCTGACGCGCTCGTGCCCAAGCAATTGCATCTCGAACTGGCCGTCAAAGACCTCGACGTGGCCGAGGCTGCGGCACTCAAAATCGGAGCCACGAAGGCCGCGTCACAACCTTCACCCGAACTCTGGCGCGTGCTGATCGATCCCGCGGGTCACCCGTTCTGCATCACGACGCTCATACCTGACGACTGAGTTGCGGCGTCGCTTATCGCGGTGACGTCAGTCGTCGCCCTCAACCAACGTCGTGATGGCTCGCTGCGCCGCCGCCCGGACTCGCGGCACTTCGTCGTTTTGCAACGCCGCAACATGGTTTAGCGCATCACCCAGGTGGCGACGGGCCACGACTTTGGCGGCCATCTCACGCACGCGCCACGAGTCATCGTCAAGACACACCAGCACCGCGGGCTCAGCGCAGCTATCCCACGCGTAGAGGAGTGCACGCAGGGCCCAGGTGCGCGGCCAGCGACCACTCACGCCGCCCTCCGCGCCGTTAAGTACGGCTTGCGAATGCGGGCCTGAGAGAACGAAGCCGAACTCCGCGTCCATGTCACGGTCGTTGATGATTCTCACGCACGAGTCCACGACGTTCTTCTCGCCCAGCCGCTGACACGCCGCGCCAATACTCTCTCGCAGCGTCAATCCCCAGATGCTCGCCATCGTTCCAGTCTGGCAGAGGGCCGCTCTTCGCGGCTCCGTATCGGCCGCTGGTACGGGGTAGGTTTTGCTCGTGGACCCGAACGAATTGCTGGCGCTCAGCACAACGAACTTCCTGTCCGTCCTCGATCCCGTCACCGATGTTGAACTGGCGCTGGCGACGCCGTGTGAAAGTTGGTCGGTCGCCGATCTGATTTGGCACGTGGCCAGAGCGTCGGACATGACGGTGCTACTCATTGCCGGCGCGTCAAAAGAGGAAGCGACGGACCTGTTCAAGATGGCCGTTCCACCCGACGTGCTCGCACAGTGTCGCCGAGCTCTGAGCGAACAGGCGATTGCCTTCGCCAACGCCAGTGATCCCGAATTCATCGTGCATCACCCGATGGGCGACTTCCCGGTCCACCAGCTCTTTGACTTTCGCATCATGGACCTCACGCTGCACGCGTGGGACCTGGCCCGTGCAATAGGCGAAAGCGAAGCGTTGCCCGAGGTGCTGGTCACCCACGTCTATGCCAGACTGCTTCCGTTAAAAGAGGTCATTGGTCAGATCGGTATCTTTGGCCTGGGACCCAGCGACGACCTCGACGATGACGCGTCGACGCAGCTGAAGCTGCTGGACCTCACGGGGCGGCGACCGTAGCGTCACACACCCGGGCACCGGCGGCTCGAAATCAGAGCGTCGGCCTTCGGCAATAATGAGCAGGATGCCAACGCCACGTAAGGATCATCCGTTAAATCTCGCGCCCGCCTCCGTTGGCGATTACCGTGAACTCGCGCGAAAGCGGCTGCCTCGCCAACTCTTTGACTACGTCGACGGTGGATCCTTTGGCGAGTACACGCTGTTGGCTAACCGTGACGACCTGCGCGACATTCAATTGCGACAACGCGTATTGCGTGACGTGTCGCAGATGTCGCTGTCGACAACGGTGATGGGTCAAGAGCTCGCCATGCCCGTGTTGCTGGCGCCCGTCGGCTTTGGTGGCATGTTGGCGCGTCGCGCCGAAGTGCAGGTCGCCCGCGCGGCCGAGCGGGCCGGGATTGTGTTCTGTGAGTCAAC
>JBEKQN010000070.1:0-10793 GCA_049519675.1 Acidimicrobiales bacterium | reverse complement strand
GAGCACCAGCAATTGAAGTAGAAGGCCAATGAGACCCGCGAGCACCCGTATCCAAACTGCCATAGTTGTCAGTTCCCATCCCGCGCGAATTCTCCAGCACACGAACGTCGCCCGTGAGCCAAAGTTCGCACATAAAAACGCTGCGTGGCCAAGTGCGAAGTATAGGTTGCGAGGCTCTTTTCTACCAGAGGTATGAACGACGCGTCCCTGCTGGCCCTCAGTTGGTCGGGGGTATGGCCAGCACCTCAAAGAACGAGACGTGGTCGTCCAATAGCATTCGGGCCATGAGCAAAACAAAAACAATCGACACGTCTTCAAACCCGTATCGCCTGCCGCACACTGTTGTTCCCTCGGCCTATCGGCTTTGCATTGATGTCGATCTCGATGGTGCCACGTTCGAGGGTTCGGTAGATATCGACGTGGACTTCAAGGTTGAAGTCACCTCATTTGCCCTCAACGCCATCGAGCTCGGCGTGTCCCCCGCGACCGTGCACCTCGAGGGGAGGACGGAGGTCTCTAACGACGCGATACTCGACGAAACATACGAAACGGCAATCTTCAACTTTGACACCGCGTTGCCCGTTGGGCCCGCCACGATCTCTATTGACTTCACCGGAACCCTGAATGATCAGTTGCGGGGCTTTTATCGTTCGACCTTCGTCGATGACGATGGCACTTCGCACGTCATCGCCACCACCCAGTTCGCATCGACTGACGCTCGACGAGCGTTCCCTTGCTGGGATGATCCGGCCGTCAAGGCCACCTACCAGGTGACGCTTGCGATACCCGAAGAGTCAGCGGCCTATTCGAATACGACACAAGTCTCTTCACGGCCTCTGGGCGATGGCCGTCGCGAGGTCTGCTTCGCCGAGACAATGGTCATGTCCACGTACCTGGTTGCTTTCATAGTTGGACCCTTCGAAGCGTCGCCCGTGACCATGGTTGATGGAGTTCCGTTGCGCGTGGTCTACCCGCTCGGTAAGGGCCACCTCACCGAGTGGGCCATAGAAGTGGCCGCGCACGCCCTCGAATACTTCAGCGACTACTTTGCTATTCCCTATCCCGGCGATAAGGTTGACTTGGTCGCGATACCGGATTTTGCCCAAGGTGCGATGGAGAATCTGGGCTGCGTGACGTTCCGCGAGACAGAACTGCTCATTGATCCGGCGACGGCGTCGCATGCCGAACTGGAACGCGTGGCGCTCGTCGTCAACCACGAGTTGGCCCACATGTGGTTCGGCGACCTCGTGACGATGGACTGGTGGCAGGGGATTTGGTTGAACGAGGCCTTCGCCACGTTCATGGAGTCGCTGTGCACCGACCATTTCCGACCGGAGTGGCAGAAGTGGGTCGGATTCAACCCGTCGCGTGACATGGCCTTCACCGTCGACGGCCAGCACTCGACACGAGCGATTGAATATGAAGTTGTTTCGCCCGATGACTGTGCCGGAATGTTCGACATCTTGACGTATATAAAGGGCTGCGCCGTACTTCGAATGCTCGAGCAGTATCTGGGAGCATCAACGTTTCGCGATGGCGTACGGATCTACCTGCAACGCCACGCGTACGCCAATACCGTCACCACCGATCTCTGGGCGGCCCTCGAAGCCGTATCTGGTCAGACAGTCGGCGACATCATGGACACCTGGATACTCCAAGGCGGGTACCCGCTGGTGTCGGTTAACGGTGACACCGTCTCTCAAGAACCATTCGCGTACGTCGAAGTAGTGGGTGCGTCAAACATTGGCCGGGACTGGAAAGTCCCGATCCTCGTTCGTTCACTCGATGGCGGCGCGACGTCAACCCACCTCTTGGAGGGCCCTTCGATGACCATTCATTCCGAAGGTGTGAGCCTGGTGAACGCTGGAGGTTCAGGCTTCTACCGGACGGCCTATGCGACTGATCAACTGACTGCCATCGCTGCACGGCTTAAAGACCTCGACGAACTGGAGCGCGCGGTTCTGTTCTCCGACACCTGGGCCTCGATCGTGGTCGGCAGATCTACCTTCAGGGACCTCTTTATCTTGGCGAAGGGTCTTAAGGACCTCGACGAGCCGGCCACGTGGAGCGTGGTAGTGCGGGCAATTGACATGGCTAACCGGATTGCCGATGACGCGGGCAGAGCGGCGCTGCAGGACGTTGTCCAACAACTGTGCGCACCGGTGCTGGCGAGACTCGGCTGGGACGCGGTTGATGGCGAGTCAACGCAGGCCGGCGAGCTTCGCGCGATCGTCATCTCGGTCCTTGGCGCTGTGGGCCATGACGGTTCGGTCATTGCCGAAGCGACGTCGCGCTTTGATGCGGGGGCTGTCAGCGGCGACGTCGCCAATGCGGTTGTCTCGATCACGATGCTCCAGCAACGTCCGGGCGATCCGGAGACGTGTGAGCAACGACGTGAATCTGCGACGAATCCCCAGGACGAGCAACGTTATCTCTTCGCCCCGGCCAGCTCTAGCGACCCGGCGGTGCTACTGGACGCCTTCGAGCGGTGCTTCACCACCATTCGTACCCAGGACGCGCCGTACCTCATTGGATCAATGATCCGAAGCCGAGTTGCCGGTCCGCAGATTTGGCGCTCCATGACGAATCGGTGGAGCGAGGCCGTCGAGCGCTTCCCTCCCGGATCGCCCGTCGCCATGGCGGCCGGACTTTCGTTGCTGGTGGCGGACGAGGAATTCGCCGCGGAGATCAGAGCGTTTCACGAGTCTCATCCGCTCGACATTGGCCAGCAGCAGGTGGCACAGATTCTTGACGTCATGGACCTCAACGCGGCGCTCGCCACGCGCAACGCGAACTCACTCGAAGGCGAACTGCGCTCCGTGCTGGCGTGAAAGTGTTCGTGCCGTCAGCCTCGTAGTCCACAGTCGCGGCTACTGGGCGGCGGCCACCTGCCCTTCGAGTTGGGTAATCATCGCCGGGGTGATCGTCGTGGCGCCAGTGGGTGCTGACACGGTTATCGCGGCGTGCGCGATCGTCGCGTCAATTTCTCCCGTTGAGTTGCCCAAGCTGCCATTGGGCGCCGTGATCGAAATAGAGGCACTGGTGGCGGTCGAACCAGACATCTTTATTGCGACCGTGTATGTACCGGGCACCTTGCCGGGGCTAGGTGCGTTGCTATCTAGCTTTTCTATGGTGGGGAGTACCGCGGTGATGATGGATTGGAGGGTGCCCGCCTGCGAGAATCCGCCGCCGGGCAGCGTCGTGTAGTTGTTCGCTTCGATAACACCCGTCAAGTCATTGATTATCTCTTGGACGATGGCCTGTTCCTTCGCGGTTTGGGCCGCGGTGGGCGGCGTTGGCTCATTGGCAGCAATGAGGCTGGCCGGAACCTCGAACCAGCGATTATTGAGCAACAATTCAACCGCGGCGATCGTCTGCGACGGCAAGTTCACGCTGGGCAGACTCGCGAGCGCCTGAGCATTGACTTCAAAGTAGAAGTTCGTGCCGATGTCGCGAATGCTTGCGAGGGCCTGAGTGCCCACGTTGACATCGATTTCGGTGTTGATATTGCCCGTGGACTGAGACAGCGATTGGCCCGACGTGCTCGATTCAATGACGTCGTAGGACAGGGTCGAGAGTATCGGCTCCGCTTTTTGTGCGTCCGCACCAGAAAGCGAAGCGGTGAAGTGCACTTGCAGGTACTGCGATGCGCTAACTGAGGAGATGGCCGAATTGAGGGAGGCAGACGCTCCGCAGGCCGCCAACGTCAGAGACGCGATGACCGCGCCGACCGAGAAGATCTTCCAGTTTGACTTTTTCATGCTGGCCTCCCGATCCAAACCGTGCGGTGAATTGCGTTCACCGGCGCCGGTTACTTCACGTCACGATGGCGATTCTCTAGCGCCACCATTTATGGAAAAACGTAGCAGCGTGACGAACAAAAACCTAGAGAAATAGAGAGAATTGATCCAAATTTGGTGTAGCGAGAGTAAAAACCAGTGTCTCGGATTCATTAAAGGAGGGTGTCTGAAAGGAAGTCCGCCTTCAGCGTCGATGCTCGACCCGAATGACGCGGGCGCGACGAAGTGCGTTCCTAGTGAATCTGCAAATCGAACTATTCCACCAATGTCAGCCAGTATTCCTCGGCCACGCTCAATTCGCGCTGCACGCTCTCTAATTCGGACCCGAGCCGGGATTGCTCTTCACGGTCATTGCTCGCCAAGATTTTCGCATTGAGCGAATTGCGGCGTCGGTCAAGTCGCGACATCTCCTTTTCCGCGTCGCGTACCTGTCGCCCCAGCGGTACTGCCGACGTGGTGCCCGGTGCGCTGGAATTCTCATCGCCCGAAAAGGGAATCGTGACGACACCCGCGGCGCGGGCAATCCAGGCGTCGATTCCACCAGGGACGTCCGCAATCGTTCCGTCCTGGTGAACTTCCAACAGACGGTCAGTGGTGCGGCTCAGGAACGTACGGTCGTGCGACACCACAATCAACGTGCCCGGCCACTGGCTCAAAAAGTCTTCAATGAGTCGAATGGTCTCGAGATCCAGATCATTTGTTGGTTCGTCCAAGAAGAGAACATTGGGCCGTAACGCCAAGGTCAGGAGCAACTGCAAGCGCCGCCGCTCTCCTCCAGAGAGATCCTTTGCCTTGGTGAGCGGCAACGCTCCGGTGAACCAAAAGCGCTTCATCAGCGCCACGTCCGCGAGCGATCCAGGTATGCCGTGGGGCCCGGCGACGAGTTCTTGGACGGTTGATTCCAGATCGAAGCGGCCTCCGTTCTGTTCGAAGTACGCCGTCACGACGGTGGGTCCCCGTTTTATCGTTCCCGACGATGGTTCTATGTGCTGGGAGAGCAAATTAACGAATGTTGACTTGCCCGCGCCATTGGGTCCGACAATGCCAATGCGGTCACCCGGGCCAAGTTCGAGATTCACCTGGTGCAATATCTCGCGTCCGTTGCTATAGGAAAACGAGACGTTGTGCGCCTTGATCACCGTGGTGCCCAAGCGGGGCATCGTCACACTGAGATCGAGCGGACCGACACGGGCCGCCGATTGCGGACGACTGTTGAGCAGACGTTGTGCCGCATCGATTCGTGCCTGCGGTTTCGTGGAGCGGGCCTTGACGCCGCGACGCAACCACGCGAGCTCGGTTCGAGCGAGGTTTCGGCGTGTCTGTTCGGCCGACGCTGCGTGCTCTTCGCGCTCGGCTTGCGCTTCGAGCAGACGCGAATATCCTCCCGCGTGGATGTACGTGGCGCCGCGGTCAATCTCGACCATTCTTGTCGTGACCTGGTCGAGAAGGAATCGGTCGTGGCTCACCAAGATGATGGCGCCGCGAAAATTGATGATCTGCTGCTCCAACCACTGAATGGCGCCCAAGTCCAAGTGGTTGGTGGGCTCGTCGAGGATGAGCACGTCAATAGGTTGGGCAAAGAGTCGGGCCAAGGCCACGCGCTTGAGCTGACCTCCCGACAAGTGCGCTGTTCTGACGTCGGCGGCTCCGAGCATCCCGAGGCGGTCGAGAGCGGCGTCGACCTGCCATCCCGAACCCAACGCCTCGCGCACGGTTCCGTCGGGCAAGTGGGGAATTTGTTCTAAGAATCCGACGTTGACTTCTCGGCCCCGGCGAATACTGCCTGAGTCGGGCTCCAAATCGCCAGCAATGATCCTCAGTAACGTTGACTTTCCCACGCCATTGATGCCCACAACCCCAATTCGGTCTCCCGAGGAAATTGTGAGAGAGAGATCCTGTAACAGTGTTCGATCCGCTCCATCGAGGGAGATTTGCTGTAAGTCAATGAGAATTGCCATGAGTCTGAAAGGTTAGCGACGAGGGACAATCACGCCATCAACGCCCATCGCACGCTTGCGCATTGTCAAAGTGCGATGCTCAGAGCGCTTGCTCTCGAACCCTTCCGGCGGGACTCACTTGTAATTCACAAGGTCGACGGTGGTATTCACGACATAATCCGCGCGACGTCCGCCAAGCGCTCCGGAACGACGCGCCACCACATCCAGCGTCCCCGCTTTTCGCCAACAATCAGTCCCGCCTCGGCCAGGATTCTCGTGTGGTGCGAGATGGTCGGTTGGCTTTTGCCCAGCGGTTCTTCTAGTGCACAACTACATACCTCGTCCTCAGACGCAACGAGTGACAGCAAACGTAGACGCACCGGGTCGCTCAGTGCCCCAAAGATCTGGGCAACGTCAACCGCTTCGACCTCGGTCAGCGCAATGTTTGCTAGGGGACTGCAGCAACTGACGATGTTCTCGTCTACGGCGATGGTCTTGGGATGCGGCATTTCTTCAATTGTACTATTGACAAACATCAATGTGACGGCTACCTTTACATTGACAAGTATCAATGTAAAGGAGACCAACGTGTCCAGATTGCAACTCGCCCTTAACGTGTCGAACCTTGATGAGTCCGTGGAGTTCTATTCCAAGTTCTTCAAGACCACGCCAGCAAAGATTCGTCCCGGTTACGCGAACTTCGCCATCGCCGAACCGCCGCTCAAGTTGGTGCTCTTTGAAAACTCCGATGTTCCGGGCACCATAAACCACCTCGGGGTCGAGGTCTTTTCCACGGACGAGGTAGTCGAAGCTACTCGGTACCTAGCCAACGAGGGCTTCGAGACCGACATTGAAGACGGGACAATCTGTTGCCACGCGCTCCAGGACAAGGTGTGGGTCGACGGACCTGATGGCTCGCGCTGGGAGGTCTACACCGTGCTCGCTGACGCGAACGAATCGGTATCACTTTCGGGCGACGAGACGTGCTGCTCGAGCGAGTCACTTGCGGCCTCCGACGCTGCCTCGTGCTGCTAAGTCCAAGCTACGTGGATATTCCGGCACCGTGATGAGCGGCGCAATCTCTGATCAAGAGTTGGGTACCCACGTGAGCGCCCCAGTCGTCAAGCGGCTGTCGTTCCTCGACCGGTTCCTGCCAGTGTGGATCGTCCTGGCGATGGCCGTGGGCATCGGGCTCGGGCGAGCGTTCCCTGACCTCAACGCGCATCTCAACGCCGTGCAGGTGACGTCGGGTACCTCGCTGCCTATCTTCATTGGACTGTTGGTGATGATGTATCCGGTGCTGGCTAAGGTCCGCTACGACCGGTTGGGTACCGTGACGCACGACCGACGTTTGCTCGTCTCGTCGCTGGTGCTCAACTGGCTGATAGGCCCGGCGGTCATGTTCACGTTGGCCTGGCTCCTGCTGCCGAACCTGCCGACCTATCGAACCGGTCTCGTCATCGTGGGTCTGGCGCGGTGCATTGCCATGGTGCTCATCTGGAACGACCTGTCGGGCGGCAACCGAGAGGCGGCCGCCGTGCTGGTCGCGATCAATTCGCTTTTCCAGATCGTCGCATTTGCGCTGCTCGGTTACTTCTACCTCAGGGTGTTACCCGGTTGGCTCGGTCTCAGCACCGTGGGCGTGCACTTTTCCATTGGTCGAATCGCCGAGACGGTCGCAATTTTCCTAGGCATACCGCTCGTCGCGGGTTACCTGACGCGCACGCTGAGTGAACACTTTCGAGGACGCGAATGGTACGAGACGAAGCTGCTGCCTCGACTCGGGCCTTTCGCCCTCTACGGACTTCTCTACACCATCGTCATCCTCTTCGCCCTGCAGGGTCACACCATTACCGATCGGCCGAGCGACGTCGCGAGAATTGCCTTGCCACTGCTGTGCTATTTCGCGATCATGTGGTTCGGATCATTTGCTTTCGGCCGGGCGATTGGACTTGCCTACGACCGAACCGCGACACTCGCCTTCACCGCGGCCGGCAACAACTTCGAGTTGGCGATTGCGGTCTGCATCGGCGTTTTTGGCGTGACGAGCGGTGAGGCGTTGGCCGGAGTCGTCGGCCCCCTCATTGAAGTGCCCGTGCTGGTCGGCCTGGTCTACGTCTCCCTGTGGGCGAAACGGCGCTTCTACAGTCCGGTTGCGGCACTCGAAGTTGTCCGATGAAGAATCGTCCGGAGATACTTTTCCTGTGCGTGCATAACGCAGGGAGGTCGCAAATGGCTGCGGGATTTGCCCGCACTCTCGGAGGGAACCGAGTCGTCGTCCATTCGGCTGGTTCCGCCCCGGGCGAGACATTAAATCCTGCGGTCGTTGAAGTGATGAAGGAAAAGGGCATTGACATCACCAGCGAATCGCCACGTAAGTTGACCGACGAAATGGGGTTGAACGCCGACGTCATCGTCACGATGGGCTGTGGCGACGCGTGTCCCGTGTATCCGGGTAAGCGCTACGTGGACTGGGAACTGATGGATCCGGCCGGCAAAGACGTCGATGAAGTTCGTCAGATTCGTGACGATATTGAACGGCGAGTTCGAAACCTCCTCGCCGATCTTCTTGAGTTGAATACCTAAAAGAAAGGGAAGCCATTGCCGACAACCGAATGTTGCGCGACCCGCCCTAAGACGAACAACGATTGATCAAAAAGTCGCTCGAGGACCTCAGGCATGAGTTTGACGGAATCTTTGACGAAGTGACCGTCGAACACTTCGTCGTTGATTCTTACGAGATCGTTGGCCTTGGCGTCAAACAGAACGCGTCAATGGACCAGATCAAAGAGGCTTATTTCAATGTCGTCAAGTTCACTCGCCCTGACAACTCAAGAGGGCTTGCACACCCCGCTTGGTTTGCGGCAGCGACCAAAGAGCGCGACACGCTGGCCGAACATGAGAATCGTTGCGCCCACGATGCATGGATTGATGGCGGCACACGAAATCCAATTTCTACGTCGTCATCGCCGACGTCGCCAAAACCTGACTTTGCCAGACAAACTGCCTCCACAACTCCGTAAGGCGGGCATTCTTGAGTCGCGGTCTTCAGTTAGTGTCACACATTCGCGTCGCTTTGGAGGGTTAGGACGCCGGGCTTGGCAGCGCTGGTTATCCCGGATACGGGTTTATAACGCACCCGTCAGAGCCTGAGACGTGGGTAATTCCTACACTGGATTGGTTGGGCTCGTCGACGACGTCCAGCGAGTTTGGTAGTGGTCTGAGTGCATAGTCATAGCCCATAAGCCAGTCCGCGTTTTGTAAGTTAACGGTGAATAGTTCGGAGTAGCCAGTAGTGAACTTGATGTAAGCGATCGGGTGTGGAAGGTCACAGTTGACAAACCCGTCGCGTGAAATTCCTGGGTTTCCGAGGGGCGGGGTGTCGCCGTAGTTTGTGCCCACAAAAGGTAGGGCTGGCTTAGTGCTGCGCTTAACGGTGGTCGTCGTTACTGGAACCCTGGTAGTGGTCGTTACTGGAACCCTGGTGGTGGTCGTTACTGGAACCCTGGTGGTGGTCGTTACTGGAAACTTTGTAGTGGTCGTTGGGGTAGCGGTCGTTGTGGTCGCTGCTGCTGCCGGGACCCTTGCAGGGTGGTGACGAAAGTTGAAGTAGGCACCTAAGGCAAGTCCAATTACGACGACAATGGCAACCAGCACCGCGATTTTTCGTGGCATCGGTGCCAACCTTAGCGGTGCAGCGTTAGTGATTCTGGTGCCCCATTGCCTTCCCGAATATCGCCTACTTACGTAAGCCGGAACATCGAAAACAATTGGAGGCAACCGGCGCGCAAAGTGCTCGTCCGTGATTGACCAGGAGATGAATCGATGCGCAGTATCGCAATAGATGTATTAAGTCTCAAAGAGCGACGCGCGAACGAAAGAGCGACCCTTGTCTTCGGTCTCGGTCGCTTGTTGTCGACCACCATCGGCGTATTTGTTCAAGTCCACTGGCACTTCGCCGGTCGCAAGCGATTTGAAGTATGTTTCGATGGTTTGCGAAGTACACTCGATCTCAGTGAGACACGGTTGACAGTAACCGACAGCATTTTCCCACTTGCAGGGCACTATCCGGGCAAAATCCTGGAAGTGGGCCTTAGGAAAGCCCAAAGCCCTTATTTGCTCCCGTAGCTCAGGGGATAGAGCAATGGTTTCCTAAGCCATCAAATCGAACTCTATTTATCCTTTGCAAACTGTGTAATCCCTTGAGTTTACCGCGTTTTACGTTGTTGTTTCATCATTGCGGAACCACGGTTTTGGTCCACTGTTCACCACGGTTCTTCGCAAAAGGGGTGCTAGATGGGTGCTGAGTTTTTGGTGCTGGCGGGTCTTGAGTTACGACGAGACGCGTCGTAGGCGTTCCACTTTCTATCGCTTTGAAGGTCCGTGCGGGTTCACGTCGGGCCGCGGTTGCGAGAGTGGCCGACGCCCGAGAACATTGGCGTATTGTCAATTTTCATGGCTCGGATTGGTAAAAAGCGGTTGCAAGTATTGAGGACGACCCTCTTCGGGTTTGTGGTCATCTTGCCCTTGTTGGTGGCGGGAGCGGGATATGAAGTTTCTGCCAATGCGTCGGGAGCTCTCACGGCGCTGACACTTTCGATAGTGACAAATTCCAAGGCTCCAGGCTCATTGGAGTCTCTCGCTCGTTTGATTGAACGAGATTGGAGTAGCAGCGCGAACTTGCAGAGTTATCGAACGGCCAAGGAGGAAGACCAAAATCTTCATGAACTGCTCGCCGTCCAAATCTCTTATGAAGTGCGAGATCATTCGTGGGCTCGCGTAATCGGTAACGTCTCAAATGCGGACGGCCTCTATGTTTATTACCACTACGTTGACGGACGTTGGAGGCTGGTTTCCGGCACGGGACCCATTGGACTCGACCGTCCCTCCGAAATGCCTCCGGGTCGATTGCTGTCTGCTGACGCAGTTCTGAGCTGGCGAGGCAACCCTCAATCGACGGAGACCAATCTCAAGAACCTATTACTGGACTCATGCAGTAACTCACCACATTTAAGTGGATCCTTCGCTAGGGACGGACGACAGAGTATTCAATGCA
>JBEKQN010000069.1:0-10919 GCA_049519675.1 Acidimicrobiales bacterium | reverse complement strand
GACGGCGGGCATACTCGAGCTTCGTGAGGCAATTGTCGCCAAAACCAGGCGCGATAGTGGTCTAGAGATCAACTCCAACCAGGTCCTGGTGACCAACGGTGGCAAGCACGCCGTGATCACCACGTTGATGACGCTGCTCAACCCGGGCGACGAAGTCCTTATTCCGGCGCCCTATTGGACGACGTACCCCGAAGCCGTGTATCTGACCGGCGCCACCGCGGTGCCCGTCATGACGAGTCAGGCCAACGGCTACCGGGTGACGGTGGACGAATTGGAAAAGGCACGCACACCAAAGACGAAGTTGCTGATCTTTGTGTCACCGTCGAACCCGACGGGCGCCGTGGTGCGTCCCGACGAGGTCGCCGCGATTGGCCGATGGGCGGGCGAACACGACATCTGGGTGATGAGTGACGAGATCTACGAACACCTCGTCTACGGCGACGCGAAGTTCTCCTCGCTGCCCGTTGTTGCTCCAGAGATTGGTGATCGCTGGGTGGTGGTCAACGGTGTGGCCAAGACCTACGCGATGACGGGTTGGCGCGTGGGCTGGATGATTGGCGCGCCGGACATCATGGACGCCGCGGTCAACTATCAGAGTCAGACCACGTCGAACATTTCGAATATCTCCCAGTGTGCGGCGATCGCGGCCCTCACGGGCGATCTCAGTGCGGTCGCGCAGATGCGCGACGCCTTCGAGCGTCGAGGCACGACGATGACCTCGATGCTCAACGCCATTGATGGGGTCAGTTGTCCCCAGCCCGAGGGCGCCTTCTACTGTTTCCCCAATGTTGAGGGCCTGCTCGGTCAGTCATTGGATGGCGAGGTCGCCACGACGAGCGTGGAATTGGCGGCCACCCTGCTCGAAAAAATCAAGATTGCCGTCGTGCCCGGCGAGGCCTTTGGGGCTCCCGGTTTCTTCCGATTGAGTTGTGCGCTCGGCGACGAGGACCTCGCGGAGGGCCTCGAGCGGTTCGCCAAGTTTGTTGCGGCGGGCTGACTAATCTTCAGCTCCTTTAGTGTTAGAAGACAAAACGAAAGGTGTAGCGGTGGCCCGTGTACTTGTATCTGAGGAGATCGCTGAGACTGGGCTCGAAGAACTACGCAACGCCGGCCACGACGTCGATGTCCGCCTGGGCCTGTCGCCCGAAGAACTGATCGTCGCGGTCGAGGGTGCGCACGCCCTCATTATTCGTTCGGCGACCAAAGTTGACGCATCCACCCTTGAGGCGGCCAAGGATCTCGTCGTTGTTGGTCGCGCCGGCATCGGGCTGGACAACGTTGACGTGACCCGAGCCACGGAATTAGGTGTGATGGTCGTCAACGCGCCCCAGTCGAACATCTTGTCGGCGGCCGAGCAGACCATGGCGCTGTTGCTGGCCCAAGCTCGAAATATCCCCCAAGCTCACTCGGCGCTCAAGGATGGCAAGTGGGAGCGCAGCAAGTGGGAGGGCGTCGAACTCTACGGCAAGACCTTGGGCGTCGTTGGTCTGGGCAAGATCGGCGCGCTCGTGGCCCAACGTGCGATGTCCTTTGGCATGCGTCTCGTGGCCTACGACCCCTACATCACCGAAGAGCGTGCTCGACACATGGGTGTCGAACTCATGGACTTGGAGACGCTCCTGCAACAGAGCGATTTCATCACGATTCACCTACCGAAGAACAAAGAGACCACAAACTTGCTGAACGCCGATTCGTTGAAGAAGACCAAGCAGGGAGTGCGCATCATCAACGTGGCGCGCGGCGGCATTGTCAATGAGGCCGACTTGGCCGAGGCCATTCGCGACGGCCACGTCCAGGGCGCCGCCCTCGACGTCTTCGAAAAGGAACCGACGACGGAGTCTCCGCTCTTCGAGCTCCCTTCCGTCGTGGTTGTGCCGCACCTGGGTGCCTCCACCGCCGAAGCACAGGACAAGGCCGGCATCACGATTGCGGAGCAGGTGCAGTTGGCGCTCGCGGGCGACTTTGTGCCCTACGCCGTCAACGTCTCAGCCGGCGAAGTGTCCAATGTGGTGCGCCCGTTCATGGGCCTCGCCGAAGTGCTCGGCCGCTTTATTGGCGGATTGCTCGATGGTGAGCCAGCGGACCTCGAAGTCATTTACCAGGGCGAACTCGCCGGATCCGGTACCAAGATATTGACGTTGTGCGCGCTCAAGGGGCTGCTCGTCTCACCCGGTCACGACGGCGTCTCGTTCGTGAACGCGCCCCAGCTCGCGGCGGAGCACCACCTCACCTACAGCGAGATCTCCACGGTGGAGTCGCCCGAGTACGTGAACCTCATCACCGTCAGGTCGGGTCACCACGCGGTGTCGGGAACGTTGATGACCATCGGCAGCCGTCTCGAAACTCGCATCGTGAGCGTCGACGCTCACAGCGTCGAGATTCCGCCCGCCGCTTCGATGTTGGTCGTGCGCAATGACGACCGCCCGGGAATGGTTGGCATCGTCGGCGTCGCTCTCGGCGAGGCCGACGTGTCCATTGCCTCCATGGCGGTTGGCCCCGACGCGATGTCCCAGACCGCGTTGATGGTGCTCTCCACGTCGACACCAACGCCGGCAGAGGTCGTTGCTCGTCTGCGTGAGACTGACGGCATCGTCGACATTCATCTCATTACGCTTCGCTAGCGCGTTCTTTCGACATGATCATCGCATGGCGCCGTGGTGAACTCCTCGTGGATCGAACGAAAATGAGCCTCTTGCTCGACAAGACTGAGATTTCAAAGCTGGCGTCAGCGTTACTGTTTGTCTATGACTGATCCGTCGCTCGAAGTCGCGCCCACAGCCGAACCCACGCCAACAACAACGAAATCACGCAGGAAAGCGCTGACCGAATGGATCGTGATCCTCATCGTGGCGGTACTGGTGTCGCTCATCATGCGCACGTTCGTATTCGAGACGTACTTCGTGCCCTCGGGTTCGATGTACCCCACCCTGCATGTTGGCGATCGCATCATCGTCGACAAACTGAGCGTCGACTTCGGCACTATTAACCGGGGTGACATCGTTGTGTTCAAGGCCCCCAAGAAGGTTGCCACCGCGTGTGGAGATGCAGTCGCAGACTTGGTGAAGCGAGTTATTGGCTTGCCCGGTGACAACCTCACGTCCAAGGGGAACACGATCTACGTGAACGGCAAGGCCCTAAAAGAGAACTGGCCGCACATTGAGCCATTGGGTACGGCGATCGGGAAGATTCACGTTCCCGCTGGTGACTACTTCATGATGGGTGACAATCACCCGCCATCATGTGACAGTCGATCGTGGGGTTTCGTGCCGAAGTCGAGCATCATCGGCAAGGTGTTCCTGAGGATTTGGCCGCTCTCAAGGATCCACTGGTTCTAGACGGTTCTCGCTCGCCACGTGGACTGAACATCGATGTTGCCCGCCAGCTCGGGGTGACCCGACTCGGTTGGCAACGGATCTAGAAGAAACTGATGATGTCGACGCGGTCCATGATCTCTTTAGTGATCAGCGGCATCACGTCCAGCGCGGTCATGTTCTCGCGAACCTGGTCCGCGTTGGACGCGCCAGTGATGACCGTCGAGACGTGGGGGTTCTTGGCGCACCAGGCCAACGCGAACTGCGCGAGCGTCACGCCTAATTCGTCGGCAATCACCTTGAGATCGGCCACCTTCTTGTTGCGCCCCTCGTCGGTCAACATGCCCTTCAGCCATTCGTAGCCGGGCAATGTGGCCCGTGAGCCCGCGGGAATGCCGTTCATGTACTTTCCAGTCAAGAGGCCCGACGACAACGGCGACCAAATCGTGGTGCCCAGTCCAATGTCCTCGTAAAGCCGCGCGTACTCTTTTTCCACCCGTTCGCGCCACAAGATGTTGTACTGCGGCTGCTCCATGAGGGGCTTGTGCAAGTTGTGCCTGTCGGCGATGTCGTAGGCCGCGCGGATCTCGTCGGCGGTCCACTCCGAGGTGCCCCAATAGAGAGCCTTGCCCTGGGTGATCATGTCGCTCATGGCCCAGACCGTCTCTTCGATGGGGGTCTGGGGGTCGGCGCGGTGACAGAAGACGAGGTCAACGAAGTCCAGTCCGAAACGCTCGAGCGAGGCGTCGATGGCCTGGCTCAGGTATTTGCGGTTGAGCGTGTTCTTCATGTTGATCTCGTCGTGAATGCCCCAGAACAACTTGGTCGAGACAATGTACTCGTGACGCTTCCAGCCGAGGTCTCGAAAGGCCTGGCCCATCACTCGCTCGGACTCACCCGCGGAGTAGGCCTCGGCGTTATCGAAGAAGTTGACGCCGGCGTCCTTGGCGGCGCTCAAGCACTCGGCCGCTTCCTTTGCCGTCTCGAGCTGGTCCTTCTTGCCAAAGGTGACCCAGGAACCAAATGACAACACACTGACTTGCAGGCCCGAACGGCCTAGGCGGCGATATTCCATCTCTGACATGATTTCTCCTTTTGAATACTGCGGGTGCTGTGTACGTGGCTAGACAGAGGGGTTTTGGGGCACGGGCGGCCACTCGTCGAAATTGACGGGGTCTGCGTTCTTGGGCTTCTTTACGAGCACCGCGACGCCCGTGAGCGAGGCTACGAGTACGACAGCAAAGAGGATCTTGACGATTGTCTTGAGGAAGCCCATTGACGTCCAGGTTAGTGGTCCATTGGACTTTCGTCGTCAGTGAGATAGAGTGAAAATGTGAAGACTATCCAGAGTGCCGAGCTACTACTTCAATAGGACGAGCGCGAGTTCGTCTGACCCCCCGCATATGCGGGGGTTTTTTGTTTCTCGCACGATGGCGGTAAGGAAAGGATGGACATGGCGTTTCGAGACCAGCAGGCAAGCCCCATGGCGTTCGCCAAGTATCAGCCCACGATCCCCGTTGAACTGCCCGACCGCACGTGGCCAAATAACCGTCTAACCACAGCGCCGCGCTGGTGCAGTGTCGACCTGCGCGACGGCAACCAGGCGTTGATCGACCCCATGGACATGGACCGCAAAAACGCGATGTTTGCCCAATTGATTCTGATGGGATTTAAGGAGATTGAGGTTGGTTTCCCCAGCGCCAGTCAGCCCGATTTCGACTTCGTCCGCCACATTATTGACAACGACCTCATACCCGACGACGTCACGATCCAGGTGCTGACCCAGTGCCGCGAGGACTTGATTCGCCGAACCTACGAGTCACTGCACGGCGCGAAGCGGGCCATCGTGCACTTTTACAATTCAACCTCGACCCTGCAGCGACGAGTCGTGTTCGGCCTCGACACCGTCGGCATCACCAAGATCGCGACTGATGCGGCCTCCATATGTCGATCACTCGAGGCGACGTCGCCCGAGACGGAATTCTTCTACGAATACTCGCCGGAAAGTTTCACGGGCACCGAACTGGAGTATGCGCTCGAGATCTGCAACGCGGTGATCGAAGTGATCGATCCCACTCCCGAGCGACCGTTGATTCTCAACCTGCCGGCCACGGTCGAGATGTACACCCCCAATCTCTACGCCGACTCCATTGAATGGTTCCTGCGCCACGTTCACCGCCGCGACAGCGTGGTCCTGTCGCTGCATCCGCACAACGACCGCGGTACGGGCGTGGCGGCCGCCGAATTGGGCGTGCTCGCGGGCGCGGACCGCGTGGAGGGAACGCTCTTTGGTAATGGTGAGCGCACCGGCAACGTGGACGTCGTGAACTTGGCGCTGAATCTCTTTTCCCAGGGCGTTGATCCTGAACTCGATATTCGTGACATTGACAAAGCTCGTCACGTCGCCGAATACGCCAACCGCTTGCCGGTGCACATGCGCCACCCGTACGTGGGCGAACTGGTCTACACGGCATTTTCCGGGTCGCACCAAGACGCGATCAAGAAGGGCATGAATGCGATTGGCGACGTCTACGACGTGTGGGAGGTGCCGTACCTGCCAATAGACCCCAAGCACACCGGTCGCACGTACGAGGCAATCATCAGAGTCAACTCGCAGTCGGGCAAGGGCGGCGTTGCCTACCTGCTCAGTGCGGAGCACGGTCTTGACCTGCCACGAGCGATGCAGGTGGAATTCTCCAAGCACGTGCAGGAACTCACCGAGACTTCGGGCACCGAGATTTCACCGGCACAGATTTGGGACGTCTTTACAACGACCTACTTGCCGGAGAATCCAAAGATCCAATTGCTCTCCAGCGAAGTCTCGGCCGACAACCACAACACGCGCATCTTCGCCCAGGTCGTGGTCAATGGTCAGCACGTGACGATCAAGGGTGAAGGCAACGGTCCCATTGACGCACTGATGGCGGGGTTGCGTAACGAAATGGACGTCCACTTCAGCGTGCGCGACTACCACGAACACGCGTTGACCGCGGGGTCCGAAGCGTCGGCGGTTGCCTACGTGGAAGCTGAAGGCGACGACGGCACGACGTGGTGGGGCGTCGGGATGAGCTCGTCGATTCTCGACGCGTCGCTCGAAGCCGTTATTTCGGCCGCTAATCGTCGTCGCTGACCAAAGTCAGGGATAACCTGGAGAAATGTCTTTTCACGCCTTCAGCACGATATTGGGCTGGGTTGCGGTCTCTTTAGGGGTTGGCTCGACGGTCGCCCAGCATCGCCGGGCGAAACTCATCGGCATCGAGGGCGTCTCGCTGGCGACCTGGGTCATGTTCATCCTGCTCGGACTTTTCTGGATCAGTTACGGCATCTCGGTGCGTTCGCTGATCATCGTGCTGGGCAGTCTGCTGGTATTGCCGCTCCAGTTGTCCATCGTGTTCCGACTTCAACCGTGGACGCGATGGAACGTATCCGTGCGCTGCGTGATGTTCTTTGTCCTGTGCTGTGTGTTGCCAACGGCGTTCTGGGGCTGGGCGGCCGGGGTCTTGGGCGCGGGCGTGGCGATGGTGGGCAACCGGGCGCCGCAGATCATTGAATTGGTCAAGTACCGCGGCGCGTCGGGCGTGTCGGTCGGGGGATGGACACTGTCCGTGTGCTGCGCCACGCTGTGGGCCGGTTACTACATTGGCTTTCATATGTGGGCGGCGCTCACCGCAACGTGCTTCGCTGGCGCGGCGAATCTCGCGATCGCGCTACTCGCGACGTGGCGTCACCGCCAGGGCCGCGATGACCTCATCCGCAACGTGGTCTTCGCGACCTAGTGGCGCCGATCGCGCTGCGCTATTCGACTACTTGACTTTCAAGTGCTCGTCAAAGAAATCGAGCACTTGGGCCAGGGCCTGTTGGGTCGGCGATCCTTCTTGACTCCCTAGTTCTTCGGTCAATACCGAGTGCGCGTTCGTGGGGTACCCCCACGGATTCGACGGTGAAGAGTCAATTTCAACGCCAATGAAGTGCTCACCCAACTCCTGGCGCAGTCGCGCGAACCGTTCGCCGGGCGACTTCTTGTCACCCGTAAATCGGTAGGCGAGCACGCACGCACCTGCGTCACAGCGATCCTTCACGACGGCCAGGTCTCGCGCGCTCAGTCCGAGTTCGGATTTTGAACCTGGACCCAGGGGCAGGCCGGGCTGGGCGAGCACGGGCGCGACGACTACTGGATCGACCATCATCGCGAGCGCAAAACCTCCGGTGAGGCACATCCCAACCACACCAACGCCCGGCCCACCGTTGCGTTCGTGCTCAACGTGCGCCAAGTCGCGCAACCACGACGTCACCGGGCTCGCCTTGCCCTTGGCGAACAGGAGAAACTCACGAGACACACATACTTCGCGAAAGGTCGACAGCACCTCCTTTATCGTCGGGGGCGCGCCGTCGTGACCAAAGATGCTGGGCATCACCGCCCGCAGATCTCGCGCGGCTACCCGTCGGCTGAATTCGGCGACGTCGGGCGTGATACCGGGCATTTCACTGATGACCAATACGGCGGGACCGTGTCCCATGCGGTAGACATCGCGCGTGATGCCTCGCGTGGTGAATGTGTCTCGCTCAAAATCCGAGAGCACCTGCGCATAGTCCTTGTTGCTCACTCCGCCCTCGGTTCAATATCGTGCGCGGATAATCTCTCAGTCTCCATCTGCATTACGACCGCGTCGCTGCGGCTCTGGCCGCGCTCAAGAGCAGTGACGAGTCTGATCCCACCGCGTTGAACGAGAATCCCTGGTCCGCCAGCCACTGCGCGCGCTCCGGATCGGGCGCGCCCTGCATAATTCCCGCGGCAACGTTCGCGGCGCGGCACGCGTCGACGACTCGTGATAAGGCATCAAGAAATTGTGGCGCGTCAAACTGACCGGGAATACCCAGTGCGGCGGACAGGTCGCTCGGACCGACGAACAGGACATGCACGCCTGGGATCTCGGCGATTTTCTCCACGTTGTTGAGCGCCGCCAGCGTCTCAATCTGGACCACGCCCAAGATCGACGCGTTCACGTCGTGGGCCTCTCGTCGGTCGCCGCCAAATTCGCGCGCACGGTTAAAGCCGGCGATGCCGCGGTCCCCGTGCGGCGGGTACGAGAGATGACGAAGAGCGTCGGTCACTTCTTCAGGGGTGTCGAGCCTCGGGAACATCACCCCGTACGCGCCGAGATCGAGCACGTGACCAACGCGAATTCGTTCGGCGGATTCGGTGCGTACCAGCACCGGCACACCGTGCGAGGCGCCCGCGAGAATCTGACCGACCAACGCCTCTTCGCCGCCGGCCCCGTGTTCGAGATCAACGAGCAGCCAATCGAAACCACTCAGCGCGCAGACTTCGGCCGCCAGTGTTGATCCGAGATTGAGAAAGGTCCCACGGGTGGGCGCGCCAGCGCGCACGCGTTCGAGCAATGTAGTCATAGCAACTCAATGTAACTGATTGCCGATGCATCTCTTGAGTCACGTTCCCATCGTCGGATGAATTACCCTGCGTTACTCTTTGACTGCGGGCTGGCGTGTCGCCGCGCGCCAGAGAAGACAGTGAGGCCGCTGGTTGAGTTCCACCCGCATTGACACAGTGACGATCACCCCGGTGGCCTTTCGGGACCCGGCGTTGCTCAACGCCGTGGGCGTGCACCAACCTTTCGCCATTCGCTCGGTGCTCGAAGTGCACACGAGTGACGGGCTGACGGGTCTGGGTGAATCGTACGGAGACCTCGGTCACATGGAGCAACTGCGTCGGGTGGGCGACGCCATTCTCGGCCAAGACGTGTTCAGCCTCAACCGGATATTCGATCTCGCGACGGCGGCGCTCGGGGGAGTAGTGGTGGGCGACGGCCACGGTTTGACCGGTCAGATCAGCCACGCGGGTACCGTGCTGCGCGCCTATTCGGCCTTCGAAGTTGCGTGCCTGGATATCCAGGGCAAGGTGCTCGGCCGTCCCGTCGTCGACCTGCTTGGTGGTGCGGTGCGACCGACCGTTCCCTTTTCGGCGTACCTGTTCTTCAAGTGGGCGGCCCATCCCGGTGCCGGGCCCGATCGTTACGGCGAAGCGATTAACTCGGCGCAGATCGTTGAACAGGCCCGTTGGATGCTCTCGGAGTATGGCTTTACCGCCATCAAACTGAAGGGCGGAGTCCTGGCGCCATTTGAAGAGGTCGCGACGATCCACGCGCTGCGCGACGCGTTCGCGCACGTGCCGTTGCGGCTTGATCCCAACGCCGCCTGGACTATCGAGACGTCGGTCAGTGTGGGAAAGGAGTTGGACGGCGTCCTGGAATATTTGGAGGACCCAACCGTTGGTCTTGACGCCATGGCCGAGGTCGCGCGCCGTGTGCCAATGCCGTTGGCGACCAACATGTGCGTCGTGGGCTTTGAAGACCTCGCGCCCGCCATCGAGCAACGCTCCGTGGGCGTCATCCTTTCGGACCACCACTACTGGGGTGGACCGCGCCGGGTTCAGGGCCTCGCCACGGTCTGTGACACCTTTGACTTGGGACTCTCCATGCACTCCAACTCGCATCTCGGCATCAGCCTGGCGGCGATGACGCACGTGGCCGCAGCTATTTCGAACTTGACGTACGCGCTTGACACCCATTGGCCCTGGAAGGATGAGGACGTCATTGTCGACGGAGTCCTGTCCTTCCAGGACGGCGCTGTCACGGTGCCGTCGACACCGGGCTTGGGCGTCGAGCTCGACCGGGACCGGCTCGAGAAACTCCACCGGCAATACCTCGACTGCGGCATTACCACCCGGAGCGACACGGCCTACATGCACGAGATTGACCCGTCATTCGATGCGAGTCCGGCACGCTGGTGAATATTGTCGGCTATTCCTACCCGTGGGACTACGTAGGTGATCCCGGGGCCGTCGAACGTGCGGTGGCCTTGGGCGTCGACGTGATCGCGCTCGCCGCGTCGTATCACGCGTGCCGGGCGGTGAGTCCGCTGCATCCCACCCGGCGCGTGATGGATGTCGCGCACTCTGCTCTGTACGTGCCGGTGCGCGACGAGGCGTGGCGCGGTCAGCGTCTCGTGCCGAGCACTCCAGATTGGTCGAGTGATGACGACCTTTTTAACGGTGCGCGACGTCAGCTTGTCGACGTGGGGCTCGCCGTTGATGCATGGATCGTCTTAACGCACCACGATGATCTGGGCCGGAAGAATCCTGAACTCGCAGTGAAAAACGCGTTCGGCGACGTCTATACGTACGCGCTCTGTCCCCAGGCACCCGATGTGCGACAGTACTGCCTCACCTTGGTCGAGGAAGTTCTACGCTCCGGAAAGTGCCGTGGAGTGGTGCTCGAGGCGTGCGGGCCCGTGGGTGTCGATCACGCCGGTGCGCACGACAAGACCGAGTTCGCGCGGTGGACCAGTGTCGTGAAGGAACTGTTGTCACTGTGTTTTTGTGACCACTGTCGCGCGGGTCTCAACGACCTCGGCGTGGAAGTCGATGAGTTGGCCCGGCGCGTGGTTGTGGCGGTGGGCGGTGGTGCCCCTTCGCTCAACGAAGCCCTGGGTGACGAGCTCGCTGATCGAGTCGCCACCTTTCGTTCGGGCTTGGCGGGTCGGTTTCGTGAAGAGATTGTTGAAAAGGTTCACGACGTGCAGGCCAATGCG
>JBEKQN010000068.1:0-11031 GCA_049519675.1 Acidimicrobiales bacterium | reverse complement strand
TTCGGCAAATGTAAAGTAACCTTTACACTCATGAAGAATCAAGTGCGTGAGCAGCGCGGCCAGCGGGGTCTGTCCCAGGCCGACGTTGCCGCAGGCCTGGGCGTGTCGCGCCAGACCGTAATTGCCATCGAAAGCGGTCGTTATTCGCCGTCGCTGCCGTTGGCATTTCGCATCGCCCGGTTCTTTGATGTGCCGGTCGACAAGATGTTCGAACCGGAAGAGGAGGATTGACCATGAAGAACACTAAAGCCGCCCGAATTCGTGCCCTCGTAGCGGGCGTAGTACTCGGCACCATCGTGGCCAGCGGGGTCGCCGTGGGACGTGGATGGGAGGCGGCCATTGCCGTGGAGATTGCGATCTTGTTGCTGGTCTTCTTCCTCATCTTTGGGCTGACTCGCAGCGACAATGACATCGCCGCGATTTACGGTCATCGCACGGATGAGCGACAGCGGCTCGTGGCGCTGAAGGCCAGGAGCCTCTCCATGGTGGTCATGTACGCCGCAGCCTTAGTGTGTGTATCCGTCGCCATCGGGCTCAAGCAGGAGTATTGGCAGGCCGACGTCGTGGTCAGTCTGGGCGGGCTCAGTTACTTGGCAGGGTTGAGGATCTATGGCGCTCACGATGATCATCCTGAAAGTGTGAGCGTCGGCATGATGGCGAGCACCGTGCACACCGAAACGTCAACTCCCCACGGGCCAGCGGGCGCGGAGTAAGAGGGCTTTCGGAACGCTCGAAGCGGGTTGGGATCCGCGGGTCAGTGACGGCCCGTTCATCCCGGCTGGCCGCCTACAGCAGTCCGGAAACCTGATGAACCTCGCCGCACGGAACACCCAGTGCAGCGTGGTGACTGCGAACGGCCTCAGCGTCGGGCGCCTCGAGCAAGCAATAGACCTTCCCATCTGGGTTATGGAATAGCTCAATCTGACGAACGCCGAATTGGTCAGCCCTCTCGTCCTTGGTCTCTTGGGTTATCTGCTGAATGGCATCATCGGGCAACTTCAGGTCATCATGGAAATCCATAAACTGGGGCACGGGTTGACTCCCTCTTGTATTGACGCGCTGACTTGGCGCTGGTCTCTTGAACTGCGTATCGAGGAAAACTACACCTTTTGCACCGCGGCTGCACCGAGAACACAGCACCGTCCCTTCCCAGCGCGATTGCAATAACTATGACAATTTTCAGGACTGACGACCCCGCATCACGACGAGGCAAACTGGCTAGATGAAAGAAACTCAAGGCCACGTGCGCCGAGCGACGTTGGAAGATCTTGACGCGGTACTGAATTTGGACCAACGCAATCCGGTCGGTCACGAACGCCCGGGGTTGCTGAACGCGCGAGTGGCATCGGGTGAATGCTTGCTGTTCGAGCGTGAAGGCCAGCCGGTCGGATATCTGATCATGAGCTCGCGGGGATTCTTCGGCCGCGATTTCGTCGAGTTATTGGTGGTCGCGGCACCAGAACGCAGGTCGGGCATCGCCAGCCGACTACTGCACGAGGCACTTTCTCAGTCGCTGACTCGTGAAACCTTTACGTCTACGAATGCGTCAAACGCGGCGATGATCGCGCTGCTGGATAAATACAACTGGACATTCAGTGGGCAACTCGAAGGGATCGACGAGGGAGATCCGGAGTTCGTGTTCTACACAAGAACGAAGTAAGGCGTCATTTGAAGGCTGGCGCCTACGGCTCTTCGTGCTGTTGTTGCTCTTCCTCTTGTTCGAGCAGTTCCTTATTGGGCCTGCGTCCCAGGCACCACAGGAAAAATCTGCCAACGGCGCCGACGTTTTGGCTCCGGCCGTGGGCCTTCGAATGGCCCAGGCGGGTGCCCGAGGGAGTTTGACTCGTCTCGGCTAGTCCCGCGAGCTGGATGTTGTTCGCCTCCGCATACTTCACCTTGGCCATGCGACGTCGAGGTTTTCTTGGTGTGTCTCCGGGTGATCCCATGTCCACAGTGTCCCACACAATCGAGCACGGCCATTCCGGGGTCTCGCGAGGACGGAACCAGTCCTACGAAAGTCTCATCGCTGACTATTTTTTGCTGGCGACGAATACCGGAATTTCTCGCTCGGTCTTTTCTTTGTACTGGGCGTAGGGAGGGAACGCGGCCACGGCGCGGTCCCACCACACCTCTCGCTCGTCACCACGTAGCTGGCGCACGACGACGTCGACGGGCTCGGGACCGTCCTGGAGCATGACGTCGTCGGGATGGGCCAGCAGGTTGTAGTACCACACGGGGTTTTCCGGCGCGCCACCCTTTGAAGCAACGAGCGCGTACTCACCATCGTGTTCGACACGCATCACCGGGGTCTTTCGAACCTTGCCGCTGCGGTTGCCTCGGGTGGTGAAGATAATGATTGGCAGGCCGGTGTCGCGCAACGTATTGGCTCGAGTACCACCCGAGCTCTCGTACTCTTCGACTTGGTCACGAACCCACTGCGCCGGGCTCGGCTCGTACTCTCCTTCAACGGGCATTGTGATCCCCCTTCTCTTTCATTGGACACCAGTTCCTTATTGAGCAGAACTTAATGGAGCAGCGACAGCGGGCAGCACGCTGCGGGACCAAAGAGAACCGCACGATCCACCTCGCCGTTTCGCAAGGCCGGACTATTGACCCGAAAATCGGAATCGCTCACCGGTCTGGGGGTCATACAGTGGGCAACCAAATTTTTCACCGATCTTCACGAGACGATTCACTTGATCAAGCGGCACATGGTGGCACTCGACTCGAAAGTGCTGTGATGACCAGGTCACTCGAAACGAATCTTCATCGTCCGCACTCGACCAAGTGATCCAATCAACTGAACCGTCTGACCCTCGTTGAGAATTGGGAAACGAGGACGTTATCTCACTCAGCACCTGGTCAAGGGGTAAGTCAGAGAGTCCTTCGACGGGCTGGTGGTGTTTCAGTGCTTCGTACGTGGTCGTGGACGATTGGGACATCATGGCGGCCTGACGCCAAAAGACGAGCTCATAACTCATGAAGGCACCAGGGTGCTCTCCGGACCTTGAAGCCACGCCGTCACAGCACGCGGCCGCCGGTCGCATGCGAACATGTTGGCGTCGCCTTGGCACGCGATCATCCTCCCGGCCATTTCCATTTGACGAGGCTACTTCTTGGTTTTTGAGCATACGCGCCGGCAGCGGACGGTGTCTAAGGGTATTGGTAGTTTGTGAATGAAGTTACAAAGATAGGTAGGAGGGCTGTACATGGTTGATGAATTAACGGACCCTCGCCGAAGCGAGCCAGACTTCGAACTTGGTGAGCGAGAGATGCTCGAGGGGTGGCTGGAATTTCACCGCGTCACACTGATTCTCAAATGTGAGGGCCTCACTGATGCCGAGCGCAAACGTCGCCCGGTACCCACGTCGATACTGTCACTGCATGGTTTGGTTCGTCACATGGCCGAGGTTGAACGCAGTTGGTTTCGCCGCGCACTCTTGAGCGACGCGGAGGCCAGCTATATCTGGTTTGACGATGCCATTGAAGACAGTGAAATCGCCCCGCTGGATGACGCCAATTGGGAAGATGACCTGTCAACGTGGTATCGCGAGTGCGAGTTGAGCCGGGAGGCCGCGCAGAGCTTCGCATTGGACGACGGTGGCGCCCGAGGCGACAAACGAGTCACCCTGCGCTGGATCTATACCCACATGATCGAGGAATACGCGCGTCATAACGGCCACGCCGACATCATTCGAGAACTGATCGACGGAAGCGTTGGCGCGTAACGTTCGTCCATTGATGCGGTGCTGACGAGCGTTGTCTAGAGGGCGACGGATCTGTCGGGCGGTGCCCACGCGAGCATCTTCAGACGCTCGGCGTTGACGTAGTTGTTCGCGACGAACCAACGTGCGGAGTCGTAGAGCGCCGAGGCCGCCGGGCGAGAGACGTAGCCCAGTTCGTTTCGGGCCCGGGTGTCGTCAAAGGTCATGGTGGTCGCAGCCATCTGCGCCGCCTCCAAGGGCACCCTCGGTTCTCGGCCCAACACCTGACCTTCGATGAACTGGGACAAGTGACCGGCGATCATCGGGAACACGGAGGGAAACTGGCGTTGGGCGCTCGGTAGGCCGGTAACGTTCGAAAGAATCTTGAGCAGCGTGGCCATCGAGATATTGTCGCCGCCGCAAATGTAGCTGCGTCCTTGGACTCCCTTTTCGAGTGCCAAGAGGTGCCCCGTGGCGAGATCGTCCACGTGCGTCACGTTCATGGCGGTATCGACGAAGCCGGGCATTCGTCCATTGAGATAGTCCAAGACCACTTTGCCCGAGGGCGTCGGGCGATAGTCGAAGGGCCCGTGCGGCATCGTTGGCAACACGAGCACGACCGGGGCACCCTGGGCTGCGAGGCGCAGGACTTCGTGCTCGGCGACGTATTTGGTCTGCTTGTAGTTCCCGTAGAGGTGTGACAAATCGGCGACGTCGTCTTCGTTTGACGGTATTCCCGACTTCGTCTTCCACAGACCCAGGGTGGCGACGGTCGACGTGTAGACGATCCTTTCGACGCCGGCGCTCGCGGCGGCGTTCACCACGTTGCGACTGCCCTGCACGTTGACGGCGTAGAAACTCGACGGATCCGCGGGCCAGAAGCCGAATTTGGCGGCCAAGTGGAAGCAGTAGCGCGCGCCGTCGAACGCGCCATCGAGTTCGGACGGGTTGGTGATATCGACGTTGCGCCGCTCGACGTCGAGTGCCGCGAGGTTGGACGCGTTGGCTCCGGGTTCGAGGAGCGCCAGCACGTTGACGCCACGGGCCAAGAGTGCGCGCGTGACCGCAGACCCGATGAAGCCCGAAGCGCCGGTCACCACCACCCGGTCGCCCTTTTTGAGTTTGTACGTCACGACGAAACGCGGGTCGCGCTCGAGGGCGACCGGGTTCGCTTGAACGTGCCTTTCGCCATTGTCTTGCCAAACTCCATCAACCACCCGCTAGAGCTCTCGGCGTTGGTGAGCAGTTCGTCGAGTGCGTCAACAAAGAGGTCGATCTCCGTCTCGGCGGCGATCAGCGGCGGCAACAACTTAATAACGTTGACGTTGTCGGCCGCCACTTGGGTCAAGATGCCGTAGCGGTGGAAGAGTGGCACGACGAGTGTCTGGGAGAACATGGCGGTTCGGGTGGCCTCGACCGCTTTCCAACGTAACTTGGCGCCGCGCGAGGTGGGGGGGCCAAACACCACGCCGACCATTTGACCTCGTCCTCGTACCTCGTGCAGAAATTCGTGACGATCGGCCAACGCCTCGAGCTTGGCGCGCCAGAGTTCGCCCATGGCGGCGGAGTGCTCGACAATGTGTTCATCGTCAAAGACCGAGAGCGTCGCCAGGCCGGCCACCATGGCCAATTGATTGCCCTTAAACGTGGTGGAGTGCACCATGGCCCGTTCCATGGAGCTGTAGACACTGCGCAGAATCTTGTCGCTGGTCAGCATCGCGCCCACCGGCACGTAGCCCCCCGAGAGCGCCTTGGACACCGTGATGATGTCGGGCGTCATGTTGTGGTGCTCGAAGGCGTAGAACTTGCCAGTGCGACCAATGCCGGTCTGCACTTCGTCGCAGATCAGCAACGCGCCGGCGTCGTGGACGAGTGCTTGTATCTGCAGCCAGCGCTCGGTGTCAAGTTCGTAGACACCCTTGCCTTGAATTGGTTCGACAATAAAGGCGGCGACGTCACCACGGCGTAGCTCGCGACGCAAAGCGTGTACGTCGCCAAAAGGAATCTCCGTGGCCCCTGGTAAGAGCGGCCCGAAGCCGCGCTTGAATTCGGGGGATCCATTGAGCGCCAGCGCGCCCGAGGTGAGACCGTGATAGGCGTGAGCATGATAGCAAATTCGGCTGCGACCGGTGCTGGCGCGCGCAAACTTGATGGCGGTTTCAACCGCTTCCGCGCCCGAATTGGAAAAAACAACCCGTTCGATGCCGGCGTGACTGCGTGTGACCAACTGTTCGGCCAGCAGGCCGGGCAACAGTGCACAGTCCATCTGGACCATGTTGGGTAGGTCGGCCTCGATGGCCTGGCGCAGGGCGTCCTTGATGACCGGGTGGCTGCGACCGAGGGCGAACACGCCGAAGCCGCTCAATAGGTCCAGGTATCGCTTGCCTTCGTCGTCAAAGAGGTAGCAGCCCTCTCCGCGCTCGTAGAAGCGATCGAAACCAAGGGTCTTGATCACTTTGGCGAGTTGGGGGTTGAGATACTGCGCGTGCAGTTGAAAATTCTCGCCGCGCCGCTCTTCTAGGAGTTGGGAAAGATTAAAGGCCACGTTTCTCCTCTTCTAACTGCACAATCTAATGGGAGACATTCGACCCTCGGGGCGCGCGAATTCTCGTGCGCACGATATTCCAAAGGCTGGCCTCGCAGCATTGACGAGTGGGTGGACCGTAGGCTCAGTCGATGGTTATCTGCATGGCCCTCGTGGCCGCGTTCGCGAACGCCACTGCCAGCATCTGCCAGCGACTGGGCGTGGAGGATGCGCCCGAAGGTCGCGGTCCCTCCGTGGGACTCGTCCGCCACATGATTCGTCGTCCCGTGTGGCTCTTTGGATTCGTCATCATGGCGCTCGGTTACGCGGCGCAGGCAGTGGCCCTGCACCTAGGTGAACTCAACGTGGTTCAGCCCATTCTCGTGAGTGAGTTGGTGATGCTGGTGTTCATCCTCTGGCTCTGGTACAGCGTGGAGCTGCGCGTGCGCGATATCGTGGCGGCTTTGGCAACGGCACTCGGTCTCGGGTTTTTTCTTTTTGTCTCCTCACCCAGTAACGGCACTAAAACGCCCAGCAATTCGCTGTGGTTCGGGGTTGGCGTGGTGATCGTGGTCGCCGTGGTCCTTTGTGTGCTGCTGGCGCGACGGGGCGCAGCGTGGTGGCGTGCCCTGGTACTCGGCGCGGGAGCCTCGATTGGATTTGCCCTGCTCTCGGCAATCACCAAATCAATGACCAACCTGCTCGTGACGGGTTGGGGTGCGCTCTTTAGCTCCTGGCAGTTGTACGCGATTGCCGTGATTGGGCTGGGCTCGTTCTTAATCATGCAGAGCGCCTTTCAGATCGGCCCCTTCGCCGCATCGCAATCGTCGCTCATCCTGGTGAATCCGTTTGTCGCAATCGCGATCGGTCACGTTCTCTTCGACGAGTCGCTGCGCGGCGGTCCGCTCTACGTGTCGCTCGAGGTCGTTTCACTTGGCGTGATGGTGCTCGGAGCCGTTGGTCTGTCGACCTCGTCGCTGGTGGCCAACGTCCACGCCGAGAAGCCGGGCAATGATCTGCTGGCGGGTCGGGGTCGGTACGCGAAGTGGCGGCGAACGCGGACCTCGCCCTAGGCCAGCAATGAGAATTACCATTTGGCATGGCAACGAGCGCACTGAACTTCACGCCACTTGATCGACCAGTACGCGCCGCGATCGTGGGCCTCGGACGGATCTACGATCTCAACAAACTGGGCTACCAGGCGAACACTGACGTTGAGGTCGTGGCGATCGTGGATCCGAGCGAGGAGCGTCGGCTACAGCGCCAGGGTGATTGGCCGATGGCAGGGGCCTTTTCGTCGATTGACGAACTGATTTCGAGCGAGACTCGAGTTGACGCCGTTGAAGTGTTACTGCCAATCGTGTTGCACGAAGAGGGCGCCACGCAGTGCCTCGAACAGGGATGGCACGTCAACCTGCAAAAGCCGATGACGAACGACCTGGCGAGTGCTCAGCGAATGGTCGACGCCGCAACGCGCAACGGCCGTCAACTTCGCGTCATGGAGAACTACCTTTTCTACGAACCCCTGCGCAAACTAAAGGAGGTGGTTGACAGTGGCGAACTGGGAGAAATCAGCGGGTATCACCTCAAGATGGTGGCGAGTGGAAGGGGCGGGTGGGACGTGCCCGGCGACACGTATCGCTGGCAGTTCGACCAAGCCCAACGCGGACGGGGCATCCTGCTTTTCGACGACGGTTGGCACAAACTCTCGACGGCACTATGGCTCTTTGGTCCCATCAAGGAAGTCCGGGCCTGGATCGGAACCACGCAGATACTCGAGGGCATTGAGATCGATGCTCCCACGACGGTTGTCTTCGAGCACGCCAACGGGATTCGCGGTGTTTGGGACATCACACTGGCCGTTGACATGTATTTGCGCTCGGACTACTACACCAACGATGAGCGATGGGAAGTGACCGGTCGAAGAGGCTTTGCCCGCGTGAACCGATGCACGGCGCGCGGGCTGCAGCAACCGAGTTTCGAAATGTACCTCGACGGTGAGATGCGCTCCCAACACGCGCTGGACGATGACTGGGCGAGCAGTTTCCGTGACTCCGGTCGGCACTGGCTTGGATGGTTACGCACCGGTGTGGGGCCGCTCTTGTGGTCGGCGGATGAAGCGATCGAGGTGTTGCGCGTGGCCTTGGCGTGTTACCAGAGCAGCGACCAGGGTGGCATCGGAATGGATCCGCAGTCCCTCGGCTAAATGCATCTCCACGTGATCAACGATGGTGTTATTGCTGTGGGGGCGTTCATTTTCGATTTGAACTCTCCGGGTTTTCTCGCCGTCGAGTGGTAGGGTGCGCGTAGGACGTCTAGACCCTCGCTTCCATACTCGTCTGACAATTAGTCAGGGAAGTTAGAAAGCGGGCAGTGATATGGATAACGTCTTGGGACTCATCGGCGATCCGGCAAGAGTCAAAACTCCACGGAGTCTCTATTGGCTGCAGCGCTCGAAGTTGGCCGCACTTTTATGGAACGCCATGAGAATCTGGCTGGGTGTCATGTGGCTTCAGGCCGGCATTGCCAAGATTTGGGGTGCCGAGAATCCAGCCTTCCTGCACAATGGGGGCGCCGGCGTCGCCGGCTTTGCCGCTCACGGGGCTGCCGCCTACAGCTGGTGGGGGAGTTTCCTGCATAGTTTCGTGGTCCCGAACGCCGGTTGGATTGGCGTGTTGGTCGCATTCGCGGAGTTCGCCATTGGCATTGCCCTGGTGCTCGGCCTCTTGACGCCCCTTGCCTGCCTCGGCAGCCTCGTGCTGCTCTTCACCTACGTGATGTCCGGCACCGCCAGCGTCTGCGCGTTCTACGCCCTGTTTGCAATTGTGATTCTCGCCATGTGGCGCACATCAAGTTGGATCGGCGTGGATGGACTCATTTCGGGGTACCGTCAGCGCCACGTGGAACCGAAACTGGTGCGGCGAGATGAAATCGACGCAGTTCCAATGCCTCATGCGAACTCGGACGTAGCACCCGACGTGGAGCTGGTCATCGTGCCCGACGTTGACACCACGCCCGAACCGGTGCAAGTTTGAATCTCGCAGCGTTGCGCAATGTTCCGGCACCCGAGGTGGCGAGTGCCGCAGACGCATGTGTCGTGATTACCGAGGAGTAGATGCATTGACAACGCCGACGCGAGACCCAAAGATGCTGGTGGCAGTGCCCGTCGAGTGTCGAGACGCACGGAGGCAGTTTTCGTGACGCGGAACCAGGCTCCTGACTGTTCGACTTCGTGCTCGTCGGTGGGTGTATATCATGCCGTCTGACCGGCTCATGGCCATCTTCACGTTGTTGTCCGATCGCAAAGACACTGACCTTCGGGCAAATTCCTTGTGCGCGGTGGCAGCTGAATTTACCAATCTGAGCGGGGCCGGCATTGCTCTGGTTTCGACGGGCCGCCAATACACGAGCCTGTGCACCAGTAACGCGGTTGCTCGAAAATTGATGGATCTCGAGTTCACCGTCGGCGAAGGACCATGTGTCGACGCCTGCCTATCCGAATTCGCCGTCGACGAAGTCGACCTGATCACAACGAACGACCGGCGCTGGATGGCGTACGCCCCTTCGGCGACGGACGCGGGCGCCCATGCAGTTTTTGGATTTCCGGTGCGAATTGGCGCGATTCGGTTGGGCGCGCTGAGCCTTTACCGCGATCGACCAGGACCATTGAGTCCGTCGCAGTCATCGGATGCCTACTTGATGGCGTCGGTCATTGGCCGAGCAGTATTGGCCATGCAGGCTGGCGCGCCGCACGAATCGCTTTCGAGCGAACTCGAGCGAGAGGCCACCTTTGACTTCACTGTCCACCAGGCCGCCGGGATGGTGGCGGTCCAGGGATCGATGACGGTGGGTGATGCGCTCGTGGCGCTGCGCGCCCACGCGTTTGCGACCAACACCGCCCTGTCCGAATTGGCAGTTCGCGTGGTGATTCGACAGACGAGTTTTGATCCAAATTTCGGCGCCTGGCGTGACGATGGCGTCACGAACAGCGAATGAACGAAGTATCATGTACACCACAGGCCGGCGTTGCGACCACCTTGGCACAGTGCCGCGCCAGACCGAAGGACTGGTAGGGAGATGGCGAGAGAGTCGCTTCTAATTGCAACCCTGGTTGAACTGGCCGACAATTTAGTCGACGACTTCGACGTGATTGATGTACTCACCTTGTTGAGTTTGCGCTGCGTCGATGCTATCGACGTTGATGCTGCGGGCGTCATGCTGGCGTCGCCCGGAGGCGAGCTGCAATTTATTGCGTCGTCCAATGAGTCGATGCGAGTGCTTGAATTGCTACAGATTCAGGCTGATGAGGGACCGTGCGTTGACTGCTTTAAGAGTGGCAAGGCCATGATCAACCATGAATTGGTCGATCCCGATCAATGTTGGCCCAACTTCGCCCCGCGGGCCATCGCGCTCGGTTTCCACTCGGTGCATTGCCTGCCCATGCGCCTTCGCGGACGCACGATAGGTGCCCTCAACTTTTTCCGGAAGGAAGTGGGCATGCTGGACGACGAAGACGTGGTGTTGGCCCAAGGTTTGGCCGACATTGCCACGATCGCCATTCTCCAACATCGCACCTCGCTCGACGCCAAGACGCTGAACGCGCAATTGAGCATCGCGCTCGACAGTCGAATCGTCATAGAACAGGCAAAGGGCAAGGTCGCCCAGGCGACGGGCACGGGCATGGACGAGGCGTTCAACCGATTGCGCGCTCACGCGCGCAATCACAACATGGGCCTCACGACCGTAGCGACCTTGGTCGTCGAAAGTTCGCTGTTGCCCGACGATCTCGACCAACCGGCGCCC
>JBEKQN010000067.1:0-11143 GCA_049519675.1 Acidimicrobiales bacterium | reverse complement strand
AAATCACAAGGCCCCCCTTCCGGGGGGCCTTGTTTTATCAGTGGCGGGGGCAAGATTTGAACTTGCGACCTTCGGGTTATGAGCCCGACGAGCTACCAGACTGCTCCACCCCGCGATGCGTAGTTCATCTTAGTAGAAATCAACAAAGAGCTCCAGGGCCGCCGTAATGGTCAAACCTCGAACGCATGGACTTCGTCGTCCTGGGAAAGCGGAGCATTCCACCTCCAGCACATCAAGGGCATCACGTGCGGGAGGTGGAATGTAGAACTTGTTAGCGCTGGTTGTACCTCACCGTGGTGCGTTCGCCATGAGCGAACACGACAGTAAAGGTATGCACCCCTCGGCGCGTGCCGGCTCTGACCGTGACGCGGATTGAGAGCACGCGACCGCTGTCACGCGTCACGTACACCTTGGTGCCGAACGAGTTGCTCATCACGCGGGGGTGACCATAGAAACCCGATCCGATAATGGTGGTCACGACAGTTCGACCGGTCAACACCGCAGAACCCATGCGCTTGGCCTTGGGCTTCTGGGGGTAGTGCGCGGCAATAGTGACAGTCGTGGCCGCAGACGTCGCCGCCTTGTAGGTGCTGTCGCCCGCCTTAGAGACCGTGACCGTGCATGTGCCCACTCGAGTAGCGCTCAGTACCGCACCGCTAATGGAACATCCAGCCGTACCGATGGTCGTCACCGCGAAACTCACGGCGCCGGTGCCCGATCCCCCGGACGATTGCAAGGTCATGTTGCGGCCGTAGCTGCCGCCCGTGGTGAACAGGTAGAGCGTCGCCTGGCTCAGTTGCCCGCCGTTGCCAACCATGATGGTCTGCTGGACCTCTTTGGCCGCGGCGAATGCGCCGTTACCGGGGTCGTTGAAGTCAATCTTGCAGTATCCGTTCGCCGTGAAGGTGACCTTGCCCTTGTCAATCGAGCAACCCGTCGAGGCGCTTGAGAGATTGATGACTACGGTGTCCTTCGACGTTGCGGTCGCACTGGGCGTGTACGTGGCGTTGATGACTCCCGCGGCGGGCGGCGTTGACGCGGCGATGTAGTTACCCGAATGCACTGGGACGCTCAACTGCACTTCCGTCGCGGCCGCGAACGCGCCGTTACCGGGGTCGTTGAAGTCCACCCTGCAGGTACCGAGACCCGTGAAGGTCACCGTGTCGCCGGAAAGCGAACAGCCCGTCGAGGCACTGGAAAGCGTACGCACCACCGCATCGCCCGACGTCGCCGAAGCGCCCGGGGCGAACGATCCACCGGCACCGCCGGCCGCAGGTGCCGTACTCGTCGTGATGGCATTAGCCGCGTACACCTTGATGCTCTGCTGGACCTGGGCGGCCGCGGCGTAGGTCGTGTTGCCCGCGTCGTTGAAGTCCACGAGACAGGTGCCAGCGCCGGTGAAAGTCACCTTGCCCGAAGCGAGCGAGCACCCCGATGAATCCTTATCGAGCGTTATCGCGACCGTGTCATTCGACGTCGCGCTGGCACTCGGTGTGTAGCTCCCGCGGTCGCTACCCGCAGACGGGGCCGCGCTGGCGCTGATGGTGTTCGATGTCGTGCCCGCGGCTGATGCCGGCATTGCGCCCAGCAGCGTGACGCCCGCGATGAGCATCGCTGACGTGGCGCCCAGGGCCAACAATCTTGTCCAGGGCGAACATATTGTTCGCGCGCTGACGGGTTCGTGGGTAAGGTTTTCCATTTCAAGTCCAACTTTCCGCATTAATTCCTGAACAACTGTCAGGTCAGAAGGAAACTGGGTCCGGACGTCCTCAATGTGAAAGATAACTCGCTAGTTTTAGAAAACTCGGTGAGAGTTCGCAGATTGGGCACAGATTGGGCACTCATCGCTAATTAACTGATTTTCGCTCAGCGCGCTGCGAAGTTAGACGCGAGCCAACTACACCCTAGGTAGAGAACGGTTACTTCGACTTGAGCGCGTTCTGGGCCAGTTGCAACTGCTGGTCCATTGCCTTTACGTCGTCCTGATACGTTCCGAGGTCGCCATTGGTCAGCGCCGTCTGCGCCGCCGTGTAATCCGCTGCCGCCTGTTTGAGATAGTCCTGGGCCGTCTTGCCGCTGGGCGTGGAGCCGCCGCTCGGTGGCGTGGTGCCACCCGTAGAGCTGCCAGGAGGCCCGACGCTGACGTTGGCGCCCAAGACGCTCGTGAGTGCGCCCGCGAGCGTGGGCGAGATATCCACGTCCTGGTTAAAGACGGCGATGACATATTTAAGTTGCGGCAACGAGTTGGTCGTGCTCGTGATGTACAGCGGGCGAATATAGAGCACGCTCTGGTCCAGCGGCACCATCAAGTTATTGCCCAACAGCACTTCAGAACCGTGCTGATCGAGCAGTGAGATGGTTGAACTGACCGTTGAGTTCTGTTCCATTTCCGAGTCGGCCTGCGCGGGACCAGTGACCGACGTGCCACGCGGGGTCACGTACAGGTTCAATTTCCCATAGTCGTTCGGATTGCTCGTCGCCTCAATGAAGGCGGTGAGTCCCTGGACCGTGCCCGAGTTGCCCGACGGCACGTAGGAGATTGTCTCGAGTAGCTGCTGTTTCTTAGTTTGGGGCAGGGCACCGACTTGGAAGACCGGACTCATGGGCGCCAACTGGGTTGAGACGACGTTGCCGGCGTTGTCGGTGCGCACGTTCTCGGCGAGCGCCTGGCTCGGCGTGCCGGCGCCGGTCGAGGGCGAGATCTCCCACTTATCCGACGCCGAGTAGAACGAGTTCGGTGACGTGATGTGATAGGCGCCGTACGTCGCGGCCTGGACGCTCAAGAGGTCCGTCGGGTAGCGAAGGTGGGTTCGGACCGCCTTAGGCATCGCACTTAATGGCAGGAACATCTTGGGGAAGGCCGCACGGTAGACCTGCAGGATTGGGTCACTGGGGTCGACGTCGTAGAACTTCATCGATCCGGTGTAGGCGTTGATGACCACTTTCACCGAATTGCGCACGTAGTTGAAGTTGGCCGGTAGTCCGCCCTCATCGACGTTCAGATTGCCCGCGTTCTCGCTGTAGGGATACTGACTGGTTGTCGTGAATCCGTCCAGCACGTATTGCACGGATCCGTCGGCAATGACCGGATACGGCTGGGAATTAAACGTGAGGAAGGGCGCGGCCTTCTCGGCCATCTGCAGGACGTCGCGCACGAAGAGCACGCGGCTCGTGGGCGTGATCTGACTGGAGATCAGGAAGTTGAAGTTGCCGAGGCGCAGCGCCAACGCGGCGCGGCTGAAGATGCCCCCAACGGCCACGCCGCCAGTGCTCTTGTAGTGCGACTCGACTGGCTGGCCGGCATTGGCACCCGAGTCGACTTGGTAGTCGAGTTCCGCCTGCTTGGTGTTGGCAACGACCCAGCCGGACTGATTGATACCGAAGTAAATGTCAGGAAACGTCAACTTCGGCATGCCGTTGGTCGAGAGCGGCGGCACGTCCGAGACGTCATAGACCGGGTTGCCGGTGCCGGCCACGGCCGTATTGGCGGCGATCGCCGCGACGCCAATGCCGTGGGTGTATTGCAAGTGGATGTTGACCCAGCTGGGCGAGGGCAAACTGGCGCTGTTCAGCTGGCGCGAGCCAATGAGCACCGGTGTGATTTTCCCGTTGATCTTGTAGCGGTCAACCGCCAAGGTCGTAAAGGTGTAGTACGAACGGATTGATTGGCGACGAATGGTCGTTTCGAGCGCAATCTGCGGCGCCGGGTCCCAGAGTCGGATGTTGGCCAGCGTGCCCTTGTCGGCCTTCACGTCGGCCGCGGAAATCGTCTGGGCGCCGGCAAAGTTGTGTTGCACCACCTTGTCCAGGGCAAAGGCCTGTCTCGTGGCCGTGATGTTGCGCGCGATATAGGGCGCCTCAAGAGAAATCTGCGCCGGGCTGACTTTGAGGGCCTGGAGCAGCGTCGGATAGAGCACCCCGATCACCAAGGCAACAAACACCCACAGGCCGACCGCCACGGCCGGCAACGACCAGCCGCGTGAGCGCACGTTCACGAGCAGAATGATTGCCGCCGCGAGCGACAGATAGAAGAGGATGGTCATCGCCGGCATGCGCGCGTGTACGTCGGTGTAACCCGCGCCCTGCACGTAGCCGTTGGTGGAATTGACCAATTCCCATTTGGCGATCAAGTACCCCACGGCCTTTACCAGCGCAATCGCCGCGCCAATCACCGAGAGGTGGGCCTTCACGCGCGGCGAGACGCGAGGAGTGCCGCGCACCGTGCGTATCCCGCCATTGAGGTAATGGAAACCGGCCGTCACGATGAGGACCACAAAGAGCGAGACGACGGTCCAGGTGACCACGAACGACACGAACGGCAGCGTGAAGACGTAGAAGCTCAAATCCTTGTGAAAGATCGGATCAACGATGTGGAAGGGCTTGGAGTGGATGAACAGGATGAAGGTGTTCCACTGACTCACCGCGTTGAGCCCGGCGATCAATCCCAGGATCAACGCAATCGCCGCGTAGATGCGCTTGTAGTACGGGCGGACCAGCGTCTGGAAACGACGAACCACTTCATCTTCTGGTTCAAAGGAGAGGTCGCGCGCGCCAAAACGTTCGGTCAGCAGCAAGTTGCCCCACATCAGCGCGAAGAAGATGGCGCCGAAGACGAGAACGAGGCCGACCTTGATGAAGAACAGGGTCGAAAACACGCTGCCGTAACCCACTGAGGAGAACCACATTTGATCGGTCCAGAGCACCGCCAGGCTGCGCAGCGAGAGAAAACCGATGAGAACTACAAAGATCACCAATCCAATCCAAAAGCGCCGGCTCAGTCGGTTGAGACGTCGCGGACGCGGTGGTACATCGGTGGGGCTACGCACAAGGCGAGCCTAATGGGTTTGGCAAGTCCAGCGAATTAGACGGGAACGATGGTGCACGCGCAGCCAGCGTGCAGCGGCGAATAGCACGAACCACTAGGGAAAACTTGACCGGCGAGTCGCTCGCCCGCGTTCGCATCGAGCGCGCAGGCATCGCACGGCGCGTCATTGGGCGCCACATAAAAACGAACGGACCGCCCCTGGGATCCGGCGATCACCCCGACGCTGAACGCCCGGCGCGCCGCGTCAGTGCAGAGGCGCTCAACCCGAGCGCCCCGCCACTCCTTGTAGGCCGCGTTCACTCGTTCCGAACCGTCACCACTGCCGTCGGCCAATATCCTCTTGCGCAACGCCAAGACAATGGTGACCGCCAAGTCCGCCGAGCACTCCTCGAGATCACTGCGGTTAATTGCCCCTCCCGCGGCGCCCGCCTCCTCGAAGGCAAACTTCACGCCGGCGTCGGCGGCTCCGGCCAGTGCGTCAAAGGCCGCTTCGGCATAGCGGGCGCGCTGGGCGTGTTCGTCCTCGAGCTCGGTCGTGATCATTGCCTTCACGTCGCGCAGGCGTTCCAGCATGATGTTCTGGTCATCTTGCAGGGCCCGCTTGACCTTGCGCGTCAACGCGGCGAGCGGCTCTTCGAGGGCGCCGTCGCGGCGCTCGAAGAGCTCTCCAGTGGGCGTTTCGGGTTTCGCGGGCGGTGCCTTGCGCGGCGCGGGCGCCGTCGCACCGCGCTCTTCGAGGGTGGCCTTGCGCAAACGGGCAAAGATCTCGTTGACGACGTCAGTGCCCGAAGGATCGTCCTCGAGCAGCATTTCCCCGCTCGGCTCCTCGACTTTCTCGGCCTTGGGGGCCTTAGCCTTGGAAACTTCGGGGGCGTCCGCGATCGGTGGAATCTCGGGTGTCGGCACGTGGCGCAGCGGCGTGCCGGCGAGCAGTTCCTCTTCGGTGGGTTCGGGTGTGGCGGGGTGTTGGCGCAGTGCCTCGAGCGCGGCACTGCGCGCGGCGTCGTCAGAACTGTTGATGCCAGCCAGAACGGATTCGACCTGCTCACTGAGCGTTCCGACAAACGTGCCCAGTGTGTCGCGCGCCGCACGCAGCTGATCGATCTGCATGTGCAGCGCCTTGCGCTTGACGGCCAAGTCATTGAGCACCGTCTTGCGCGCTTCGTTGGACTGTTCAAGAATGGCGCGGCCCTGTTCGCGCGCGAGGTCAACCAGCGCCTCGCCGTTGACCTTGGCCGAGTCAATGAGTCGCTCGGCGCCCAGGCGCGCGTCGTGATCGATTTGCGTGGCGGTGTTCTCGGCTTCGGTGATGATGGCGGTGGCCCTCTCCTGGGCTTCGATGAGGTGCGACGCCGCACGTTGTTGGCTCTCGGAGAACAACTGCGCGCTGCGTTCTTGTGCTTCGGCGGTGACCCGGCCGGCCTCCTCGTGAGCCCCGCGAAGAATCGAAGCGCTTTGTGTGCCCAACGCGTTCGTCAGGGTCACCTCGTCGAAGGTGGGATTGGCAACTCGGCGCTGGGCCTCGATGAGCTGGTCTTGCATCTCGCGAATCCTGGTTTCGAGGTGGGCTACCTCGCGAGCGACGGACTCCAGGTGAAGTCGAACTTCCTGGGGGTCCAGGCCCCCTTTTCGCACGGTCGTGAAATTAACTCGGGTGATCTCGGTCGACGATTGACGCGTGGTTGAAAGAATTCTGCGGTCGTCCATTCCTTCAAGACTACGGCGTGAGGCACCGAAATATTGGCTTAGTGCGGCTTTGTAAGGGGTATGGGCGCCGCCCCACCCAGTAGACGAAGGTCAGAAAGCACTTGCTTCAAGCTCGTGACGCCCACAATGCGCAGGCCCGGTTCGCCGACGCTTTTGGCCGTGGCGACCTCGACCTGGGGGACAAAAAATATGGTCGCACCCGCGCGGCTGGCCGCTACCGTTTTTTCGGCAACGCCACCGACGTCGCCCACCGAGCCGTTGACGGCGATGGTTCCCGTCACCGCGATCACGTGGTGGCCGGTCAGCGATCCGTGGCTCAACTTGTCGATCAGTGCGAGCGTCATGGCCAGACCGGCCGACGGACCGCCGATGTCGGCCGTATTGATCGACACCGCGGCGGGAAGCATGTAGTTCGTTGCGTCTTCAATGGTGACGCCGAGCCACGAACGATTCGGTCCCGTCACTCCGGCGCACCCGGTCGCGCCCACGTATGACGGTGCCTTGGCGGTGGCGAGTACCACGGTGGTCGCCCTCTCCAGAGTGAAGACACCGGACTGACTGATTTTGGCCTTTTTGACACTGAGACGCAACCGCGTTCCGGGCGCAAGTGAATGCACGATGGCGACCAGCCCGCAATTACTGGTGACCGTGTGGCGGTCAACGCCCACAATCTCGTCGCCCACTTGCAGATTGGCCGAATAGGCCGGGGACGGAGCAACGATGCCCGTGATGGCCGTGCCCGTCTGCGTCGCGGGAACTTTCCATCCCAGTGCCCTGAAGGCGGCGACTTCCGCGGCCTGTTTCGAGTCGTTCATTTCTTGATAGCCCTGAGGGCCGAGTTCGCCGCTCGGAACACCCGGTTCTATAAGTTCGTCCGCCGGTACGTATTGCACGTGTGACTCGAAGTGCAGCCCGATCCATTGGAACACATTGAGCGTCGACAGATAGACGTCGACCAGCATGATTTTGTCGTTGTGCGGGTCGGTCTTGACTCCCTGAACCTTGACCAGCGGTGCGACCGGTGTCGCTTGTCCGGGAGTAATCGCGTACTCATTCAGGTTCCATCTGCCGCCAATCAGCACCGCGGCGAATACCACGATCAGGGCGATTAACGGCTTCAGGAATCGCCGGGGAGCGCGCGCAGGTGCTGAGATGGGGTCGTGCACAGAGATGATTCAACATTACCGGAGGCGCTCGATGAGGCACTCCTGCGTGCTGGTTTTGCGCAAGGTGACGAGGCCACCCAACTCATCAGGTCCAATCTGCGCGCGAGTTCTGCGCGCCACCGCGTGCTCGCACTACGAGGTGGTGCTCGCCATTCGCTTCTCACCAACGACGACTGGCTCAGCGCTCTGCAAGACAACGACCTCGATGTTCGCCGAGAGGCACTCACTCTGATTGCCTACGAGAAGATCTCAAGCAGCGACATCTTCAATCAAATCATCGAGGCGCTGGACGATCCCGATCCCTTGGTGGTCGATGGCGCGGCCTTCGCGCTCGGTGAGCAACTCTACGTTGCGGCGGTCGACCCACTGTGTCTCGTCGCGCAGAGCCACGACGACGCCCGATGCCGCGAGGCGGCCGTCGCTGCACTGGGCGCGATTGGCGACGATCGCGGGCGCGCAGCGGTATTGGGGGCGCTCGAGGATAAGCCACCGGTGCGCCGACGCGCCATCGTCGCGCTGTCGAACTTTGAGGGACCCGATATTGAGGCGGCGTTAGCGCGAGCGAGCGAAGATCGCGACTGGCAGGTTCGCGCCGCTGTCAATCAATTGGCGCGCGAGAACGACGACTAACGATCGACGTTGCGTAAGAGGGCGTGCAACGAGGACATCTCAGCCAGACATAACTGCAGTCCCTGAATGATTACGAGATCGGCATCGTCGGCCACGTTGACCTCAATACCCGTACCGGTGGCGATGAGTTCGGCAAAGTCACTCAGCTGCGCGTGACCACCCACGAGGGTAAGTCCGCCCGCGCTGACGTCCTGGGAAAGGTCCGGCGGCGCGTCACTCAGGCAGTCCTGGACCATCTTGATTGTGGAGTTGAGCACCTCGGTGAGCGCGACGTTCACCAAGTCGGCCCCGACTTCAACTTCCACGGGATCACCCGTGTCGACCATGCGCGCCGACACGATCTCCGATTTGCCGTGTGTGTGACCGAGGGCTGAGGCCAAGTTCCACTTGAGCACCTCGATGATCCTCGGAGCGACGACCACGCCGTGTCGTTGACGTAGTAGCGACGCAATCGCCGCGTCCAAGTCATTGCCACCGTGGCGGCGTCCGCTGCCCGTGACGATGCCGCCCAAGGAGATGAGCGCGGCCTCGGAGGCGCCGGCGCCGAGGATCGTCACCGCGGACCCGAGCGGATCTTGTACTGGCATGCCCAGTCCAATCGCCGCGGCGATTGGCGCCTCGACCAGGCTCACTTCACGCGCTCCCGCCTGTATGGCCGCCTGTCGCAACGCCCGACGTTCAATCGCCGTAGCGAGCGACGGCACACTCATCACGACACGGGCCCGACTCATCTTCGAAATCCCCGCGCGATCAAAAAGTCCAGAGATAAGTCGAGCGGTCACGTCAAAGTCGACGGTGGTGCCCTGAGAGAAGGGCCGAAACACCACGATGTGGCGTGACGTACGACCGACCGAATCGAGAGCGCCGAAACCCACTTCGACCACCTCGCCGGAATTGGTGTCGATCGCCACCACCGTTGGTTCGTCAAAGAGAATGCCCCGTTGGGCCGTCGCCAATCGACAGTTTGCAGTCCCAATATCCAGTGCTACGTCGGTGGCCAAGACCTTCAATGCTAGGTCCATACCGACCCTGTGTCGGTCTCCCACGGGTTCTTGCCTACGGGTATCGGGCGTGGCGACAGCGTTCGACATCCTTTAAGTTGTGTTCGTGAGTGAGAATCCATTCGAAGGAATGTTCGGCGACATCTTTAACATCTTGGGCCAACAGGGTCCGGACGCGTGGTTTGACACGGCGACCCAGTTAGCGCTGAATATCGCGCGCGGCACTGACGGCGACCCAAATCCCGAACCGATTGAGCGTCAACGATTAGAAGAGCTCGCCCCGTTGGTCGGACGACACGTCGATGCGCTCTTCGGCGTCTCGAGTCCCCCGGTCTTCACTGCGGTGAATCGATCGGCCCTCACGATCGCGGCCCTCACGCAGTGGCGGCCGCTCATCTCGCCAATGATGACCAGTCCCGAGACCCCGAGCGAGGACATTGACCAACTCGATCAGAACCCCAACGCGATGATGGCCCAGATGGCGTCGACGCTCGGACCGCTCTTCACCGGATTCCAGATGGGATCGGTCGCCGGTCACTTCTCCGAACGAGCGTGGTCCCTCGCCGTCCTGCCGCTGCCGCGTGAGGATGCTGGCCGCCTGCTCGTAGTGAACAATCTCGCGAGCTTCGCCGAAGCGTGGACCCTAGAGCACGACGAGGTCTTCGTGTTCGCCCTCGCCCAGGAGTTCGTGGCGTCGCTAGTGCTCACGCAACCGGGCACGGGCGACGCGCTGCGCGCGCTGCTCTTTGACGCGGTGCGCGAAGCCACGATCGCCCAGGGTGATCTCCTCACGCGGCTGCAGTCGATTGTCAATCCCGAAGACCTCACGTCCTTCATCAACAATCCCGAGGCGTTGCTCGACGGCATCGAGATGCCCGAGGAGACCGATGCCACTCGCGCCATCAACGCCGCCGCGAGCGTGTTATTGGCCTTCTTCGATGCGGCTGCCATCGAAATTGCCGAAACGATTCTCGGCCCGCGCCCCGCGCTCGTTGAGGCCTATCGCCGTCACCGTCACAGCGACGCGCGCGGCGAAGATGCGGCGGCGGCACTCTTTGGAATCTCGACGCAGGGACCGCACCACGAGTTGGCCCACGACTTTGTCGCGACGCTGCAGCGTGAGCACACGCTCAAGGTCTTTGATGCGTTGCTGCGCGTTGACGGACTACCGAGTTCGAGTGAACTGACGAATCCCGATGCGTGGTACGAACGAGTGACGAACTCGCCGTTGGCTTAGGCCTCTTCGTCGTACCCGAGGTTCCACTCGACAATGAGGTTCTCACGCTCCGCGTCGCGATTGACGCGTTCACGGTTGCGGCGGAACTGCGGATCGTGAGGTGGCAAGAATCGCAGACGCGCATCGATTCGGTCGACAAAGGCCTGAATCTGCTCCTCATCACCAAAGACCATGCGGCACTCCCAGTGCGGAGCAACGGGACCGAGGTAGATGACTTGCACGTGGCCGACCGGGTCAATGACCTCGGTCACTTCGGTGGTGGGGACCTGACTCACGATGCTCCTCGAAAAAAATAACTTGCGGACAATCATTCTACCGGCTGGCCAAGAACAGCCTTCCGACTGGGTCGAATGATGATTTCTGTCGCGAGATGACCAGGAAACTCTAAGTAATACTGACGACGAAATCATCGAGTACCGACGACGCGTCATCGGGAACCTCGACAACAAATGTTGTCGAGGTCGCATCAATGATCAAGGCGAAGTCAAAGAACGGACAGCACGCTTTCTCTCGTTGCGCAAGATGGACCAGGTCACTCAGTCCGGGCGACTGCGCTCGAAGCGACGCTTCGAATCGA
>JBEKQN010000066.1:0-11150 GCA_049519675.1 Acidimicrobiales bacterium | reverse complement strand
GTAGGCTCCGCTCGCCGAGTGCACTGAACCGTTACCGACGCTTACCCAGATGTCACCCTTGGTGCTAACGACAGGGGCGGCGCCGCCCATCCACACGGCGCCCTGACTGTCACCGCTTCTCGCATCAACTGTGAAGAAGCGTGGCGTGGAGCCCGTTTCGGCGACTGAACCGACCCGGCCCCGGTACGATGCACAATCACCGTAGTTGCCGCCCATGCCAAAGATCACTCGACCCTCATCGAGGTTGAGTCCCGTTCGTTGCAGCAATGCCGCCGGGTCTGCCCCAGGCGGATCGACGTTTTCGTTGAGTTCAGTCGCGCCAGTGGCGGCGTTTAGGCCCACCATTCGGTGGTGGGGACGTCCGTTGATGAGCTCATCGGCAACCACAAAGATCTCATCGCGGGTGGGATCGATGACCGGAGTGCCGGTGATGCCGACGGTGGGTGCGATGTTGCCGCAGGGCAGCGCCGACGACGGCACGGCGCGCGCGATATGGCGCTGCCAGACCACGTGGCCCGACGTCGACGACAGCTTGTAGACGGTGTCGTTTTCTGTTGCCACGTAAACGTTGTTGCCAAGTACTACTGGTTCGCCGTAGAGTTCTCCGTCCATCGACGGCGACGTCCACGCTGGACTGGACGTGTCAATCGATTTGTAGGTCGTCGACAGTCCTGATCCTTGCGCATCGCCGTGATAGACCGTCCAACCGTTTGAGACCGTCGCGGCGCCCGACTCGTTACTGGACGCTCCTCCAACGACGTTGAGCAATGATCCAAGAAGCAGGGCCACGAGCGAGAGCGTCGAAAATTGATGAAAATGACGACGACGCATCACAGCGTCAACCTCGTCATCCGCAACTCTGCTGGTATGCCGTCGTGCCCGGCTGCAGCGCCTCGCCCGAGTTGGGGCTCACCATCATGCACGACTCGTCAACGGCGACGAATTGACTGGCGGGAATCTGTTTGAGTTGGTCAACCTCGGTGTAGGTCCACCGTCGATCGGCGGTTCCTTGGAAGTACCAGTTACTGCCATTGTCCGCCAAAATCAGCCCGTAGGTTTTCATGGTCGTGAGTACCGTTTGGCAGAACGAACTGCACTGGGATGCGGGCAGCGTGAACGACGCGTTAAGACGAAAGCGCGCGCCCATGGGTGGACAGTTGGTGTTGGACTGTCCCGCTTCGTGGCGTGCGGGCCAGAGATACGACTCTTGGCTGCACTGGGCGGTGAAACGGATCGCGTGGTCCATGGCCCCGGACGCGACCTCGTTGAAATTGACGAGTCCCGGAAGAATGGGAAGTCCGGCGGCGTCGGCCGAGGTGAAGCCGGCCGGTCGAAGCGCGTCCGAGTTGAGGTTCCATATCGCTCCCGATCCGGCGGTGGAGCGCCCGCCACTGGCGTACTGGGTGTCGTAGGTCTCGAACAGTGTGCATGCGGGCGAATGCGCAGACTTATATTCGTCGACCATGATCGCGTGGCGGTCCGAGCCGCCCTCAATTGGCGTCGAAGCGGTGAGTGGATACGGGCGGCGGTCGCTCTCGGAGGCGTAAAGGAACTTGATCGAGGTGAATTTCGCGCGGGCGGGCACGATGATCCAGGGAATTCCGTAGGGCTGCCTGGGATTACCCGACGGCCCATAGTCCGGATGCAGGTCAGTGGAGCTGGAGTCCATTGAAGCGAGCCACGTCGCGCTGTTGGCGTTCACCGGCAGTCCCGTGATGGGCGTGTTCCATACGTTGTCCGCCGGGAACGCGGGACAACGCGTACCGGGCAGCGTGGTTCCCAGTTGTGCGTGAGCGCTCTGTCGTGACGACAGTTGGTGCGCCGAGGCCGTGGAGACGGTGAATGCCGACACTGATGCCAACGCCATGACGAACATAATCGTGGGGCGTCCATACATGTTTTTCATGCGCCGACTCGCATGACGAAATCGAGAGCTGAAGTGGAATGACCAGGGAAGTGAGTGCCCGCAATCGAATAATTATTCGCAGCGACGGCAAAAAATTTGGTGCCCTTTTTCTTGTGACACCGTGTGCTGCGCACGTTCTGAATCTAGCCGCGACGCGACCGATGGCCTAAATGACTCCGCTTAGCTCAATCAAGCAAGGAATTCAGGCGATCTCAGTGATATAGGCGCCGACCAATTGGGCTGTCTGCTGGTTGACGTCTCCCGCTCGACGCTCATCGTGGTTCTCTTGAAAATGAGCGAAGGCCGCCGTCGACGATATGGGGTTCACGTCGCTGTCGCCATGATTATGAAATGAGACGTGCACGAAGGAATCATCGGCCAGTCGAAGGACTATATAACTGACGTTGTCTGGTTTGGATTCGTTCAACTCGACAAACACCGCTTCCACCCGTCGTTGGTTTTCGTCGGCATCGTCCTTCGACTTGGTTGAATAGCGTGTGACCAATCGTTTTTCCATTGACGTCTCCTTAACCGATCTGGTGCAGCGAGTTGCTTACGGGCGAGCGTAACGGTATTACGAACGGTTCCAACACACGGCGCACACTTCTACGAGAGTTAGCGCGCGGGACCCTTGCGGAACTCTTGACGAATTTTTTGTCGAGCTTGTTGAGCTTCGCGCTTCTTGGTTTGTGCAGCCTCTTTCATCTGCTGGGCCCGTTTGTTCTGCGCGGTGCGATACGAATCGCGCTCGTCGTGGACCTGTTGGTGTATTTCCTGCTTCATTTGGTGCCACGCAGTGCGCGCTTCCTTGATGGCGGTGACCACCTGACGCCGGGCCTCATTGGAGGCTTCGGTCGCGACTCTTATTTGCTCTCGACCGTTGGCGCCCTGGACCGCCATACCGAAGGACCAAAGACCGGTATCGATAAGGCGCGCGGCCCGTTCGACCTCGTCGAGCACCGCGGCGCGCACCGCACTCGGCGTGGTTTTTTCGCTCGAGTACTTGACGATCGCGCGAGAGAAAATCCGCCACAGTCCGACCAGGGCGTTGGCGGCGATCTGGGGCTCGGGATCTTCGGGATCGACGCCCGCTCGCGCCGCCATGGATTCGGCGGCGATCTGGGCCAGGCGGTCCATCATGTCCACTTGGGCCGTTCGCAGCGCCGGCGTCTGCTCTATCAGGTCAACGAAGCGGCGAATCATGGTCATGTCCTGGCGTTCGCTGCCCTCCCAGTGCGAGAAGAGATCGTCCATCTGGGACTTGAGGACTTCGACGGTCGCCACGACGGGAGAGATTTTTGCCGCGCCCGGACCGAGGGTACGGCGGATTTCGCTCGCCATCTCCTCTTCGCGGTCCAAAATGAGCGCCTCCTTGTTGGCGAAGTAGTTGTAGATCGTCTTTTCTGACACGTTGCAGGCGGCCGCTATCTCCGTGATGCGCACGTCGTCAAAACCTCGGTCCAGAAACATCGAGGTAGCGGTATCGGAAATTTGCTGGCGCATGAGCCGCTTCTTGCGTTCGCGCAGGCCTTCGTCCTCATGTCGGGCATCCTTCAGGTGCTCACGAACGCCCTGACGCCAGTCAAGAATGTCGGGCCAGTGGTCGCGATTATTTTCTTTCACGCAAAGATTTTACCATTATTTGGGCTATATTTCTAGTTGCTAAATTTATTTAGTCACTATATACTTTTGCCATGAACCACGACACCCCGCCCTCACACGAAGTTGTAGTGCGCACCGAGAAGCTCACCAAACGCTTCGGTGAATTTGTGGCCGTCGATCGTTTTGATCTGGAAGTGACCTCGGGATCGATTGTGTCGCTGCTCGGCCCCAACGGCGCCGGCAAGACAACGATCGTGCGAATGTTGGCGACGCTCACCGAGCCCAGCGATGGGTCGGCCACGGTCTGTGGGTACGACGTGGTGCGCCACGCGGATCGGGTCCGTTCGGTGCTTTCGCTGACGGGTCAGTTCGCCGCGCTCGAGGACAATTTGACGGCCCACGAGAATCTCATGCTCATGGCCCGCCTGCGCGGATACGGCAGGGGAGCGGCGAAGCGGGTGGTCGAAGGCCTCATCGAGCGTCTCGACATCGACGAGTTTCGCGACAAGCTCGTGAAGTCCGTCTCGGGTGGCCAGCGCCGCCGCGTCGACCTGGCGGCGAGCCTGGTGGTCCAGCCCCGGATCTTGATCCTCGACGAGCCAACCACGGGACTTGACCCGCGCAGTCGCCAAGTGGTGTGGTCGGTGATCAGGGAACTGGTCGGCGACGGCGTCACGGTCTTTCTGACCACGCAGTACTTAGAGGAGGCCGACGCGCTGGCCAATCACATCGTCCTGATCGACCACGGTCGCGCGACCGCGGCGGGCACGCCCAGTGAACTGAAGTCGCGCATTGGCGACCAGCGAGTCGACGTCATCACCCTCGACACGCTGGGCCTGGAGCGACTCGTGGGCGCATTGTCATCTTCCTTTGCCCTCACGGTCTCGCACGATCGACGCATGGTGTCGATTCCCGCGCCCCACGACCTCAGTGATCTGGCGGCGGTCACCAGTGCCGTAACCCAGGCCGGAGTGGGCATCGACGAGATTGCCCTGCGTCGTCCCACGCTTGACGACGCCTTCATGGCGCTCACCGGCCAGCCGTCGGACTCCGCGCCACCCGAACTTCAGCCCGAGGAGGTTCTCTCATGAGCGCCGTCATCACCGCCGGCCCCGCTCACTTGACGCCCGAAACCTTGCCCGAGCGACCCGTGAGGGTCCAGCGGTACTTCCGCGAGACCTTGCTGCTCATTGGTCGAGGGCTGCGCACCATTCCGCGAGTTCCCGAGCGCCTGAGTGACGTCACGATCCAACCAATCATCTTCACGTTGTTGTTTCTCTACGTCTTCGGCTCGTCAATCAAAATCCCCGGCATGACGTATCAGAACTACTTGTTGCCCGGACTCATTGGTCAAAGCCTGGCCTTCGGGGTGATAGGTGCCGGGGTCGCGACGGCGACGGACTTCTCAACCGGCGTGGTGGACCGCTTCCGCTCGCTACCCGTGACCCGACTATCGGTCATCTCGGCCCAAGTGGTGGGACAAATCATCGAGCAGCTGCTGGGTCTGGCCATCGTCACCGGCATGGGACTGGCACTCGGATGGCGTCCCCACTTAAGTCCAGGCGGCTTCGTGGAGATCATTGTTCTTGTCCTGCTCGGGATGTTCGCCTTCACGTGGTTCGGCGTGCTGATGGGCATGCTCGTCCGTAGTTCGGACGCCATGCAGGGAATTGGTTTCGCCATTGTGCTGCCGCTTTCGTTCCTCGCGGGCACCTTCGTGCAAATCCAACGCATGAAGGCGGTCCCGCGGGCCATAGGGGACTGGGATCCGCTCTCGGCCTTCGTCGCCGGGGTACGTCACGTCACGCAGGGAACGAACGCAACGGGCTCGTGGCAACTGACGCATCCGGTGCTCGCCATGGTCGGATGGTGCGCGCTGATCATTGGGATCTGCGTGCCGCTCGCCCTGCGCAGGTTCCGTCGCCTGAGTTAAACCCAGCGGAATGCCGTCGAGTTAGTTACCCAGCGCCGGGGGACGCGCGGGCGGAGGAGTCTCCTCTTCGATCAAGTGCGTCTCAATCTCCGATGCTTCGTCGACACGAAAAATTCGGTTGAACACAACGAGTTTGAGTACCCAAAAGATCGCGAAACTCATCAAGTTGGCGGCCACCACGAGCCCCGTGTTCACCAGGTGGTCCCAATGATGGGTGTGCACCAGATGTCGGGCGTACGACGCACCGAGTAAGGAAAAGCCAATTCCTAGGGCGGTCATGCAGGCGAAGGGCAGGACCTCTTTGCGCAGGTGACTGCGACCGGACTTGCCCCAGGTCCACTGGCGATTGAGTTGGTAGGAGGGGAAAGCCGCGACAAGATTGCCGAACAACGTGGCGTCGACCTCGCCCTTGATGATCTTGAAACCGTAGACCAGGGAGATCACGAGGGCCGAGACGGCCGTGGAAACAACGGACACGGAGGTGAAACGGATCAGCTTGCGACCCTGGTGGGTCTTCGACCACGCCATGAAGTTGCTGATCGGACTGCGCACCACCACCACGCTACTCGTGACGAATTTTGTCCTTAGTTAAGACCAAAACGCCTGTTGGCTACCGGGTCGGTCACTTGAAACGGAAGTGTACAAAGACCCGGCCGAAATTGTGTGAGTCCTTTTCGACCCGGTCGTAGAGTTCCTTGATCTCTTTCTGATCGAGGAAGCGCAGCACACGCTTCTTCAGCTGGCCGCTGCCCTTGCCGGGAATGATCTCGACCAACTTGACTTTTTTCTCAATGGCTTCGTCGATGATGGCGCGCAGTGCGCGGTCGATGTCGCCGCCCTTGTTGTAGATGTCGTGCAGGTCCAGTTTTAGTTTCACAGAGTTAATCCAGCGTACCGAGGCTCATCGGTTCGCGGCTCTGGCCATGGGCAAGCTGCGTGATCGGCGAGAATCAGTGCGCGCTGTAACCCCCATCGACCGTCAGCACGGTGCCGGTACAGTAACTGTCGTCAAGGGCCAAGTACACGATGGCCCGAGCGATGTCACGCGGTTGGGCGACCTTCTCTAAGAGAATCCTTCCACCCTCGGCTTCGAGGGCCCGTTGGATCTGAACGTCGTCAAGACCGGCTAGGAATTCGTTGATTGCGTGGTCGAGCATGGGTGTTTGCACCGCCCCGGGGGCCACACAATTGACCCGTACCTGGGGGGCGAGTTCGACGGCGAGGCTCTTGGTCAGCCCCATCAGTCCGGCCTTGCTCGCCGAATAGGCCGCGTGATGACTGCGACCGCTGAGTGCCGAGACACTGCCAACAAACACGATTGCACCGTCAAGGGCAAAGTGCGGCGCCAGCGACCGAGTGAGGTGGAAGGGTCCACCGAGGTTGATCGCGATGAGTTGATCAAAGGTCTGGCGGTCCGTGGCGTCGATACTGTGTACGCCCTCAATCGCCGCGCAATGAATGAGGGCCTTCACCCGACGTTCGTCGAGCGCCGTCACTATGGTGGCGATGCCGACGTCGGTGCTCACGTCAGCGGCTACGGCGACGGCGTTGTCGCCGCAGAGGGCCACCGTTTCGTCAAGAAGATAAGACCGACGTCCGACGCAGAGAACATGCAACTTGCGTTCGGCCATGATGAGCGCGACCGCTCGTCCAATGCCACTGCCGGCACCCGTCACGATCATTGTGGTGTCGTCGAGGATCGTTGGCATGGCGTCACCTCCATTTATGAAACGAGTGTATCATTAACTTCGTATTCGTGGTCTGGTGCGTTCGGGAGAAGAACCATGGGTCGTCCATTGGATCTAGTGCGACGTGACGTGATGCTCGGTCGCGCCGCTGATTACGTGCTGGCCAATGGACTGGCGGGAGTGAGCCTGCGCCCGATGGCCGAGGCACTCGACACGAGTCCGAGGATGTTGTTGTATGACTTTGAGAGCAAGGAAAAGCTGATCTCGTCGATCCTCACGGAGATTCGTCAACGTGAGGCGACGTTGCTCTCGACTCACCTGGCCGGTGTCTCAAGAAGCGCGCCCGACCTACTGCGCTTCGCGTGGACGTGGATCAGTGCGCCAGCGCAAGAGCCGTTTCTGCGACTTTTCTTTCAGGTGTACGTCGACGCCATTTCGCGTCCCGACGCGTACGGCGGAGCGGCGAAGGCCATGGTCGGTGACTGGTTGGACACCGTATCGGCGATCGTTGGTGGCCCTACGGCTGAGGCCACTGCAACCCTCTTTGTCGCGGTCGTTCGCGGACTCCTGCTCGATGGACAGGCGACCGGTGATCGCACCCGCACGAATGACGCGATGGAGAGTTTCATCGGGTTGATCGGCCGTGACGAAACTGCGACGAATCGGTCGCGCTGAGCAGCACCGGACAGAGGACCAGGGAACGTGTCAGCGCAATGGCGCCGACCAGGTTTGAATGTCCTGGTTGATCTGGCCCGTTGTGGTGTCCGGTAAACCTGCGGTTTTGGCGTAGTGCGGCCATTCGTCAACGGCGCCAAGGACTTGGTCGATCACGTCGACAACGCCCGGCACGCCGAAGCGGTCGCCGACCTCACGTACGTCGGCACGGGAAATCTGGATGGTCTGACCGTTGACCGCCATGAGGTGTTGGCGAGTCCAGCGACTCGCGGGCACGTGCGCGTGGGTCACGTCGTACGCGGGCGAGAGACGCCACTCGCCACCTCGGGCCAGCACGAAGGAAAAGTTCTTCGTGTGATCGTCGCAATTGGCGGCGGCAACGTTAAAGACCATTCGACGAAATATCTCGGCGCGACTCTCAGGTCCGAGCCCTAACTGCTCAGCGGTGAGGAAGAGCTGACCGTAGTCATGCACGCCGATCTGGCGAAAGTCGAGATTGGCTAGCGCGCAGAGTGTCTGCACGTGCACTTTCTCACCGTCAGCTAACCGGTCGAAGCGACGAGTCATGAAGTGGGCCCGTTCACCTTCTTCGAGCAGTCGGCATGCCATCATTTCGATGCCGGCGGCGCGGGCCATGAGGTGATAGCCGTATTCGATGCGGCCGAAGAACGCGCTCGAACCAAGGTCGTGGTCGGGCCCGACGCCGTCAAGCTTGAGCAGCCACTGCTCGAAACCGGGGTCGGCCGGCACCTGGCCCGATCGCAGTTCGCCGGTGGTGGGATTGAGCGATACGACTGCCTTGGCCCTCGCGCCACCGGCTGAGGTGCCAACGGCAATGAGGTGCGAAATCGCCTCGGTAATACCCGATTCGTCATTGACGTCACCGCGCAACGCGCCGCGCGCTGCCTGGACGAGTTCGGACAGTTCAATGGCCGTGGACTTTCGGGTACGTGGACCGCGAAGTGGGTGGAATTCGAGTGCGCCCATGCCGCGAGTGCCGAGGTAGGCCAGGCGGTCGAGTGCGGTGATCTGGTCGGGGGCGACGCCTTCGTTAGCCAGGTAGGACGTGGTGAGCGCGTTGCCAAAATCGTCGGGCAACGAATCGGCGATCATGGAGGGGAGTCGATGGAAAGTGAGCGTTGGCAGTGTGGGAAAGATGAACGTGCGCGTGGGACTCGTGATGGGCAACGTGGTGGGGGAGAGTTCGACGTCGAGACTGAGCCACGTTGGCTCGTATTCAAAGACGTAGAAGCCTGAACGTTCGTCGAGGGCGATGGCGCCAACGCGCGAACCCCAGCATCGGACTTCCACAACCTCGACGGGAAGATAGGCCATCAGGATGGAATTTTTGAAGACGGCCCGCCCTTGCGAACCCGCGACCTTTCCGCGGGCGACTTCTGTTTGCCGCGCAGCATCTGCAAGGGTGAGATTGATACCTGTGGCGCTAATGACTCGAGCCAGTCAGTTCTGCCGAGCGCTCGCACCACCGCGACGACCGTGGTCAGTGAAGAGCCCCGGCCGCGTTCGAGGTTCGACAGCGCTCCTATCGAAAGGTTGGCGAGTTCGGACAGTGCCGCCTGATCCAGGTCTTTCGCGATTCGCGCGGAGCGAATCTGCTCTCCGAAAATTTTTTCCCATTCCTCAGTGGTATTATGCATCCGGTTAACTTGCATGATTCTCCTATATAAGAGATAATTCTATTTAATAACTATAATACTATGGTTTAGACGTAGTTACTATCAGCGATAATTAGGATGAAAGTCCAGGTTAGGTTCACAATGTCCGCGGAATCCTGAGAATTGTTTCTGTTGGCAAGTCCGAAAATGCTGACTCTCAAAGGTCTTGACTGACGCGTTGTTCCACGAATGGACTTTTCCCGGATCTCCGGGAGTTGTTAAGAAACCCGTCCGCCGAGCGAACGCTCAACAGCACCGGTTACTAAAACGCAGAGCGCCATTACGTGATCACTTTAGGGCACTACTTTTTCGGTAACGCGGCGATCACGCAATGTGATGGTTGCATCAGTGCGGAGAAAGTGGGAGACATAATGCAAGTCAGGCGAGTGGTTACCGGTCATGACCACGAAGGAAACGCGGTGTTCGTGAGTGACGAGATGGTGTTACCAGTAACGCCGACGCTGACTCCCGGTACAGAATTCCACTTACTGTGGGGAGCGGACAGCGCATCATCGTTTCCCGACGATGGTTCCAAGCCCCAAACCGAACTTTATTTTCCGCCAATTGACGGATTTCGATTTGCGTTTTTCACGCTTCCGCCGAATCGGGACGGGGACATGCCGCACATTGACACCGCGGCGGCCCAAGAAGAATTCCGCTCGAAGTTGCCGGGTCTCGCCGAATACTTGGATGCCGAGCATCCCGGAATGCACACGACCGCCACGATCGATTTTGGTGTTGTGATTTCCGGCGAAGCAGTCCTCGAACTCGATGACAAAGAAAAAGTGACCCTTCGTATGGGTGATACGTACGTGCAGAACGGCACACGGCACCGCTGGTCAAACAAGGGTGACGTTCCATTTGTCATTGCCGTGATCTTGATTGGCGCACACCACAGCAAAGTGCCGTGATCAATACGAAAAATCGGCTCAAATAGGTTGAACAAATGGTTGGTGCCGCCGACGCGAGCTGGCGATTTAACATGTTCGCGTGACGCCTCATGCAGTGAGTCCCTCTTGAGTGTTACTTCCGACATTGGACCGGTCGTATCAGAAGTCATCTTGGTCTTCGTAGGGGGCGCAACTTTAAACTCCGCCATTCGAATATGGCGAGAAAAACCGCGGTTTGAGAATTCGCCGGGGGCGCATGTGGATCGACGACCGAGGTGGTTCGTGGTCGGAGCAATGCCCACGGCGATGTGCGTGGTCAGCTTGGCGATTGCGTTCCCTCTCAGTTATGGCCTGCAGTCCAAGACGAGCTTCTTTGCAGATTTTTGCTATGTCGTCGGCGGTCTGTGCTTCGCGTTCGCCGCATTGTGTGCGCTCACACTCGTGGCTGAAGTGTTTCTGCTCTTTTTTGAACGACCGGTACCGCGCTTCCTGACGCCGCCGTCGCGCAGAAACGATCCTCGGCCCCAGGATTGATTTCGGCCCGCGATGGCGGATCGTTCACGTTCACGTTGAAGGTTGTGTTCGTGTCTGTTACGCCCTTGACCTCACCGTGGTGCTTAAATCACTCATCAAATTGAATGTAAAGGCACCTTGACATTTCGGCAAATGTAAAGTAACCTTTACACTCATGAAGAATCAAGTGCGTGAGCAGCGCGGCCAGCGGGGTCTGTCCCAGGCCGACGTTGCCGCAGGCCTGGGCGTGTCGCGCCAGACCGTAAT
>JBEKQN010000065.1:0-11168 GCA_049519675.1 Acidimicrobiales bacterium | reverse complement strand
GAGCGTTGCTGACTCAACTTCAAGCTCGCGGCCCAGTCCGACTCGTTCGTTGCGTTGGCGGTGGTCAAATCGCCGCTGTAACCAACCAGTGAAATCTTGGTGTCGTGATTGGTTTTAATTTCATTGGCGAGTGCAGTGATCTGAGATTCCAGCGCGTTCGACAACGCCGATGATTTCACGCCGAAGGGGCTGAGGGCCACGACTGCGTCTATCGCGGGAGGAACCACCGGCGGCTTGACGGCGCTCCATTGGGCGTACAGGGATATGGACGCTTTGAAGCCGTACGACTGTCCATTCGCGTAGTTGGAACCCGACCCGTTGCCCGTGGTGCTCCATTTGATGAACTTGAATCCGCTACGGCTGAATTGATTGAGTGTGAGAGGCGCCGCAGTTTTCTTGGTCTCCGATTTCATCGACCCGACTCCGCCGTTGGCGTGGAACTTCACGCTGAATGTGGCGGCTGCTTTCCACTGCGCGTAAAGGGTCGTGGACTTATTGAATTTGTACGCGCTGGCGTCGCCGTAACTCGTGCCGGACCCGCTGGCCGCGGTATTCCAATTGACAAAGTGGAATCCTTTGCGTTTGAAACTATTAGGCGTGAGCGATGCCAAAGCGTTCTTGGTTTCGGGACTCATTGATCCGCTGCCGCCGTTGGCGTCAAAGGTCACGGTCCGCTTGGGGGCGACGTGCGTCGTTGCCGTCCATTGGACGTACAGGGTGGTCGACGTGGTGAACGGGTACACGGCACCGTTGGCAAAACTCGTGCCCGATCCATCGGCGGCGGTATTCCATTGAGCGAACACGTGCTTAGACCACGTGAACCCATTAGGAGTCAGGGCGGTCGATGAGGCTTTGGTTTCTGACGGCATCGAACCCGATCCGCCGTTGGCCACGAACTTCACGGTTATTGACGCATTGACGGTGAGTGAGAAGACCCACGTGCCGGTATCGCCTTGGGGATCACTGTCAGTGCCCGAGGCGGTGTAGGTGCCCGCCGCGAGTGGACCGGACGTGGCGATGTTGCCTGAGCCACTCACGATCAATGCCGGACTCGACGTCACGGTGAGGTACGTCACCGCACCGGTGGCGTGACTGACCGCGAGTGAATTGGAGTACGCGGATGAGTTGTCGGTGGTTGTCGTGCCCGTGGTAGGTGACGTTTGCACGAGCGTCGTATTGGTTGGCGGCGGCCCACTCGACGGGCTCGTCACGGTCAATGTGTACGACCACGAACCGACGTCGCCCAACGCATTGGTGTCGGTGCCCGAGACGGTGTACGTGTTCGGCGCGAGAATTCCGGTGGTACTCACGGCGCCCGTCGATGACACGCTCAAGCCCGTATTAGTAATCGACGTTGCGTAATTGACTGCTGTGCCGTTGAACGCCGTGGGTTCCAACTGGTCGGTAAACGTGATTGAACCGCTGAACGTTGACGTTCCTGAAAGTGGGGCGGATTGACTTATTGTGTCGGCCGTAACCGCGAGAGTGTACGTCCACGTTCCGTTATCGCCGAGTCCATCAGTATCCGAGCCCGAGACGGCGTAGGAGTTCACGCCAAGTGGTCCACCTGCAGTCCTGATTGCACCACTCGGCGACACGATCAAATTGGTATTGGTCACCAACGTCGTGTAGACGACGGGGGTTAAGGAAGCATCCGTCGAATCGGTTGTTGGCTGAAGTTGATCCGTGAAGCCTGTCGATGCGGTCGTCGTAGTGGAGTTGGTTGTCGGCGCCGTTTGCGTGATGTCGGCGCTCGCTATCGACGGCGTGATGACCAAGATGGTCGAGAGAATTAGGAGTACGGCACCGAGCCACGAGGCAATTTTGGCCGGATATTTCCACAAACTCATGTGCGAAACCTAGTACGAATCACTCGCAATCGTTACGGCAGGACAGACGTTCCCGTCGATGAAATCCGATGAAGTGTAGTCCTGGTAATAGTTTTCTCGTTAAGCGAATGATTGGGTCTGGCTGCGAAAACGCCCTCAAATATAAGGTGTGGTTGCGGCTACGCCGTATTGTTGATGCCGGATCCGTCGCACGAAATGCGTGGCCTCGTCCACTAATCTTCTGCTCACGTCGAACCGCGGAGGCTGCGTGTCCAAACCAATTGAGCGTCCGGGAAAACCGACACTCTTGGACCACGTGCTGGTATCGATGGATAAATTTCGCGGTACCGCGACAGCTCGTCAACTTTGTGATTCTGTTTCCAAGATTGTGGCGCGTTTCAATTCGTCGGTGGACGTCCAACCAATGTCCGATGGCGGCGAAGGTTTCCGTGAATCATTTATGGGTGACGTAGTAGTTGTTGATGTACCAGGACCCACGGGCACCATGGTCGCTGCACCAATCACCTTGAGAAAATCACCTGAGGGCACGTTAGCGTTTCTCGAAGTCTCCGAGGTCGTCGGACGTAGTCACTTGATCGAGCCCACGAGCGCGCAAGCAATCCAAGCATCGAGCCAGGGAGTCGGATATCTGATCTTGGCCGCAGCGCAACGTGGTGCTTCGAGCATTCTGATTGGTTGTGGGGGTTCGTCGACCTCTGACGGTGGTCTTGGTTGCTACCGGGTACTGCGTGATGCCGGCGGGCTCCCCGTTGCGGTGACGGCGGCGACGGACGTCGCCGCGCGTTTTTCAGAATTGATTCAATACGCCGAGCAAAAAGGCGTGAGCCCGGATGACATGAGCGTCATTCAGCAACGAGCTGACGACGCGCGTTCGCTGTATCTCGCCGAACAGGGTGTGGACGTCGAGATGCTTGCACGCTCTGGTGCGTCGGGTGGAATCCCCGGCGGTCTGGCGGCGCTGGGCGCGGAACTAACGAGTGGTCTGAACGCAGTAGTTCGATCGGTGAATCTCGACGAGCGCATCGGGCGATCGTCATTGGTGATCACGGGTGAGGGCCGTCTTGATCACGGAAGCTTGGATGGAAAAGTGACGGGTGGAATTGCTGCACTACTGGGCGAGGACACGGCCCTACTCGTAGTGTGCGGCTCAATTGAAGTGGCGGCCGCTCAAGAGTTCACGTCACGATATCCGCAGGCGAATCTCGTGAGTCTCGTTGACCGGTTCGATCAACGAACTGCAATGACTGATGTCTTTGGTTGTGTCGAGTTAGTGGTCACCGAAGAATTAGAAAAGCACACTTTGTGGCCTCAAACCGCTAACTGATTACTTCTGCAACTTCGATGACATCGTGCACCGTGTTCTCGAAGTTGATTTCTTCTGGCGATTAAAATGAGACAATCGCTACGAGACAAAGGTGTGGGTATTTATGCGACTAGCTCGACACGGTACGGCAGGTCAAGAACAGCCAATCGCGGCCGGCAACGATGGAGTGTGGCGCGACATTTCGTCGCTCACCAATGACATCGATGGCGCATTTCTCTCCACGGGCCTGGGCTCGCTCAGCGCGTCGCTCGAACAAGGAGCACTGCCCGAGGTTTCGTCAGCGGTGGCGCGATTCGGGCCGCCCGTTACGGGGATCGGAAAGATTGTCTGCATTGGTCTTAACTACGCGGACCACGCTCGCGAGACCGGCGCCGAGATACCAAAAGAGCCGATCATCTTTCTCAAAACTCCCGACACCGTCGTGGGTCCTGACGACACGGTGCTGATTCCTCGAATGTCGGTCAAGACTGACTGGGAAGTCGAGTTGGCGGTCATTATCGGGGCTGAAGCGCGTTACCTCGATTCTCCGGACTCCGCAAAACGCTGCATCGCTGGGTACGCCATCAGCAACGACGTCTCGGAACGCGAGTTTCAGATAGAGCGTGGAGGACAGTGGGACAAGGGCAAGAACTGCGAGACCTTCAATCCACTCGGCCCCTGGATTGTTGACGCTGCGTCAATCGGCGATCCGCAGAATCTTGATCTGAAGCTCTGGGTAAATGGCCAATTACGCCAAAACAGCAACACCTCGAACATGGTTTTTGGCCCGTCCCACCTGGTCTGGTACCTGAGCCAGTTCTTGGTGCTGCGACCAGGTGACGTCATCAATACGGGCACCCCGCACGGCGTCGCCCTGGGGCTCGCCGACCACCCCTATCTGCGGGCCGGCGACGTCGTGGAGCTCGAGATTGAAGGATTGGGACGCCAACGTCAAGTATTCGCAGCTGCCTAACCTCGCGCGCGAGGCGAACGGCTCGCCCGTTGCGTTGACCACATTGCGCGAACAAAAAAATCGGAAATTTGATTTCGATAATTCAGGTCAATCGAACACCTCGAGGTAAACCCACTGTGCAAAAGTTGCGTCTTACTGGTTGATAATTATTAATTTGGTGACAAATCGGTGGATAAAGGGAGAGCACTCTGGGCAAAAGTTTCTGATATCCCTATTTTGCCCGTCACGGCCCAGGGAACTCTGGCACAGTATCACTCGTAGTTCACGTAGTACCTGTCGAACGGAGACGGAACCGCAAGGGGAAGTCGACGAGGGGGAGAGGGGCCTCGCAAGAGGAACAGAACCTCCAAACGGACAGCGGAGTTCGGTCCGCGGTTCGCCATCGACGAAGGACGTGAAGTGCCAGCCGTCTAACGGTGACCTGTCCGACACGGGTCAACGGAAGATGCGCCTTCGGAGACCCCGGGGGGCTGGAGAGTTTCGACTCACTGGTCACTCGGGGTTTTCGGCTTTCTAAACGCTAAAACAGGCTCTCGGGTTCGGCGGGCTCGATCAATTCCGGCCCGTCATTCTTCACCGAGCCCACGGCCTTTCCCACGCCGTAGTGCGTGAGCGTGCCCTTGGGGGCTGGAACAAGAAGCCCAAGTCGCTCCTCGGGTCCGGCGTCATTCACGTCCAGCCAGGTCTCGACGTCGTTCGGATCGAGCACAACGGGCATGCGGTTGTGCAGCTCGTCCATGTCGGCGTTGGGCTCGGTCGTGATCACCGTGCAGGTCTGCAGGGCCGGCGCGTCCTTGGGCAATTCGGGGTCGTACCAGCGCTCGTAGAGACCGGCGAAGAGCAGCGGCTCGCCGTCAACGCGGGTGAAGAAGTGCGGCTGCTTCTGTTTGCCGTCGCGATGGTCCCACTCGTAGAAGCCGTCGACGGGAATGATGCAGGGACGCTTGGCGAAGGCCGTGCGGAAGGACGGCTTCTCGGCCACGGTCTCGCCGCGGGCGTTAAAGAGCCGGTTGGCGATCGAGGGGTCCTTCGCCCAGCTGGGCACGAGCCCCCAGCGATATCGGTCGAGCGTGCGCTGGCCGTCGTCCTCGCTCACGGCGAAGAGCCGGCGCAGGGGTCCGATGTTCCAACTGGGATGACCTTCGGGCTCAATGCCCGCCGCGAGGGCGGCGTCGAGCAGCCTCGAGAGGCGAAGTGGAGGGGTAAAGAGGGCAATACGACCGCACATAGTGCTCCTTTCTTCCCCACGTTAGGCCCATTGGCGCCTGTCACCGAGAGTGGCTACTCTTACGAACGTATGTTCGCTTTTTCGACTGAACGCCCTACGTTACCCGCTGATCTGGTGGCGACGCTACGCCCCGTGGCCCTGGCGCGAAGTCGAATGCTGCCCCTGGGCGAGCCCTGGGGTGCGTTGGTGCCCGCCGCAGGACTACGCCGAGGTTCCACGGTGGTGGTCCAGGCGCTACCGGGATCGGGCGCCCTTAGTTTGGCGTTAAGCCTGCTCACCGAGGCGAGCGCGAAGGGGCATTGGGCCGGCGTCGTCGGAGTGGACGACCCCGGGGTGGTGGCCATTGCCGAGTTGGGCGTCGACCTTCGTCGAGTTCTCTTTGTGCCGCGTCCCGGCGCTGCGTGGGCCGAGTCTGCGGCCGACCTGCTTGACGGGGTGGACCTGCTCGTGGTGCGACCACCTTCTCGCGCGAGTCACGCGACCGCGCGTCGCTTGATGGACCGGGTGCGCGAGCGCGGCACCGTGCTCATTGCCCTGGCGGAACCGAACTGCCCGTGGCCGCTGCCCGCCGACCTCTCGTTCACCATCACCCAGGCGCAGTGGGCCACGTCCTCGCGCCTGGACGCGCGCTATCTCACGGTGCACGTGGGCGGGCGCGGGGAAGCGGCGCGGGGAAGCGAACACCTCGTAGTGTTGCCGAACCGAAAAGGACGAGCGGCGGCAAAATAGTGGAGCGCCTCCTCGCCATTTATATCGAGGCACTCTGTGAAGAGCAGCCTGATGGCTCGACGCTGCGCGACTATCTGGCGTTGCTCGACGCGTTGAGCGTGCTCTGTCCCTTTACCGAGTCGGTGCGCCTGGGCCTCTTCGTGCTGCCCATCAGGGGACCGAGCCGCTTCTACGGCGGGGAGGCGACGGTGCTCGACATGGTCTGCGCGACGGCGCTTGACGTGGTGGGCCACGAGGCAGCGCTCGGCATTGCCGACGGTCTCTTTTGCGCCGAGCTCGCCGCGCGTGATCGTGTACTGGTGCCACCGGGCGCGACGACCTCATTTCGCCGGGCCCAACCGCTGCGGGTTTTGGGACGAGAGGACCTCGTGACGACCTGTCGCCGCCTGGGACTGCACACGGTGGGCGCCTTCGCCGATCTCGACAGCGCACGGGTGGCGGAGCGTTTTAACAAACACGCGCTCCAGTTGCACCGTGTGGCCCGCGGTGAGTTGAGTGAGCTCGCGACCCAGCGCGACCCGAAACTGGCTCGGCGCCTGGGCCATCTGCGCGGCGAGAGTGAACCCCAGGACGAACAGATGGGTTTTTTCGGTCAACGCAGCGGTGACGTGCGCGCCCACGCGGCGGCGCATCGCGTGCGGTGCCGTCTGGGACCCGAGGCCATTGTCGTGGCGTCGCTGCGCGGAGGACGGGTCCCGGAAGACAGGGCCACGCTGGTGCCGTGGGGCTCGCCGGTCAGTGAAACCCGCGACGACGCCCCGTGGCCGGGCCAATTGCGCGCGCCCTCGCCGGCGACCACCCTGCGCACCCGGGTGAGCGTGCAGCTGCGCGACGACAACGACCAGCCGGTGCGCATGGGCTCACGCGGGCTCTTTCGCACCATCCCGCGCACCCTGCTCTTTAAGAATCTGGTGCATCGTGAGGTGGTGTGGCACGCCGGACCGTGGCCGTCGGTGGAACGGTGGTGGGGGCTCAGTCGGCGCCGCGCGCACGTGCAGTTGGTGCTCTCGAGCGGCGAGGCGGTGCTGCTGGTTGCCGAGTCGAGCCGCTGGTGGCTCGTGGGGATCTACGACTGATGGCGACCTACGCAGAACTGCACGCCCACTCCGGCTTCAGTTTCCTTGACGGGGCGAGCGACCCCGAAGAACTGGTCGTCGAAGCGACCCGTCTGCACCTCTCGGGTCTCGCGCTCACCGACCACCATGGTTTCTACGGGGTCGTGCGTTTTGCCGAGGCGGCGAGGTCCGTGGGGCTGGCGACGATCTTTGGCAGCGAGATCACGCTGAACGGCAACGATGACCGGGTCGGGGTCCGTGATCCGTCGGGCGAGCACCTGGTGGTGCTCGCCCGTTCGCCCGAGGGCTACCGCCACTTGGCGACGATGCTGGGTGAGGCGCACCTGGCCCGGGGTGAAAAAGGTGCGCCGCGGTTCAACCTGCCCGACGTCGCCAGTCACGCCAAGGAGTGGCTGATCCTGACGGGGTGCCGCAAGGGGCCGCTGACGCGGGCCTTGCTCGAAGAGGGCCCGAGAGCGGCGACGCGGGCCTTAGAGCGATTAATCGACGCCTTCGGACGCGAGCACCTCGCGGTGGAACTCTGGGACCACGGCACCCCCGACGACGTGGCGCGCAATGACGTGCTGTCCCAGTTGGCCATTCGCTACGACGTGACGCCGGTGGCGACGGGCAACGTGCACTACGCCACCCCCGACGCCTTCGCGCGGGCCAATGTCTTAGCCGCCATCCGCTCGCGCCAGAGTTTGGAGGAGATGCAGGGCTGGCTCAGTTCCTCGCCGCTCGCGCACCTACGCAGTGACGCAGAGCAGCGCCGCCGGTTCGCGCGCTGGCCGGGCGTGGTTGACCGGGCCGGTGAGATCGCGGGTGAACTGGCCTTCGATCTTCGTCTGGTGGCGCCGAACCTGCCGGCCTTCGCCACGCCGCCGGGCATGGACGAGCAGTCCTACTTAGAAGCGCTGGTCGCGACGGGCGCCACGCAGCGCTACGGACCTCGCGATCACGAGCGGGTGGCCGGGGCCTGGCGCCAGATCGACCACGAGTTGGGCGTCATTGGCACGCTCGGTTTCGCCGGTTACTTCTTAACCGTGTGGGATATCACCGAGTTCTGTCGCAAGAACGACATCTACTGCCAGGGCCGAGGTTCGGCCGCCAACTCGGCCGTCTGCTTCTCGCTGGGCATCACCAACGCCGACGCGGTGGCGCTCAATCTCTTCTTCGAGCGTTTCCTCTCGCCCGCGCGCGACGGCCCGCCTGATATTGACGTGGACATCGAGTCCGGTCGGCGCGAAGAGGTGATTCAGTACGTCTACGAGCGCTACGGGCGACGTCACGCCGCCCAGGTGGCGGCCGTCATCACCTACCGTGCGCGCTCGGCAATTCGTGACGTCGCGCGCGCCTTCGGCTTAAGTGAAGAAGAGGCCGACACACTGCGCGACGGCGTTGATCGCCACTCGGCGACCCCCATGTCGCCCGAGACGCCCGTCATGATCGCCGATATGGCTATGGGCCTGCTCAACCGGCCCCGCCACCTCGGCATCCATTCGGCGGGCATGGTGATCTGTGACCGACCGGTGATGGAGGTCTGTCCCATTGAGTGGGGGCGCATGCCCGGGCGCACCGTCCTGCAGTGGGATAAGGACGACTGCGCGGCGATTGGCTTGGTGAAGTTCGATCTCCTGGGCCTGGGCATGCTCGACGCCCTGCACCGGGCCGTCAACCAGGTGCGTGACTTTCACTTAACCGACATTGACCTAGGAACGCTGCCCCAAGAAGCGTCGGTCTACGACCTGCTCTGCGAGGCGGACACCGTGGGGGTCTTCCAGGTCGAGTCACGCGCGCAGATGGCGACGTTGCCGCGCGTGCAGCCGCGCTGCTTCTACGACCTGGTCATTGAGGTCGCCATCATTCGCCCCGGGCCAATTCAGGGTAACGCCGTCAACCCGTATATCCGCCGGCGTCGCGGCGACGAGGCGGTCACCTACCTGCACCCGCGCCTTGAGCCGATCCTGTCGCGCACCCTCGGGGTGCCGCTCTTTCAAGAGCAACTCATGGAGATGGCCGTCGCCGTCGCCGGTTTTTCGCCCGCCGAGGCTGACGAACTGCGCCAGGCCATGTCGGCGAAGCGCTCGGACCTGCGCATGCTCAAACTAAAGGACCGTTTCTATAGCGGCATGGCCGTTAACGGCATCACGGGCGCGCCAGCCGACCAGCTCTTCGACGCACTGGCGGCCTTCGCTAATTTTGGCTTCCCCGAATCGCACTCGGTCTCGTTTGCCCACTTGGTCTACTGCTCGGCGTGGATCAAGCTGCACTATCCGGCGGCCTTCCTGGTCTCACTGCTCAACGCCCAGCCGCTCGGCTTCTGGTCGCCCCAGAGCCTCGTCGCCGACGCGCAGCGCCACGGGGTGCGCGTGCTGCGCCCCGACGTGGGGCTCTCACGCGCCCAGGCGACATTAGAGGGCAGTCGCGAAACGCCCGACGTGCGCTTGGGGCTCGACTCGGTGCGTTCGGTAAGTCCGGAGCTTGCCGAGCGCATTGCCCAGGGCGCGCCGTGGGCCAACTCCGAAGACCTCGTGCGCCGTGCCGGATGCCAGCAGCAGCACTTAGAGGCCCTCGCTGTCGCGGGCGCGCTCGACGGCTTTGGTGCGAGCCGTCGCGCGCTGGTCTGGTCGGCCGGTGCCGCGGCCCAGGGAACGAGCGACCGGTTGGCCGGGGTGGTGACGGGACAACTCGCGCCCCGACTGCCCGAGGTGAGCGAGATGGAACGGGTGGCCGACGACCTGTGGGCCATGGGCCTCACACCCGACGCCACCGCCATGGCCCTCGTGCGAGAGCACCTCAACGGTCGCGGCGTTACCCGGGCCGACGCCTTGATGAGCGTCGAGAGCGCCCGGGTCACCGTCGCGGGGGTTGTCACCCACCGCCAGCAGCCCGAAACGGCCAAGGGCGCGGTCTTTGTCAACCTCGAAGACGAGACCGGCCACGTGAACGTGATCTTTTCCAAGGGAGCGTGGCTGCGATGGAAGGACGTGGCCCGTCGCGAACCGGCATTACTGATCCGCGGCTCGCTCGAGCGGGGTCAGGGCAGTGTGACGCTCAGTGCGGAATCGGTGGAGCCCCTCAAGCTGGGCGCCGTCGCGGCGTCACGCGACTGGCACTAACAAGTGCCGCAATTGATGCCGCAGTTGACGAGTGAATTTGGCGTTCTTAGGATTCATTTGTGAATAGCGTCCGGCGTCTGGTCCTTATTGGACTCTTCACGTTGGTCCTTCCCGCGATGTCAAGTTCGCCGTCGGGGGCGTCGGCACCTCGACCGTGCTCCAGCGACCAATTGATGGTCCTCGCTTCGAGCACTCAAGGAGCCGCCGGTACCGGATTCGTGACCATTGATATCGCTAACCGCGGCGCGACGTGTCGTATTGGGGGCCGTCCCCATGTCTCGTTCTATAACGCCAAGGGCGTCGCGATCGATCGTCTGGATCTTTATGACTCGTCCATGGTCTTCGCGGAGCCTCGAAGCATGACGGTGACCTTGGCGCACGATGGTTCCGCATCCCTTGGGGTCTCGTGGAGTGACAACACTGTCAACAATCAGCCCTACAACACGACGTGCCCGACAACAACCAGTGTCTACATCACCCTGCGCGGTGGTGATGGTCGTCTCGCGGGCTTAATTCCACTGGTGACGCGACCGTGCGGGGGTTCGCTCGAGGTAACTCCGATTGAGTCAGGTTCCGTGCCGCGACCGAATGGTTAGCTTCAGACAATTAGTGCAAGGAAGCTCGGCGGTTCCGCTGTCGACTGGACGCTACGAAGAAAAGGCAAACTCCGGGCGCAGACCTGACTCGATGTCCTGGCGCACCAGGATCTGGGCCAACGGAAGGTCTTCGGCGTGTGTCACGCCGATGCAGCGCGAACTGGTGCGCAGTACGTCAAAGCGCATGGGTGTGTGGCCCAAGATGTCGCCCACGAATACCGGCAGGAGCACTTCGGGGCTGTCACTGAAGTCGTGTTCTTCGACGGCGGTCTTCATGAGGGGCCAGATACCCGGCTGGAAACCCCAGAGGTT
>JBEKQN010000064.1:0-11240 GCA_049519675.1 Acidimicrobiales bacterium | reverse complement strand
GCCCACTGCTTACGTGGAAGGGGACTACGTGTCGGTAAAAGAGGACGTCACGTTGGAACTTCACGCGACCGTGAACGCCACGCGAGATGAGGTGGCATTCGCGTGTGTGCGAGCAGCGTCAGCGATCGCATTTCACAGCAATTCAACTGTCGACTCCAACGAGGTGACGGTCAAAATCTTCTATGGCGTGGTTCCAGATACCAGAAGAGTCTCACCACTGGTCTCGGTAAAGTTCGATTCCGGCAATTACAGCGCGATCACCCTCGTAGCCAGGATCGTGCGTTATAAGACCGTGCGAGCCAAGTTCTTCTTTATCCCGCTGGGTCCGAAACGGCTACGCGGTAAGTCGTTCTACGAGAAGTTTCTGACTTCACTGGAGGATGAGCTGCGGGCGATTGACAATGGTGCGGGAGAGATCAAGCGGGTTGGCGGTAGCGCCTGACTGAAGTCATTCGTTGTTTTTCAATTCAACAGAATGTCAACCAGTTGGACAGTGTGGGATAGGAAAGGGCAATGATCACTCTCGATCTCGATGACGTCGTCGCACCGCTTTGACACCAAATCTTGGAGCGTCGGATCGAGTGCATGGTCATTTCGACAGAGCACGTACCGACTCGGGACGTCGACGGACGTTGCAGTTCGTGCGCCACGGAAACTCGCGAGCGTTTGCGTCGAGAGTCGTGACTTCGCCCACTCTCGCCGTTCGGGCGTGCTTTCTTGATAGAGCGCCAGTGCAGCGGGCTCGAGGTCAAGTTGCAGCATGTCCCCGACAAGGTGAATGGCGCTGTCCATCTCGGTTCGAACTCGTACGAGACGGGCGGTGTCCGAGTGGCTCTGGCCAACATCGGGCACCGTCGCCGCAATATAAAAGAGGCTGTCGAGTCGGTCCACTAGGGGGGCGGCCTGCATGATGACGGAGCCGGCGTAACTGTGCCCCACGAGTACGACTGAACCTTCGATACCGTTTGCCGCGTTCGCGACCACGTTGGCGTCGACATTGAGATCGCTCACAGGATCGATCCCGATTTGACTACTGGGAAGGTCAACGGTGCGCCAGAGCGCGCCGCGCGAGCCGAGTTCCTTAATGACTTCGTCCCAGCACCACGCGCCGCCCCACGCACCGTGCACCAAGAGATAAGTGGGTTCCGTCACGCTCGCCTCGCTGTTCAAGGCAAAGGTTAGGGCACCAATTCCTCTAGAATCCATTGATGGCCCGCTCATTTGATGTCGTTGCAGTTGAAGCCAAGTGGCAAGCACGTTGGCACGAAGAGGGCACGTACGAGGTCGAAAACGACGATCCCCGTGAGCGTTACTACTGCTTAAGCATGTATCCCTATCCTTCGGGCGCCGCCCACATGGGCCATGTCCGCAACTACACCTTTGGCGACTTGATCGTGCGACATCAGACGATGATGGGCAAGGCGGTGCTCTCGCCCTTTGGGTTCGACTCGTTTGGACTGCCGGCCGAGAACGCCGCCATCAAGGCCGGCAGTCACCCGCGAATCTTCACCGAAGAGAAAATCAGTGAACTGAAGTCGTCCGTGATCCACCTAGGCGCCGTGTTTGACTGGCGCCGCGAAACGCGTAGCCACGATCCTCAGTTCATCAAGTATTCGCAGACGTTCTTCTTGGCCCTGCTCAAGGCCGGCCTCGCCTACCGCGCCGAGGCGCCCGTCAACTGGTGCCCGGGTTGCATGACCGTGCTCGCTAATGAACAGGTCAATCCAGACGGCACGTGCGACCGGTCGGGCGATTTGGTGGAGCGCAAGAATTTGGAGCAGTGGTTCTACAAGATCACCGATTACGCCGACGAGCTGTTACACGATCTGGACACGCTCGACTGGCCAGAGCGGGTTAAGACCATGCAGCGCAACTGGATTGGTCGCTCCGTGGGAGTCGAGTTCGACTTGCCGTTCGCCGCTGACCCCTCGAAGGCGTTGCGGGTGTACACGACTCGACCCGACACTGGCTTCGGCATCACGTACGCCGTGGTGGCGCCGGAGCACCCCATGGTGGAAGACCTGACCACCGACGAGGAGCGAGTGAGCGTTACGTCGCTCATCGCGCGCGCGACGTCGCTGAGTGATATTGAGCGCACGACGACGTCCGAGGCCGGAATCGGTCTCGAAAAGAGGGGAGTGTTCACCGGCAGCTTCGTCACCAACCCCTTCAACGGCGAACAGGTCCCGGTCTACGTGGCCGACTACGTGCTGGGCACCTACGGCACCGGGGCCATCATGGCCGTGCCCGGTGAGGACGAGCGCGACTTTGCGTTCGCCACGGTCTACGGATTGCCAATCATCCGCACCACACAACCACCGGAAGGTTTTGACGACGGTGCCTACAACGGCGACGGACTGCACATCAATTCGGGCTTCCTCGACGGACTCGACGTGGCCCACGCCAAAGTGAAGGCGGCGGAGTTCTTGGCGCAGAACGCCAACGGCATCGACAAGGTCAACTACCGCCTGCGTGACTGGCTGGTCTCACGTCAACGTTTCTGGGGCTGTCCTATCCCCGTGGTCTACTGCGACGAACACGGCATCGTGCCCGTGCCGCTGGACCAACTTCCTGTGCTCGCGCCTGATGACGTGGTGATGAACAAGAGCGGGCAGTCGCCGCTCGCCACGCACGAAGGATTTCGCAACACGACCTGTCCCATCGATGGCGGACCGGCCCGGCGCGAAGCCGACACGCTCGATACCTTCGCCGACTCCTCGTGGTACTTCTTGCGATACTGCGACCCCTTCACCGATGGCGAAGCGTTTGATCCGGTGGAAGTTGCCAAATGGATGCCCGTCGATCAATACATCGGCGGCATCGAGCACGCCATCCTGCACTTGATGTACGCGCGCTTCTTCTTAAAGGCGCTCATTGATCTAGGTATTGCGCCGGGTGTCGCTCGCGAGCCGTTCACGCGACTCTTCACGCAGGGGATAATTCGTCTCCACGGCACCCGCATGTCCAAGTCCAAGGGCAACCTCGTCTCGCCCGAGGAGTACTACCAGACTGTCGGGGCCGACGGTCTGCGTCTCTTCCATCTCTTCGTGGGACCTCCCGCCGACAACGTGGACTGGGTTGACCAGACCGAGGAGGTCATCGACGGTTGTGGCAGATTCCTTGACCGCGTCTATCGCTTGGTCAACTACGACGACGTGAACTTCCACGAGGAGTTTGACGACACCGACTTGGCGGTCCGCCAGGCAATCCACCGCACTATTGAGAAGGTCACTCACGGCATGGAGCGCTGGAGTTACAACACCTCTGTCGCGGCGGTCATGGAACTGGTTAACACCGTGTCCAAATGGGCGCGCAGCGACGAGGGCGCACATCCCACCACGCTGGAAGAGGCGTTCGATACGCTGCTCAAGCTGCTTGCGCCCATGACGCCGCACATCACGGCCGAACTTTGGGAAATGCGCCATCCCGATGAATTGTCGGTGCACTTACAGCCCTGGCCAAAGGCCGACCCAGCACTGGTGAAGGAAGAGTCCGCGGTCATGGTCGTGCAAATCAACGGCAAGGTGCGCGCCCGTCTTAACGTATCGCCCGATATCAGCGAAGCCGACGCGTCAGAAGCGGCCCTGGCGCACTCGACAATCACCCAGGCGCTAAACGGCAAAAGCCCGCAACGAGTCGTGGTGCGACCGCCGCGACTAGTTAACATAATTATTTGATGGCGCAACGCTCCACATCCGCAGCTATAGGCACGGTGTCCATCGAGCCGCCCCGTTTCGATCGACCAGAAGTTGAAGTTCGCGCGTCGCCTCGTCGCAAGAAGACCGGAACGGCCCATTGGTCGGGCAGCCGCATCGTCGTCCAGATTCCGGCGCGTCTGCGCGGCCGGGAGCGAACCATCTTTGTCGACAACCTCGTCGAGCGTCTGCTCACGCAGCGCCCGCACAACGCGGCCGGTGACGCGTCACTAGAAGAGCGCGCCCGCGTGCTGGCTGACATTTACAACAATGGGATCCTGCCCAGCTCCGTCCGCTGGGTGAACAATCAGCAGGCGCGCTGGGCCTCGTGCTCTCCGGCCTCTCGCGAGATCCGGGTATCGAATCGCCTTCGTCAGTGCCCCGAGTGGGTCATTGACGCGGTGCTGGTGCACGAACTGGCACACCTGCAAGAGGCCGATCATTCGCCGCTGTTTTACGACATCGCTGATCGCCACCCCCGCCAGGCCGATAGCGCGCTGTTCTTGGAGGGTTACGCCTTGGGACTCGGGCTGCACATTGAAGACGGCGACGTGGATTCGACGTTGGTCTAACTAGCTAAACGGTAGCGGCGCGGCTAACTCGGCTCGCCGCGCAAGAAACGCTCTAATTCAGCGGCCAACTCGTCGCCACTGGGCAGTTCCACGCCCAGCGACGTGCCTTCAACTTCGTCGGCCGCCTCTTCGAGTTGTTCGACCATGTTGGTGTGCTCGGGATTGTTGGTAATCAGGTCATCGACGCGCTGGCGAGCCTCCTCGGCCGAGGCACGCAGGGGACTGGCGTCCAATGTCAGACCAGTGATGCTCGCGAGGCCGTCAATCAGCGCGGTCGCCGCCTGCGGGTAGGGCATCGAGGCCACGTAGTGGGGCACGCGAGCCCACAGCGTGATGATGTCCATGTCCACTTCGGCGAATCCGAGTTCTAACGCGGAACTAATGCCCGCCGGGACTTCGAGTTCGCCGGTAACGGTGCCGACGAGCGGCAAGAGGTGCGAACTGGCCTCGGGTGCAGTGCCAATGATGCGCACGGGACGGGTGTGGGGCGTCGGTGCAGGAAACGCGCCCAGGCCAATCACCATGCGCACGTCGAAACGCCCGGCGGCGTCGGTGACTACGTCCACGAAGTCACTCCAGTGGAAGTCGGGTTCAGGGCCGACCAAGAAAATCATGTCCGCGCCGTCGCCGTCGCGGCCGTAACGCAACTGGATCTCGGGCCAGGTGAGCTCGGTGGTGACGCCGTCAACAATGCGCACGATCGGACGGCGCGCGCGCTGGTCAATGAAGTACTCGGTGTCAAAGGTGGCGAGCACTTCGGTCGTGATGGTGCTCAAGAGCGCCCCGATGGCGAGGTTGGCACCCAGACCGGCGTCGATCCAGCCCTCCATGCAGATCACGAGGACCGGCTCGCTCAGTTCAGGGTCGGCGAGGAAGATGATGCGGTCGTAAATCTCGTCGTCCATCAGTCGTGCTCCAAGGTCTGCTGAGCCGTTTGGGCCAGCATGGCGATATGGGCCGGATATTCAGAGACACTGCCCAGGTCTCCTGCCGTGGCTCCCGCGCTGTACCGCGCAAAGACACCTTGCATAATGCAGGCTAACTTCCAATAGCCGAAAGATAAATAATAGTTGATATTGCTGAGGTCGAGTGACGACCGCGACGCGTACGCGTCGAGTACCTGATGACGGGTGGCAAAGCCGTCGGCCGTCGTGGGCGCAGAACCGAGCAGCGCCGCCATGTGATCAGCGGGTTCGGCCCAGTAGTCGAGCAGTATTCCGAGGTCGGCTATTGGATCGCCCAACGTGCAGATCTCCCAATCGAGAATTGCTTTCACGTGTCCCGTGTCGTCGAGCACCGTGTTATCGAGCCGGTAGTCGCCGTGCACCACGGCCACGCGTTGTTGGGTTGGAATCGAAGCCGCCAGTTTGTCGCCAACGGCCTCGATGAGACCGCCGTGATCGACGCCCTCGACGTGCATCTGCTCGTACTGGCTGCGCCAGCGGCGCAGTTGACGCTCGATGTAGCCGTCGTGGCGCGCGAGATCCCCGAGGCCGGCCGTGTCGACGTCCACGTCGTGTAATTGGGCCAGGGTGTGCGCCAAATTGGTGCCAATTTCACGGCGAACGGCGATGTCGGTGCCCGCCTCGGCCTCTTCGCGATTGCGCAGGATTGCGCCCTCGACGAATTCCATGACGTAGAACGGTTGGTCATTGACCTGAACGTCGGTGCACAGCCCGAGTGGTTCGGGGACCGGGATGCCTTGGGGGTGAAGGGCAGAAATGATCGTGTGCTCGCGCACCATGTCGTGCGCCGTGGGCAGCACGTGACTCGTTGGTGGACGGCGCAGCGCAAAGTGCGAACCGTTGGCGTCGGTGACGCGAAAGGTCAGGTTTGAGCGTCCGCCGGCGATGAGTTCGAAGTTAAGCGGCGAGAGCGCGCCCACGTGTTCGACCATCCATTCGCTCACATTGGCGTCATTGATTCCCTGAACGCTCTGCATAGTCGCCGAGATTAACAGCGCCGAGTGACCCTTCCTGACAATCGATGACACCATTAGGCTGAGCGCATGAGTGATGTCACAGACGCCACATTTGGCGTAGCGGTAATGGAACGTTCAATGACCGTCCCGGTCGTCGTTGACCTATGGGCGTCGTGGTGTCAGCCCTGCACAACGCTAGGACCCATCCTAGAAAAGGTGATTGGTGAGACCAGTGGCGCCGTGGAACTCGCCAAAGTGGACGTGGATGCCAATCCCGACGTGGCGCGGGCCTTTAACGCGCAGTCAATTCCGGCGGTCTTCGCCATTGTCGAGGGGAAAATCGTGGACTCCTTCGTCGGCGCCCTTCCCGAGCCGGTAGTAAGAGAATTCATAGAAAAGCTGGCTCCCGGTGCGACGTTGGTCGACCAATTGTTGAACAAGGGCGATGAAGCCTCCTTGCGCGATGCACTGCAGCTCGACGCGTCGAACGTCGACGCCGCCGTCGCGCTCGGCGAACTGCTGCGCACGAGCGATCGATTGGACGAAGCGCTCACCGTACTCACCCCCTTCGAGCACGTGCTCGCCGCCAAGACCGTGCTGGCGCGAATTCATTTGCAACAGAGTGGTGTCAGTTTCGATGGCGACGTGGACTTAACGCTGGAACACCTCCTCGAGCAAGCCAAGACTGACGAGTCCGCAAGGAAAAGTCTGTTGGAGATGCTCGATGCCCTTGGACCTCAGGATCCGCGTTACGTTTCGTTTCGACGCCGTCTTTCCAACTACATCTATTAAGTAGTGATCTACCAACCCCTGCAACCGCTGCTGCTTGATTTGGGCGAGACGACGTATGACGTGACGACACGGGCCTTGGTGATGGGGATACTGAATCGAACCACGGATTCGTTTTATGAGCCGGCGGCGACGTACGACCTCGATGCGCTGTTTGCTCGCGCCGAACAGTTGGTGCGTGACGGTGCGGACCTGCTCGACATTGGCGGAGTGAAGGCCGGTCCCGGCGATGACGTGAGCGAAGCCGAAGAGTTGGATCGCGTCGTAATCGTCGTCAAGGAGCTCGTCGCGCGATTTGACCTACCCATCAGCATCGACACATGGCGCGCTTCGGTCGCGCAGGCCTGTTTTGCCGAGGGCGCGTGCATCGGCAATGACATCAGTGGCTTTGCCGACCCAAACTATTTGACAGTCGCAGCCGAAGCGGGGGCCACTGTCGTCGCGACGCACATTCGCCTCGCGCCTCGAGTAGCCGATCCCGAACCCCACTATGACGACGTGACGAAAACGGTATGCGAGTTCTTGTTGGACCGTCGACAGCGCGCCCTCGATGCCGGCGTCACGAGTCAGCGCATCATTGTCGACGCGGGGCTAGACCTCGGCAAGACGGCGGCGCAATCGCTGCAACTACTGCGTGATTCGCCACGGCTAGCGTCGCTCGGCGCCCCGCTGTTGCTCTCGGCTTCCAACAAAACGTTCCTGGGCGTCATGTTCGATTTGGCGGTCACCAAGCGCCGCGAGCCGTCACTGGCCGCAACGGCGATCGGCATCGCGTCAGGTTGTCGAGTGGTGCGCGTCCACGATGTTGCGGGCACCGTGCGCGTGCGTGACGTGTTGGCCCGAGTGATGGAAGCCGCGTAGTGGTTTCCGCGGTCGCCGTGGTGGGCACCGACGCGACGATGGTCTACGACGCGATGCACAACGTCATCGGTGACGCCGTCGGTGAGCTGGATCCCACGTTCGCGCTCGAAGACTTCACGGCGAAGGACGTGACCGCGGTGGGTATCGAATCGGTCATCTCTCGGGTCATGGGCGCGCTCAACACGCCGGCGTTCCTGGTGGAGCGTCGCGTGGTCGTCGTTCGCGACGCCCAGTTGCTGCTCGCCGACGAGGTTGACCAGTTGCTGGAGTGGATTGGCTCACCCACACCCGCGACGACGCTGGTGCTGGCGGTTGTGGGCGCCAAGTCCAACAAGCTGGTGAAGGCCGCCAACGAGGTGGTCGAGGTGAACGTGGGTTCGCGCGCGGCCGAGCGGGTCTCGTTCGTCATGGAAAAGATGGCGGAGTACCGCGTCAGCGTTGACCGCAATGTCTGTCAACAGGTCGCTGATCAAGTCGGCGACGACGTCGCCCGGATCGACGCGCTCGCGCGCAGTTTGCAGTCAATCTACGGAACCGCGCCGCTGAACTTCAGCCATATCGAGCCCTACCTGGGCGACGCCGGTGACGTGCCCGAATGGGACCTGACCGACGCCATTGATGGCGGCGACGCCACCAAGGCAATTGTCGTCGCGCGAAGGATGCTGGATTCGAAGAGTCGGGCGGGTCTGCAGATCGTCAATATTCTCCAGCGCCACTACCTGCGCATGGCGCGCCTGGACGGCAGCGACGCGCGCAGCGACGAGGAGGCGGCGACACTGCTCGGCATCAACAAGTATCCGGCCGGCAAGGCGCTGCGAGTGTCCGAACGCCTGGGGGCCGAGCGCATCAGCACCGCCGTGCACTGGATCACCCAGGCTGACCTCAATTTGAAGGGCGGTGTGAGCTACGGAGGCAAGGACCTGGACACCGACCTTGACGTCACCGATCTCACGGTCGTCGAGGTGCTGGTGGCTCGTCTGGCCAAGATGACCCAGGGTGCTCGTCGTCGCTAATAGGGCGCGACAGATCCCAATTGGGGAATTACAGATTTTGAAGCGGAAGCGTTTCTAGGCTTCTTCGCGAAGAGCGGCAATGCGGTGCATCAGGCCACTCTTCTTGTTGGCGGCCTGGTTCTTGTGAATGACGCCCTTGGCGGCAGCCATGTCAATGCGCTTGATGGCGGCCCGCAGTGCGGCTTCTTCGTCTTCAGTGCCAACGGCCGCGACGGCGTTCTTCGTGCGCGTGCGCAGTTCGGACTTGACAGCCTTGTTGCGCTCGCGGTCAACCGCGCTCTGCTTGTTGCGCTTAATCTGACTCTTAATATTTGCCACGAAAATCCTCGTTATCAGTGCGCCGAAACTGTCCGGCGGGCTGCATAAGGCTAGCAGGGGCAACGAATGGTCTGCACTTCGACGAGTTCGTCGTGGTGACGGGTAGCCTTTCTACACCGTGGCTACTCAACAAACGTCTGTCGATTTCAGCAAAATCAGGAACTTTTCCATCATTTCGCACGTCGACCACGGCAAGTCGACACTCTCGGATCGCATCTTAGAAATCACCGGCGCCGTCGACCCGCGACTCATGCGCGCGCAGTACCTCGACTCAATGGATATTGAACGCGAGCGCGGCATCACAATCAAGGCCCAGAACGTCCGGGTCAACTTCGCGGGCCATATCCTCCAATTGATTGACACGCCCGGGCACGTGGACTTCGGCTACGAAGTCTCGCGTTCGCTGGCCGCCTGCGAGGGGGCGGTGCTGCTTGTCGACGCCAGCCAGGGCATCCAGGCCCAGACGCTGGCCAACTGCTACCAGGCGCTGGAAAACAACCTCGAGATAGTTGCGGCGCTCAACAAGATCGACCTGCCCGCGGCCGATATCGAACGGTGCAAGGAGGAATTAGAACGCGTCCTCGGATTGCCGGCCGACGAGGTGCTCTCCATCTCGGCCAAGACCGGCCAGGGCATCGCCGAACTGCTCCAGGCCGTGATTGAGCGCATTCCGGCGCCCACCGGCGACCCCGACGCACCGCTGCAAGCGCTGATCTTCGACTCCTACTACGACCAGTACCGCGGCGTGATCAGTTCGATTCGCATCGTCGAGGGCACGCTGCACGACAACGTGAAGATCCGCATGATGCAGGCGGGCGAGAACCACGAGATCGAAGAGATCGGCATTCGCACCCCCGACATGATCTCGGTCAAGCAACTCGGCCCCGGCGAAGTCGGCTTCATCGCCGCCGGCATCAAGGACGTCGGGGGAGCGCGCTCGGGTGAGACCATCACCGAGGCGTCGCGTCCGGCCGCCAAGGCCCTCGACGGCTACCTCGATCCCAAGCCCATGGTCTTTTGCGGCATCTATCCCATTGACGGCGACGACCTGCCCGACCTGCGCGATTCGTTGGACAAGCTGAAACTGAACGACGCGTCGATCACCTACGAGCCGGAGTCCTCCAAGGCGTTGGGCTTCGGCTTTCGCTGCGGCTTCCTGGGTCTGCTGCACATGGAGATCGTGCGCGAGCGTTTAGAGCGCGAGTTCAACCTGGCCCTCATCGCGACCGCGCCCTCGGTGGTCTACCGAGCGTTCCTCACCGACGGCACCGAGCTGGACATTGACAATCCGACCGACCTGCCTGATTCGAGTCGCATCGACCACATCGACGAGCCCATGCTCAACATCTCGATCCTGACGCCATCGGAGTACCTGGGCACGGTCATGGACCTGTGTCAGGCGCGCCGGGGCGAGATGGTGAAGATGGACTATCTCTCGACTGACCGCGTCGAACTGCGCTACTCCATCCCCCTGGCCGAAGTCATCATTGATTTCTTCGACGCCTTAAAGAGTCGCACCAAGGGCTACGCCAGTCTCGATTACGACCAGAGCGGGTACATTACCTCCCAACTCGTGCGCGTGGACCTGTTGATCAATCACGAACCGGTCGACGCGTTTTCGACAATCGTGCACAAGACCAACGCCGACTACTACGGACGGCGCATGGCCGAACGACTCAAGGAACTCATTCCCCGACAGATGTTCGACGTGCCAATCCAGGCCGCCGTGGGCGGACGCATCATCTCTCGCGAGACCGTCAAGGCCCGGCGTAAGGACGTGCTCGCCAAGTGTTACGGCGGCGACATCACGCGCAAGCGCAAGTTGCTGGAGAAGCAAAAAGAGGGCAAAAAGCGTATGAAGAACATCGGACGGGTCGAAGTGCCCCAAGAGGCATTCGTCGCGGCGCTCAAACTCGAAGAGTAACTAGTAGCCCGTCACGCCGTCGATGAGTTCACGGATGATGTCGGCGTGCCCGCAGTGCCGCGCGTACTCCTCGATCATGTGCAGGTAGATCCAACGTAGATCGACGACCTGCTCGCCCCGTGATGTCTTAGCCAGTTCGTCGAGGTT
>JBEKQN010000063.1:0-11249 GCA_049519675.1 Acidimicrobiales bacterium | reverse complement strand
TGAACCACTCGAGCGTGTGCGCATCCCACGGGTTGTCGCCGGCGGGGTGCTTCTTCCAGCTCACCGCGACGTTGACCACGAAGACAATCGTCGAGATGCCGATGAGGATTGCACCTAGGGTGCTGATCTGGTTCAAGGTCTGCCACTGCGGGTCGTGAGGATAGATGGCGACACGCCGTGGCATGCCGTCGAGGCCCAAGATGTAGCCCGGAATCGTGAAGACCTGGGTGCCAATGAAGAGGAACCAGAATTGAATCTTCCCGTACGTCTCATTGAGCATGTAGCCAGTGATCTTGGGGCCCCAGTAATAGAGACCACCGAAGGCGCCCAGGACCAACGCCATCACGATGGAGTGGAAGTGCGCCACCACGAAGTACGTGTCGTGGGTGAAGAAGTCGAGCGGCGGACTGGCGAGGAAGATACCGGTGAGGCCGCCAATGAGGAACGTGATTAAGAACCCCACGGCCATGAGCATGGCCGTGGAGAACCATATTTGCCCTCGCCACATCGTTCCGATCCAGTTGAACATCTTGATGCCGGTGGGCACGGCGATCATGAGGCTCATGATCGCGAAGAAGGGTAGGAGCACCACGCCGGTCGTGTACATGTGGTGAGCCCACACACCGAGCGAGAGGGCGGCGATGCTGAGGGTCGCGAAGATCATGCCCTTGTAGCCAAAGACCGGCTTGCGTGAGAAGACAGCGATGATCTCGGTGACCATGCCGAAGAACGGCAGGGCCAATATATAGACCTCCGGATGGCCCCAGAACCAGAAAATATGCTGCCAGAGCACGGGCACACCACCTCCCGCTACCGAGAAGATATGCGTGCCGAAGTGTCGGTCGCAGTAGAGCATGATGAGTCCGGCGGTCAGTACCGGGAAGGCCAGCAGGATCAAGATCGCGGTCACCAGCATGTTCCAGGTGAAGATCGGCATGCGGAACATGGTCATGCCCGGGGCGCGCAGATAGAAGATGGTGGCGCAGAGATTGACGCCAGTGAATATGGCCGAGAAGCCCGTGAGTAACAGGCCACCGATCCAGAGGTCGGCGCCGGAGCCGGGCGTGTTGAGTGAGTTCGATAGTGGCGCGTAGGCGACCCAGCCGAAGTTGGCGGCTCCTCCTGCGGTAAAGAAACCCGACAGCATGGTGAGCGAACCGAAGAGGTAGAGCCAATACGAAAGTGCGTTCAGGCGCGGGAAGGCCATGTCCGGCGCGCCAATTTGCAATGGCACGATGATGTTGGCGAGTCCCCCGAAAGCGAATGGACCGGCGAAAAGGTAGATCATGACCGATCCGTGCATGGTGAACAGCTCGTTGTACTGGGCGAGTGACACCAGCGTGCCGTTGGGACTGGAGAGCTGCGCGCGGATGATTTCGGCAAACGCGCCACCGATGACCATCATGATGACTGACGTGACCGTATAGGACATGCCAATGACCTTGTGGTCGGTGCTGGTCATCCAGTTGAGGATGCCGGTGCGTGCGTGGTGCTCTTCGTGGACCACCTCGTGGTCGTGTTCTTCGTGCACGACTGGGCGTGGCAGTACGTCAGTCATTAGTTGTCACCTTTGCTGGTGGTTCGCTTCGAGGGCACTATCGAGGAGATCTGCTGCTTGGTCGCGGTGCCGGCCGCCTTGGCCGCACTCGCCGCCGTTGGGTTGTTGTAGCTCGCGAGCCACGCCTGGTATTGGGCGGGGGTTACTACTTTTACGCGAAACCACATGAGCGAGTGGTAGAGACCGCACAGTTGGGTGCACTGGCCAAAGAAGGTGCCGGTATTGACCGCACGAATGGTGAACTGGTTGAGCACTCCGGGCAGCGCGTAGCGCGAGAAGTTAAAGGCGTGCACGTAGAATCCGTGGATCACGTCCGATGACCTCAAGTCGATGTGGACGTTGGTATTCACCGGCATCACCATCTCGGGTGACTGGGTGGTCTGACCGTAGACGAGGGCATTAGAACCAGGGTACGTGAACTTCCAGCCCCACTGGAATGCCAGTACGTCAATCGTCACGTTCGTCTTGGGATTGCTGGTTTCCTTGTTCTCCACGATGAGCGTGGCGGCAAAGAGCCCAAAGACGATGAGGATTGGCACCACGGTGTAGAGCCATTCCAGCGGCAGGTGATACTGAGACTGCTTGGGAATACTTTCGCTCTTGCGCCCGTAACGAAAAACGGCCCAAATGATCAACAGCAACGTGAAGCCACCGACGATGATGGCCGCGACCGAGAAGCCCTGCCAGAGGTGGTACACCGACCGCGAACTGGTCGTGGCGCCCTTGCTGGCACCGAAGTTCGGCAGGGTGCAGCCCGACAGGGCGACTGCGGCTACGGGCAGGACTAAGGCACGACGAATACGACGCCACCGGCGTGCACGATCCGTCGAACCCTGGGGGGGCAGGGCGGGCAATTCCACTTCACGACCATACTCAAATGTGGGGCCATAAGTCATTTCATGGTATGAACGGGCCAATAACAATCGATCTCGTCGGCCAGTCAGGACTTGGCACAACGTGAGTAACCCAGTGGCGCGGGCGCTTCTGGAGTCTCGCGTGGGTTATTTGTCGGTGTCAGGCTTGTTGGGGTCGGCGACGTCAGTTGCCTTGGTACTCGAATCGTCGGTCTTGCCCGCCTTCATTCCCTTTTCGAACTCGTTCTTGGCCTGACCCAGGTTTCGGGCCAGCTTGGGAATAGCCGCGCCACCAAAGATCAACACGACGATCACGATCACCACAATGAGAAAGTCGGGACCCATAATCTCGCTTAAAAACACGGTTTCTCCTTTGACGTCCTTACCGACACAGTAGTCGGGGCAGCGATAATTGCCAGTCGGGGCAAAAAGCACCGAATGGCGCCGTTGGACAAGAATTGCTCCATGGCGCCACTGCCCCGCAATACAGTCCGTGACGCCCTCAGCGTGGCAGTGACCGTCGGCGCCTACGGCGTGGCCTTTGGCGCGGCCAGTGTCGCGGCCGGATTTTCCGTGCTGCAGACGTGCATCTTCTCCCTCTTCACATTCACTGGAGCCAGCCAGTTTGCCGCCATTGGTGTAGTTGCGGCCGGAGGCGGGGCCGTCACCGCGATCGCTACCGCGGCGATGTTGGGTACACGCAACGCACTCTACGGAATTCAGATGGCACCGATCTTGGAGGCGCGCGGCGTGCGAAGGATTATTGCGTCGCACATCACCATTGACGAGTCGACCGGAGTCGCTCTGTCCCAGAAGCCGCACGGCATTGCCGCCATGCGTGTCGGATTCTGGGTGACGGGCATAGGTGTCTTCGTTTTTTGGAACGCATTCACCCTGCTGGGCGCGCTCGGGGCCAAAGCCCTCGGTAATCCCGCGTCATGGGGACTTGACGGCGCGGTGCCGGCGGTCTTTCTGGGGCTTCTCTGGCCGCGCCTCGAGAACACATTCTTGCGGGTGGTGGCAGCGACGTCGATGGTCTTTGCGATGTTGGTCACGCCGTGGTTACCGGCCGGCCTACCAATCATCGCGACGGCGCTGGTGGCCGTAGTGATGGGATGGCGAGCACGATGAGCACCGCGACGCTCTGGACCGTGGTGCTCGCCACGAGTGCGCTGTGTCTCGCCATAAAACTCTTTGGCCACTACGTGCCCGGGCGCTGGTTCGCCAACGCCCGACTGCAACGGATCAATGCGCTGATTCCGATTGCGCTCTTAAGCGCGTTGGTGATCGCCGAGGGCGTGGTGACCAAGACGCACGTGGTCATTGACCATCGTTTAGCCGGGCTCGGTGTGGCGCTCGCCGCGCTGTTCGCAAAAGCGCCGTTTCCGGTGGTGGTGCTCGCCGCAGCGGTGACCTCGGCCGTGGTGTACCACCTGCACTAGCCATGAAGCGGGGAACTGTCTACTTAGCCTGCCAATTCGGCTCGCGCTTCTCGGCAAACGCCACCGCACCCTCGTGGGCATCGTCGCTTCGCACGATCTTTCCGAACTCTTCGTCACTGACGGGCCAGGACTGCTCTTCAGTGAGTTCGAGCGCCTGGCGCATGACGCGCTTGGACGTGCGCACGGCCAGGGGAGCGTTCTTGGCGATGCGCTCGGCGAGCGCGATGGCGGCATCAAGCACCTGATCGCCCGGAACAACGTGATTCACCAGGCCGAGTTCGTAGGCGCGCTGCGCGTCGATAGGCTCGGCGCTGAGTGCCATCTCGTAGGCAATCGCGAGCGGCACTCGCTTGGGCAGACGGATGAGTCCGCCGGCGCCGGCAACGAGTCCGCGTGACGCTTCGGGAATTCCGAATTTCGCGTGGTCGGCCGCGACGACCATGTCGCAACTGATGAGTAACTCGAAACCTCCGGCGAAGGCCGACCCGTTGGCTGCGGCAATCAGGGGCTTGGGAAAGTCGCGCTTCGTCAGTCCGCCGAAGCCCTTGTCGGTGATGGGCAGCTCTCCCGCGGCAAAGGCTTTCAGGTCCATGCCGGCCGAGAACGCCTTGTCGCCGGAGCCAGTGAGGACCACGACCCAGATATCGTCATCGGCTTCGCAGGCGTCGAGCGCGTCTGAAAGTGCGACCGCGGTCGCGTGATTGATGGCGTTGCGTGCGTCGGGACGATTAATGGTCAGCAGTTCAACGTGTCCACGTCGTTCGCGCAATATTTCATCGGCCATGAGGACTCCTCTAAACGGCCCCGTAGGGCACCGGACGTGACGCTAGCGGAACGACGCACGGGACCTGCGAAACTGGACTGGTGTCCGACCAACCTCGACTACTCGCCACTGTGGAGGGCTACGCCGTCGAGGGAGGCTTCGACCGCGCCCACGAGCCGAGTACGTGTTGGGTGCCAAGCATCGCGTTCGGGCGCCACGAGGGGCCGGGCGACGCGCTAGGACTCTGGCGCGACTACGAGCAGGTCATTGCGTGGGCGCCAACACTCGGCCTCGATGGCGTGCGCATCACGATGGAGTGGGCCCGAATCGAGCCGCGCCGCGGAGTCGTGGACCCTGTTGCGCTCGAGCGGTACGCGCAGGTCGCGCGATACGCGCAAGGCCTCGGGCTGTGCGTGTCGGCCGCCTTGGTTGACGCCGCGTGGCCGTCCTGGTTGGGACAGGAGGCGTGGCTGTTGCCGTGGGTCGTTCCCTACGCACTCGAGCACGCTCGTCGGGTGGTTACGTACCTGGGCGACGCAATTGATCGAGTCGTGTTCTTTGCGAATCCCGATGACCTCGTCACCAACGGTTACCTCAACGAAACCGCGCCACCCTGGCGCCGCGGGGCCAGTGATGACGCGGCGAGTGCGCGCATTCAGATAGACGAGATCCTGCGGCAACTGCGCGCTGACGCTGCGGTGGGTCCCAAGATGGTCGGCCCGACCGCGACAATATCGCTTGATCTCACGAGCGATGAGTGCGTCGCCGCGCGAGTTGCGGCCGCAGATAGTGAAGAGATCTACGTGCGCACCTTGGTGCATGGACGCGGACCGAGTGCCGGGCCGCCGGGTTTACTTGAGCGTGGCGAGAATGGGTGGTCCCCAACAAAATCGGCGCAACTCTTACACGTGTTGCGTTAGTTTCGCATCACCGCGAACGTTGAGCGGCGTCGCGGCGTCGCTTGCGCAAGTAGAGCGCCCCGATGAACACGAGCATCAAGACGAGTATGGCAATGCCGACCCAACTGGCAGAGTTTTCGATCTGGTTCAGCGCGCCGCCGGCGAAGTAGCCGAGCAGACAGTAGCCAACACCCCAGAGCATGGCACTGAGAACGTTCGCGACGAAAAAGCGACGGTAGGTCATCTTGCTCATGCCGGCCAGCGCGGGCATCACTGCGCGAAAGAAGGCCGTGAAGCGACCGACGAACACGTACATCGCGCCACGCTGACCTAACGCCGTGAGCGCCGCTTCCAGAGCGGCTTTTCGTTTGCGAATCAGGGGCAGCGAAAAAAGTCGCTCGCCGTAACGCGCACCGATGGCGTAGCCCACGCACTCACCCGATATCGCCGCGACCACGACGATGATGCAGAGCACGCCGATGTTCACGCGACCTTGACTGGCGACGACACCCGCGACGATGACCGCGGTTTCGCCCGGGAAAATGAAACCGAGGAACAGTGCGGTTTCACTGAAGACGAGCGCCGCGACGAGCAGGTACACGGGTGTCGCCGCGAAGTGATGAAGTTTCTCGAGAAGAAACGAAAGTATGGTCGCGAATGCCATCTCACCATTGTTGTTGAAAAACCCCGGGAGTCGAACCGCAAACTGTTATTGGCGTGGCTCTGGCAGAATGGGGTCGTGTCCCAAGCCCTGCGCGATCGTCGCACCCGTTCAAACGAGCGCCGGTTGCCGTTGGGCGCACCCGCGCGGGCCTGGGTTCTGTCGGAATGGGCGTTGCTGCCGCTGCGAATCTTCCTCGGGGTTACGTTTCTTTTCGCCGGATTGCAAAAATTGGCGAATCCAACGTTCTTCAACTCAAAGAGCCCCAGCGGCATTCACGCCCAATTGCTGGGATCGATCCGCACGAGTCCCCTACACGCGCTGCTCGCTCACCTCGTCAACTTCTCCACGCCCATCGGTCTGACAATCGCCGGGGCCGAGGTCGCGATTGGCGTGGGCGTGCTGTTGGGACTGTGGACGCGCGTCGCTGCGGTCGGCGGAGTCCTCCTGTCGCTCAGTCTTTTTCTGGCGGTCAGCTACCACTCGTCGCCCTATTACACGGGCGCGGACATCGTCTTTGTTTTTGCCTGGTTGCCGTTCGTCCTCTCGGGCAGTCCATCGCGTTTTTCAATCGACGCCTGGGTGACCAACTACGTGGCGGAGAAGAGCGGCACTGATCGAAGTGAATATGTCGCCATCCCTTTCGCCCAGCTCCAGCGAATCTGCGGTAACTTCGACGACCAGACCTGTGCGGCGAGGAAGCACCTGGCCTGCGACGCGGCCGTCTGTCCCGTACTGCTCGGCAGCCGCGCCCCGAAAGCAACCCCGGTCGCCATCAGGTCGCTGGACCGCCGCAGCCTGATCGTCGGCGGCGCGGCGGCGGCGTCGGTAGCGGCGGCGGCAGTCATCGTTGGCTCAGCCGTCGCCGCCACGGGCAGGTTGATTGGCAACGCGACGTTGCCCAAACCAGCATCGAAGCAACTGCCATCGGGCGGTACCACGACGCCCACCACATCCGGTGGCGCGACGTATTCTGGCACGCTGCTCGGACCGGCGACTGGGGTACCCGCGAACGAGGCGGCGACGTTCACCATTCCGACATCTGGTGACCCGGGCATCATCTTTAATGAGGGCGCCAGTAAGTTCTTGAGTTACGACGCGGTCTGTCCCCACATGGGTTGCACCGTGGGATACTCGCCGTCGGCCAAATTGTTGGTCTGCCCCTGTCACGGCTCGGAGTTCCTCGTGAGCACCGGTGCCGTCATCAGTGGACCGGCCCCTCGGGGTCTCTTAAAGTTGGACGTGGTTGAAGAGCCGGACGGAAACCTTTATCTCAAATGAGTGACGACAAACGACGGGTTCTAGTCATCGAAGATGACCACGACCTCGCACGAGCCATCGCGGATCTGCTCAGTGATGAGGGCTTCTTCGTCGAGCAACGCCACGACGGCCAGTCCGGCTACGAGGCGGCACGAACGGGCAATTACGACGTCATCGTGCTCGACGTGATGCTGCCCAAGCGCAACGGCTTCAGTGTCTGTCTCGATCTGCGTAATGCCGGTGTGCAGACACCGTTGTTGATGCTGACCGCGAAGGACGGCGAACTCGATGAGGTTGAAGGACTGGAAGTCGGAGCAGACGACTTCTTGCACAAGCCGTTCGAACGCTCCATCCTCATTGCCCGGATCCATGCGCTCTTGCGGCGCCAAGCGCTGGGCCAGCCTCAACACTTGGTGGTGGGCCCGGTCTCGCTTGACCCGCTACATCGTAACGTTGTCTCGAGCGGGGTCTTCGTGACACTGACCCCGAGAGAGTTCGCGCTGCTCGAATATCTGATGAGCAATGCCGGCGAGTCACTGGCCAAGAGCGAGATTCTCAACGCGGTCTGGGGTAGCGGCTTTGACGGCGATCCCAACATCGTTGAGGTCTACGTGGGTTACCTGCGTCGAAAGATTGACCTGACCGACGCCCCCTCGATAATTCACACGGTTCGTGGGGTTGGTTACAGCGCCCGTGAGGGCTGATGGACATCCGCCGTCGACTCTCGATTAGAGCGCGACTGACGCTCTTCTTCGTGCTCGCCATTGCCGTAGTGCTGGCGTTCACGGGGTTCGCCCTGGTTCATCTAGTGCATCGATCCTTGTTAACGGGCGCGACAAATCAGATTGAGGGCCAGATGGCGGTGACACAGGATCAATTGGCGACCACAACAATGCCCAAGAACCGCGAGGTGGTCCTGCCCATGCAGGGTGACGTGGTCCTGCAGGTGACCAATATTGAAGGCACGAAGGTGTGGGCTGCCAGTTCGGCCATTGCAAACGATCCCGTACTGGCCCATTCCACAACCGACCTCTCGGCGCCGCACGGACTCAAGCTCAAGTTGGTGAGGGACAGCGCAACTGCGAGCACGCTGTCCCAGATTGACCAGGGCCAGGTGCAGCCCATTACGACGACGCGGGGCCCGGGCATTGTTTACGGCTTTGTGTATGGCGGGTCGATCGACCACAGCAACGCGGTGCTGATGACCAGCGTGACCACCTCATTCCCGTTGCTGCTCCTAATTTCCGGCGGACTCATTTGGTTGGGTTTGGGGTTGGCGCTGGCACCGATTGAAGCGATCCGTCGACGCGTGGCCGTCATCGCCGCGGAAGATCTCTCCCAGCGTGTTCCCATGACCGGGGGCGACGACGAGATTGCCCGTATGGCTCGTACCCTCAACGCCATGCTGGACCGGTTGGAGTCCTCGTCGAAGTTCCAACAGGAGTTCGTCTCGAACGCGAGTCACGAACTTCGCAGTCCGCTCACGACCCTGCTGGCAACCGTGGAGCGCGCGGTCAATGACCAGTCGAACACCGACTGGTCGGAGGTCTCCGACACGATCATGCGTGAGGGCCGTCGACTGGACGTCATCATTGACGGACTCTTCTGGTTGGCCCGTCACGACGAAAATCAGATTGAAGTCGAGCAGGTCGATGTTGATCTGGATGATCTGTTGTTCGAAGAGTCCCAGCGAGTGCGGTCCATGAGTGAACTCAACGTCGACACCGCAGCGGTGCAACCCACGCGGGTCCTGGGTGATCCGGCGATGCTGAAGCGAATGATTCGCAATGTCGTGGACAATGCGGTGCGCTACGCCACCCGGGAGCTGCGATTCTCCTCCGCCTATGACGGAACGTTCGCCGTGGTGACGGTGGGTGATGACGGGGTTGGAGTTGACGTCAGTCAGAGCGCTCGGCTCTTTGAGCGTTTCGTGCGCTCGGACCCTGCGCGGAGTCGCACGTCGGGCGGCACTGGACTTGGACTCTCGATCGTCACCGAGATCGTCACGAGACATGGCGGTACCGCGCGGTTTGTTTTGGTTGAGCGCGGCACGTTGATTGAACTGCGGATCCCTACCGACGTCGTGGGCGCGTAGTTCCCGGCTGTTTCGCTGCAGTGCTCGGCGACATAGAGTCATTTTCATGGACACTCTGGAACTTTCACAGATCACCGCGGATCCGATTCAGGTAGTGGGTCTGAGCTTTTACTTTGACCCGGGCACCAACGAGCGGGCCAGGGAACGCGGACTTCATCGTTTTCAGTTCTACGGCCTCGGACGGGGTGGGGTGCTCGGCGACGTTGATCGCACGACCGTTGAACGGGCGTTCACGTTCTTCGATCCCGGTGCCTACGATTTTTTCTGGGACGACGCACGAGAAAAGGCCGATCCGGTTGAGACGGCCAGCGCTCATGTGCAGGCGGCCTACGAGTTCGCCGACCGAACCTTCGGGGCCATCCCCGTTGAACTGCTCGCCCGATACGCGACGGCGGCGCACAAGGTGATCAACTCGCTTGCCGTCGGCCAGCACCTGCTCGTTGACGGCTATCGCCAGTATCCCGTGCCTGAGAGCGCGGTGCACGCGGCCTACCTCGGGGCCATACTGATGCGCGAGTTGCGCGGGGGCGTGCACATCGTGGCCGTTCAATCGGTGGGACTCTCTCCCTTGGAGGCCTGCTACCTGCAGAGTCCCGACGGGTTCAGGATGCATGGATATAGGGACGAGGACGTGCCGGCCGTAACCGAAGAGCACCGCACGTTGAAAGTGCAGGCCGAAGAACGCACGAACGCGATGATGGCCGAGTGCTTCTCGGTGCTCAGTGACCAGGAGCGCCGGGATCTGTGCGACGGAGCGCTCGCCATGTTAGACGCGTTGAGTAGCCCGGTCGCCGTCGCGGAGTAGTTGTTAGTGGCCCTTCCACTTCGCCAGCATCTGCCACGCGATCCGCTGCTCACTCTTCTCGCGAGTGCGGCATTGCTCGAGACAGCGTGGACGATTTATATCGGCTGGCGACTGCCACGCCACTACGTCGCTAACCACTGGGACCTCGCCTGGGTCGGCCTGGACGTCGCGCAGATCGTCATGTTGCTGCTCGCCGCGTGGGCCGCGTGGCGCGGACGGGCGTTGCTCATCCTCTTCGCCGCGGTGGCGGGGACGTTGCTGTTGGTCGATGCGTGGTTCGACGTGACGACTGCGCGTCATGGCGGTTTCGTGGAGAGTCTGGTCTTCGCCGTCGCCATTGAGATTCCGTCGGCGGCGTTCCTCTTTTGGATCACGTGGCGTGCCGTCAAGGAATTAGCGGATTCGATGTTTGTCGTTCCTGAAGTCAGGGGCGTGCCCATCAGAAAGATTCGACTGGTTCGTCGCTTCGACAGATCCTCCAGGGACCCGCCCTTGGCAGGTTCGGATGAGACGTCCTCTACCGCGCGGAACCCTTTCGATAATCGCGCGAACTGACACGTGGCGACGGTCGCGGAACTACGGGTAGTGCACGCCCTCGAGATCGAGGAGAAAGCGCTTGACCTCATCACCGCCGCCGTAGCCGCCCAGACCGGTCTTAGCGACCACGCGATGACAGGGCACGATGACCGGCCAGGGATTGACGTGATTGGCGTTGCCGACCGCGCGCGTCGCGCGGGGACGATTTATCGCCGCGGCGATGTCGGCGTACGTGCGCACCTCACCGAAGGGAATAGTGCTGAGTGCCGCCCAGACATCGTGCTGGAACGCCGTCGCGCGCACCGGTGACAGCGCGACACTGAATCTCGTGCGCTCGCCGTCAAAATATTCGCGAAGTTGCTCGCACGCAATGGT
>JBEKQN010000062.1:0-11283 GCA_049519675.1 Acidimicrobiales bacterium | reverse complement strand
GGCGCAGGTCGGGCAGCGGTCCCATCGGCGTATCCGCGGCGTGGTCGATGCTCGCTTCTAGAAATCCCCCGTCACGCACGACGGACGCGAAGAATCGGAACTGAAATGAGGTGCGGCGAAGTTCACCCGTGAGACGTCCCTCGCCCAAGCCAGTTTCCTCGTTCGCCGTCGCGATGATCTCGGTGCCGTGGTCATCGAGCGCGGTCGCGATGGCCTCGAGCAACCCGGCGCGCCATTCAAGGGGGCGAGCCGCGAACTCGCTGGCGGCAACCGCGGCGCGGACCCCCATCACCGTAACTTCGTCACGGCTGGTTTCGTTGACTCCGATCGATGTCGCAGCGCCGGTCACGGGATTCGTGCTGTTGACCTCACTCATGACGTGGGTGTGCGCAGTGACGTGCCGCCGGCGGGATCGAAGAAGTGGAGGTTGTCAGTCTTAAGACTCAACGTAATGAGGCCGCCTTCGACAACCTCGGCGCGCGCGCTCAGTCTCGCGACCACGCGCGAGCGCTTGCGAACGGTTTCCGCGTCGGTTGCGGGCAGGGCGTCGAGCACCACGTCGGTGTTCGACGTGATCGCGAGATAGGCCAATATCTCCGAACCCAACGCCTCGCGAAGATCCACGCGGGCCTTGATGAGGTCCTCGGACATTGAACTGTCGGCCATCAGATCCTCGGGGCGAAAGCCGAGCACCACTTGACGCCCGATCCATTGCTGCAGGCCGTGGGTCTGTCGATACCGCTCGGGTACCAGCAGCGATTGATCGCCAAATCGGGCGTGCAGCACCCCGTGCTCTTCGTCCACGTTCGCAAGAATCAGGTTCATCGGCGGTGAGCCAATGAAGCCCGCGACAAATTCGTTCGCCGGATAGTCGTAGAGGTCTTGGGGAGTGTCCACCTGCTGGAGCAGCCCGCCGCGGAGCACGGCGACGCGGTCGCCCATGGTCATGGCTTCGGTCTGATCGTGGGTCACGTAGACCGTCGCGACGCCCAACAGTCGCTGGATTCGTGCGATTTCCGTGCGCATCTCAACGCGCAACTGCGCGTCGAGGTTCGAGAGCGGCTCGTCCATTAAGAAGGCCTGCGGCTCACGCACGATGGCCCGGCCCATCGCCACTCGCTGACGCTGACCGCCCGAGAGGGCCTTGGGTCGACGGTCCAGGTACTCCTCGAGACGCAGGATGCGGGCTGCCTCCTGGACACGTTGGGCAATCTCACTTTTCGCCACGCCGCGAATCTTGAGTGCGAAGCCCATGTTCTGGGCCACGCTCATCTGCGGGTAGAGCGCGTAGTTCTGAAAGACCATGGCGATGTCGCGGTCCTTGGGCAATACGTTGTTCATCACCGTGCCACCGATGGCGATCGTGCCGTCGGTGATCTCCTCGAGACCGGCGACCATGCGCAGTGCGGTGGTCTTGCCGCAACCCGAGGGGCCGACCAGCACCATGAATTCGCCGTCGGCGACGCTTAATGACAGGTCATTGACCGCCGGCACCCCACTGCCGCCCGGATAGATCTTTGATACCCGTTCGAACACGACGTCAGCCACGCGGCGAGCCTTTCCATTGCGGCCCCGAAAGGACCTCGTCGTACATCATCGGTCGATCCCCATCGTGAGTCCCTGGATGAGAAAGCGCTGAAACCCGAGGTAGACGAGCATGGCCGGCAGTGCCGAGACCAGGGAACCGGCGAGCAGTTCGGGTATCGACGTCGTGCGCCCGGCGGCCAGCGCCGCTAGACCCACGGTGATCGGGCGCTGGCTGGGATTTTGCAAGAAGAGCAGTCCGACCAGTAGGTCATCCCAAATCTGGATGAACTGCAGGACCGTCACGGTGGCAATGGCCGGCAGCGCCATGGGCATGATGAGCCGAGTCAGCACACCGGTATAGCCCAGACCGTCGACGATGCCAGCCTCAATGAGCTCGTCGGGAATGCGGCGAAAGTACGTGGTGAAGAGGAAGATGGAAAATGGCGTGCCCAGCGCCGCGTAGACAATGACCGCGCCGAAATAACTCGTGGTGAAACCCAACTTGGCCATGTTCACAAACTCGGGCATCAGTATGGCCTGCAGCGGCACCATCATCGCGCTCACCACGGTCAGGAACACGACGTTCGAACCGCGGAACTGCAGTTTGGCGAACGCGAAGCCAGCCGACCCGCCCACGACGAGCACGATGAATATCGACGCCGAGCAGATGATCGTCGAGTTGAGCAGTTCCTGGCCTACCGGCAAGGTCTGGTTGAGATCCTTCCAACTCTGCAGCGAGGAGCCGTGGCCAATCAGGTACTGGCTCTCGGTCTTAAAGCTCGTGACCAGCATGACAACGAACGGGTAGAGCATCACGCCAGCCACGAGGATCATGACGAACAACAACACGCCGCGACCCACGCGTCGACGAACCTGTCGCGGCGTGAGCTTGGGTCGCGACGGCGCGATCGACGTGGAGGGTGTGATCAGCGTCGTGCTCATCAGTCCTTGGCCCCCAAAAGTCGCAATTGAAAGACGCCCACCACGCACATGATGACAAAGAGGATCAGGCCGTACAGGGCCGCGGTGCCGAACTGCGCCTGCGCGAAGCCCGTTTGATAGACCAAGAACTCCATTGTCGTGGTCGAATATCCCGGGCCGCCCCCGGTCATGACGAATATCAAACTAAACAAGGCCGAGAAGGCGGAGATGATCGTGATCACGAAAGCGAGTTGGATGAACCTCGTGAGATGGGGAATGGTGATGTGGCGGAAGATCTTCCAGGCACTGCAGCCGTCAATTCGAGCGGCCTCTTCTTGACTGGGGTCGAGCGTGGCGAGGCCGGTCAGAAACAACATGGTGTTCGTGCCGATCATGGAGAAAATGAACGTGACGCCCAGCGCGATGAGCGCCGTCGATTCGCTGCCCAACAGGTTGGTGTGGGCGTTGTGGAATCCGATCCAATCGAGCATCGAATTGAGCGTGCCGGAGTAGGCAAAGAAGTGCTCGGCGACCAGACCGATCACCACCCAAGAGATGGCGGTCGGCAGGAAATAGATGGAACGAAAGATCCTCCATCCGGCGACCTTCTGGTGCAGTAACACAGCGATACACAGTGGGATGCCCAGCGCAAAGGGCACGGACAGCAGGAGCAGGGCATTGTTCTCCAAGACCCGCCACATGGTCGGATTATGGAACGCCTGCGTCCACGCCGATGGTCCGATCCACGTGGTCGTGACGCCATTCCACTCGGTCATCGAGTAATAGATCGCCTGACCAATGGGTACCACGATCAGCAGGATGATGAGCACCAGAGCGGGCAGCGTCAGCAGCAGTCCCATCCTCCGACGTCGCCGCGTGAGCAGCGAAGAGGAAAAGGTAGGGCGAAAGCGTGACCCCACGCGACTGGGTGTGCGTCGCAGGTCCAGCGCCGATATCGCCATTACACCGTTACCCCTTACTGGTTACGCGTGCCTGGCCTGGTGCTGTGAGTGCACCAGGCCAGGCCTCGTCATCTTTGAAACGTACTATCCCGCGTAGGCCGAGCCTCGCTGGTTTGACGGCAGTTGGCTCCACACCTGCTGCATCTTTTGCAGCGCCGCGAGCGGCTTGGTCTGATTGGCCAGAACGGTCGTCAACTCGCTGGAACCCGCGTTTACGACGTTGCCCTGCGTGACGTTGTCCAACATTGGATACACCGTGAGGTGCTGCTGGCTCACGAAGTTGAGCATCTGCTGGTTAACCGGGTTGCTCGTCGTCGTGCCTTCCAAGTCAGGGATCAGGCCGGCCTTGTTGATGATTGCGGCCGCCGCCGGCGAGGTCATGAACGTCTCGAACTTGTAGTCGTCCGCCAAGTGCTTGGAGTAGTTCATGACGCTGATGCCGTCACCGGGGAAGTCCACGACTCCCTTGATGGGCTTGGCCGAGAATGGTGGCACGAATGCCGCCACCTTCGAGCCCATGGCGGTGGTGTACTCCGCCGTGTCCCAGGTGCCGTCCATGATCATGGCCGCCTTACCGGTCTCGAACTGCTGGATGTTAGTGGTGTCGGTCAAGACGTCGGGGTTGGTGCAGCCCATGGTCTCGAGCTTCTGCCATGAGGCGAGGCTTGACTCCGTGGTCTTAGACGTCCAGGGGATCGAGCCGTCGTACAGGCTCTTCCACTGGGCGACCGAGTAGTCACCAATCATCATGTAACTGAGGTCGTACCAGGGGTAGAACTCCGCGCCGAGAGCCTGGCCACCGTTGCCGTAGGCGAAGGGCGTCACGCCGATCTTCTTCAGCTTGGTGCACGCGGCGTACAGCTGCGTCCAGTCAGTGGGCACCGACGTGATACCGGCCTTGGCAAACAGCGACTTGTTGTAGAAGCCAATGTAGAACTGTGTTTCGAGTGGGATCACCAACGGGTCCGACGTTCCGGTCATGCCCGGGGTCATCCACTGCAGTCCTTCCATCTTGCTCAGGGCCGCCGCCGACACGTGACCCTTCAAGGGCTGGATCATGCCTTCGTACTGCAACGCGTACAGACCCGTCCACATCACCGCAAGGTCCGGTCCGCTCTTAGAGACGTCGGCCGACTGCAGCAACGGGAAGTAGTTGTCCGCTGGTTCTGACACCACGTTGACGGCAATATTCGGATTCTCTTTCGTGAACGCCTTGGCGATTGCCTTTATCGCTACCGCATTTGACTCGGTGCCGTAGTTTTCCCACAGCGTCAACGTCACCTTGCTCGACGACGCACCGGCCAACATCGGAACCGCAACAAGAACACTGCTGGCAATTAGCGCGGCGGCGAGTAACTTCGCTGGGTTTCTCCTCCAATTTTTTCTCACATCAATCCCCTCATACCCTTCACTTCACGACAGCCGCTCTGGTCATCGTTTTCTCACCGGCGATCACGTCGGTCAAGATCTTCCCACCACCGGCTCTTCCAGCCGCGGCGTCACACCTGGCGTGCCCGCCAGGAAATCAAAATCGCACCCATCGGGCGCCTGCTGAACGTGGGCCAAATACATGGCCTCATACCCCCGGGCACTGCGCACGGTCCACACGGTACGTTTGCGTCGCCGACTGAGCTCGGGCTCGTCAACCTCGAGGTCGATGGTGCCGGCATCGGCGTCCACACTGATCATGTCGCCCGACTCCACCAGACCAATCGCTCCACCGACCGCCGCTTCGGGTGCCACGTGAAGGAATACCGTGCCGAAGCTCGTGCCGCTCATTCGCGCGTCGGTCACGCGGACCATGTCCGCGACGCCGTTGCGCAGCACACTCTTGGGCAGCGATACCATTCCCCATTCCGGCATTCCGGGACCGCCCACCGGCCCCGCGCCAGCGAGGACCAGGACCGAATTGGGATCCACCTCGTCGTCGCTCGACGTGGTCTCTTCCAGGTCTTCACTCGAGCGCATGACGAGAGCCGGTCCGCGGTGCGCGAGCAATTTGGGCGTCGCGGCGCACCGCTTGATGAGCGCTCCGTCGGGCGCGAGGTTTCCGTAGACCACTCGAAACGCCCCGTCGGCGTCGACGGGATCGTCGAGCGACCGGATGACCTCGCCCGACGGCGCCGCTTCCTGGGACCAGGTCGCGCACGTCCGGCCGTCGGCCATCACCACGTCGCCGTCCAGGCGCGCCGCGAGGGCTCGCCATACGCTGGGCGTCCCTCCGGCCGCGTCGAAATCTTCCATCAGTCCGGCACCCGTAGGTTCGATGTCCACGAGCACGGGCGTTGAACGTCCGGCGACGTCGACGTCGTCGAGAGTGAAGGCAACTCCAAGACGCCGCGCAAGGGCCGTCAGGTGGATGACGGCGTTCGTCGATCCGCCGATCGCGCTCAAGACCTGCACCGCGTTGGTGAAGGCGCTGCGCGTGAGCGTTGACCCCGGTGTGATGTTCTCGCGCACCATCATCACGATTCGTTTGCCAACATTGTGCGCGTAGGTCAGATGACGAACGTCGCCGGCCGGCACCGACGTCGAACCGGGCCACGCAAGACCGATGGTTTCGGCGAGGGCCCCCATTGTCGACGCTGTGCCCATCGTGTTACAGGTGCCGCGCCCTAGAGTGAGGGCTACTTCGAGTTGCGCCCACTCTTCATCACTGAGCGTCCCCGCACGACGCGACTCCCACAGTCGCCAAAGGTCCGTGCCGGTGCCGATGCGACGACCCTGAAAGTGGGCACTCGGGCGCGGTCCCGCGGTGAGCAACAGGGTGGGCAAGTTGGTGCTGAGCGCTCCCATCAGCGCCGCGGGCACTGACTTGTCGCACGCGGCGAGCACGACCACCGCGTCGAGCGGTTGCGAGCGCAACGACTCTTCGACCTCCATCGCGACCAGGTTGCGATACAGCATCGCCGCGGGCTTCATGAGGTCCTCGCCGAGCGACATGACGGGAAACTCAACCGCCACGCCGCCGGCCTTTGTGACGCCCGCCCTAATCGACGGAATGAGGTCATTCAACGGTTGATTGCACGGATTGAGATCGCTCGCCGAATTGGCGATGCCGATTACCGGCACGCCGCCATCAGAAGGAACGCCCTGGCCCCCCATAGCGAGGGCGACGCGCGCGTCGAGGGCAACTTCGTCGTCGCCACTCAACCACGCATCGCTCCGTAATTTCATCGCAATGGCACTCCGAGACCCTTAGCGCCCGGCAACGAAATGATGGGATCACTCTCACTTCGCTTTATCCACTCCATGGAAATCGCGGCCCGACGAACTTTTTCGCGAACGTTGGCGATGACGTCAGCGGACAGATGCTGTCCGGCGGGATAGACAGCACGGGCATTTCGCAAGCCGTATTTGGCGTAGAGCGGAGCGGCGACAAGCACCGTCTCGACAATCTCGTGACCGCGCACCATGCCGCCCAAAGAATCGGGCGCTTCCATATATATGTCAATCGGAATCTCGCTGGTCGCCCTGACCTCGCAGAGTTCCATCAGGGTCATGTCCGAAGGAATATTGATGGTGCCGGCACCGAGTTTGGCTAACTGGCGGAACGAGACGGGGTTGGACGGCGCCAAGACCGCCGACGCCTTCCAGACAATGTCACTCGGAAGTTGACTGGCGAGCACCAGGTCATTCACGACCTCTAAGAGACCCAGGTCGGCGATCAGGAACCCACGGATGCCCGATTCCAAGGCGCGTTGAATGTCCTCTAAAGCGTAACGAAGTTGGTGGAGTCCGCGGAGGTGGCCCGACATCGAGCGACTTTCGGTCGCGTGCACCGCGCCTCCGGTGCCAAACTCTTCGCGCGGTCCAACAAAGAGGCTCACCTCCATGCCGCGGTCCGCACCCATAGCGGCCATCTCGCTCAATTCCTTTTCACTGAGCAACATGGCACCGCTGCCCTGGGATACCCGGTGCACGGTCACGCCGTGGCGGTCCGCTTCTTCAATGACGGCCGCCATCGCCGCGGGGTTCTCGACCGATGGAATTTCTACACGCATTTGCGCTCCGTCGGGGAAACGGGCGACACTCGCGGACAGTTCGAGTGAGTGGAACCCCAGAGTGGCGTCTAGTGCGCGATTGCCCGCTGGCGTTCCCACTCCCCTAACCTCGTTCTTGCTGCTCATTTACCCTCCTTATGATCCAATTAACAAAAGACCTGCGGCACTTAACGGATCGTCCGGATCACATCGCGGCCACTCGCCGGTTGTTGTTACACACTCACTACCAGATTCCCCGACCAAAAATGTGTCCTCGACTTTGGCCCCGCCGTGCAGGCTGGGATTCCAGGCCACGGCAACGTCTCTCTCGATTTCTCGGGACCAGAACGGTGAATCCGTCGCGTCCGGGTAGAGCTCAAACTCTCGCTGCGCGTAGCCAATGGGACCGCCTTGAAAATGATCTCGCCAACCCTGGCCGTGGCCCACGTCGCGATAGGCGTGTGCGAGGGCGCCGTAGGCGTCCCCCCAGGTGGCGCCGGGAACGGTGGCCGCCAACGTCGAGCGAGCAACCGAATCCACCAGTTTGTAGTCATCCGCCAGTCGTTCATCATTGAGCGACGTCGCAATACGGGTCAACGCAACGTGCAGTCCGCTCCATCGCACCACCGCGACCGCCATGAGCACTTCGTTCACTATCGCGCCGTTCATCATGGGATGGCGAAACGTCTTCACGCGATCATCGCCACCGACAATGAGACAGACCGCTTCGGCGCCAAAGGTTTCAAGTCCGAAAGCAATTTCCGCGGCAATGGATAAATCGGCCGAAATGCCGGGCTGCCACGAGCGAACGGCCGACTCCACAACCCGAGCCGACGATTCACCGAGAGAACGGAGCAGTTCGCGTTCACCGCCCGAAAGCACCATGCGATGTTCAATGAGCTCGGTCGTGACATCGATTCCCATTCCGGCGTCGCTCAGTACGAGGCTCTCGTCACAGTTCGCCTCGCGAAGCGCCGCACGTCGAAATCCGTCAGTTTCGTACCAGGGCACGCCGACAACCTTGAATCCCAACTCTTCGAGCTCACCCTCCGCGACGAATCGGGGCATCTCTACCGAACTCACGAGTAGCGTCGGCTCCGTCGCGTCGACGAGCCACACGGCGTCAACTGGCGCAGTGCGATCAATCGGTTGTGACACGCCACCAGTTGCCCAGGCGATGTTTCCCACCGAACCCAAAATCAACGGCGCGTCGGCGTGTGCGTTTCGAATCGCGTTGAGGTTCTCTCGAGCGTGCAGCACCCGCGCCCGTCGATAATCTTTCGCGTTCGGTATCACAGAACTCCGTTCGTGAATGTCTACGACATCTAACCATAAAGAACCCACTCCCACAAACGATTCCAATTTGAAATTCGAAATTCTGTATTGTGTTCGTTAATGCCGAATCTAGATACCACCGACCGTTACCAAGTACGCAGCGTCGCGCGAGCGCTCGAGATGCTCGAAGCGGTGGGCGAAAGCGGTGAGGGTGGCCTCTCACTTACCGAAATGGCCCAACGACTCGACATGGCAAAAAGCTCAACGATGGCGGCCGCTCGAACGCTCGCCTCTTTCGGGTTCTTGCGCATCGAGACGCCCGGTCCGCGCTACCACCTCGGTCTCGCATTATTGCGTTACGGCGATCTTGTAGCGCAGATGACGTCGTTAGGAAAAATCGCCCTACCGTTGTTGCACGAATTAACCGAGGAGACCGGACTCACGTCGCGTCTGGCAATCAACGAAGAGGGATACCCCGTCTTCATCGAACGCGTTGATGGTCGTGGGTCGGTTCGATTTCACACTCCGCTCGGACAGCGAGAATCTCCGCACAGCACCGGGGCGGGCAAAGCAATCCTGGCCCAACTGGGCGAGGAACAGGTGCTTCGCATTGTCAAACCCGAGGACCTCGTGGCCCACACCGCTAACTCGCTCACCACGATCGACGCGGTGTTGAGCGAACTCAAGCACGTGCAGTTGGTGGGCTATGCGATTGACAACGAAGAAGAGGCCGACGGCATCATCTGCGTTGGCGCTCCAATCTTTAATTACAACGGCCACTGCGCTGGTGCAGTGAGCGTGACAGGTTTGAAGGTCGACATCACGCAACGTGTCATCGGCCCCCTGTGCACGACGGTGCTCGCGTACTCCGAAAGAATCTCCGCGCTCATTGGAAACGTTCGACTCTAATGAAGGCGCTCGTTGTGCAGTCGCCGGGCCGAGTTGGCCTCGATGACATCGCGCCGCCGATTGTCGGCGCCGACGAATTGCTCGTCCAACCAGTCGCCTGTGGAATGTGCGGGACCGACCTCGAAATAATTGACGGCACGATTGACCTGGATTACGTTCGTTATCCGCTCACGCTCGGTCACGAATGGGTTGGTCGTCTCATTGGTGTTAACGGTCATCCGGTAGACGGTCTCGTCGTGGTTGAAGGAATCGTTCCCTGTGGGCACTGCGACGAATGTCTCATTGGGGCCACCAATCGATGTCGCACCTACGATGAGATTGGTTTCACTCGAGCCGGCGCGATCGCTGACCTAATTAGCGTCCCCGAAGCGCTGGTCCATCACCTGGACCCTTCAGTCTCCATGCTTGACGCCGCACTCGTAGAGCCGATGGCCGTTGTCTGGCGCGCGCTCACACGCACGACAATTCGCCCGGGCGCGACCTGCCTCGTGATCGGAGACGGCACCGTCGGGCTGTTGGCCACGCACCTGCTCACGCGGTTCGCGCCGGCGAGCATCACCGTGTTGGGTCTGCGCGCGTGTCAACACGACTTGGCCCTGGAAGCGGGTGCCAGCGAATTCACCACGCAGTTAGCGGACAAGAAGTTCGACGTGATCATCGAGGCGGCGGGTCACATCGATGCCGTCGCGACCGCGCTGAAATCAGTGGCGCGCGGCGGATCCATAACCCTGCTGGGTCTGCCGGCTCACGGGAGCGAAGTGCCCATCGCACCGGACGACTTTGTGAACAACGACATCACGTTGCGGGGAAGTTTTAGCTACACGCGAACGGCCTGGGCTGACGTCGTGAATCTTCTCAACGCCGGCGAGTTGACCCCTTCCTTCCTCGTCACCCACAGTTTTGTGATCGACGACTATGAAGAAGCTCTCAACGCGCTGCGCCACCCATCACCTGGTGCGCCGCGGGGCAAGGTGATGATGCTGCTCAACGACTTTTTGCCGGGTCAGTAGTTTCTGACACGTCAGAGCAAAGCGAGCACTTCGTCCTCTGTCCAGAATCCGGGAGACTGATGTTGCGCGGCCAACTGGTTGGCGAGTCGTTGCAGCAATTCGTTGACCGGCGTCGCGACACCGTGCAGTCGCCCCTGCATCACGATTTCGCCCTCGGGACTACGGCTTGATCGAGGTCACCGACAACCTCGGTAAGAAGCACACGTACATAGGAAGGGTCTCGCTACTTAAGAAGGGAGTCACCGCTGCGAAAAGTGCGAAGGTCGGGGACAATTCAATTCCGCGATTCCTGGATCGCTTTATACCGTGACTGCGGATTCACGGCCCGATGCCGTGACGCGAGCTCAACGTAAAGTTGAACGATGAAACTGAGCACCGTCATTCTTCCTCTCGAGCGCTGGCCAGCGTCAAGCAATAAATGGAGCAGAGCCGAGGAGTTAGGGTTCTACGCGGCCTACACCTACGATCACCTCTCGTGGGGCCGTCTGCAAGATCGACCCTGGTTCGGCGCCGTCCCGACACTGACCGGCGCCGCGCTCGTCACGTCGACGATTCACCTGGGCACGCTGGTGACCACGCCTAACTTTCGCCACCCAGTTCCGCTCGCGAAGGATCTCCTGAGCCTCGACGATATGTCAGGTGGTCGACTGATTGTTGGCATTGGTTCGGGCGGCGTGGGAAACGACGCGACAGTAC
>JBEKQN010000061.1:0-11314 GCA_049519675.1 Acidimicrobiales bacterium | reverse complement strand
GCCTGGCGTGCGGCGTCGCGGGCCGAATCTTGTGCGTCCCAGAACGTTGGTCGGTAGTCAAGGTCGAGCACGGTTGGGTGTCGGTGAGCACGCGCGCGTAGTGCCGCCAACGTGGCCGAGCGACTGGGTTCAACCGACAGGCCACTGACCGTCGCCCAAAAGAGCGTGGCTGACCGAATGGCCTCCAAGTCGAGGTTCTCCACGTAGATCTCCAGATCGGGTGCCTTGGGCGAACGATAGAAGTAAATGGGGAAGTGGTCGGGTGGAAACAACTCGCAGAACGTCACCGGTGTCTGAAACCCCGGACAATCGGTGACAAATCGATCGTCGACGCCGTACTTCTTCAGTGCATCGTGGATGAACTCGCCGAAGGGGTCGGGACCGGTGCGGCTGATCACCGCACTTCGACTGCCCAGGCGAGCGGCGGCCACTGCGACGTTGGTGGGGCTCCCGCCCAGGAACTTCTCGAAGAGGTTGACGTCGTTCAGTCGTCCCGCCCGGGTGGGATAGAAGTCAACGCCAATACGACCCATCGTGAGTACGTCGAAGGTTTCGGTCATATCGCGAGTGGATGTACGACGATTGGGCCATCCCGACGCCGCTCACGTCGCGCGCGAGGAGCGCAAAGAAAGCGTAAAAAACACGTGGTCGGACGCATATGTCAGAACAATAGCAGTAGCGACGCGCAATTGGTATAGGGTGTTGGCGTTTCACGCACGGGGGACACACATGGCCAGACAAGCGGTACCTACGTACAATCCACTCGAGACGATCGTGTTGGATCGCAACAGCCCCGTCCCGCTCTACTTCCAACTGGCCCAACATTTCGAGAACGAAATCCACTCCGGCAATCTCGACTCGGGCGACCGTTTGGAGAACGAAGTCAAGATCGCTGAAGACCTCGGTCTCTCGCGCCCCACAGTGAGAGCTGCGTTCCGATACCTCGTTGACAAGGGTCTCGTGCTGCGACGCCGGGGCCAGGGGACCATCGTCACGAAGGAGAAGGTCAACCGCTCGGTCAAACTCACGAGCCTCTTCGACGACCTCGCGGTCGCCGGGCGACGGCCCACCACCAAGATCCTTCATAATGAGGTGGTCAAGGCATCTGACCTGGTGAAAGAGGCTTTAGGTCTCGCCGATGGCCAGCTGGTGATCTTCCTGGAGCGACTGCGGTTCGGCGACGACGAACCGATTGCGCTCATGCATAACTTCATTCCCACCTCGCTCGTGACCCTGTCGAGTGAGATGCTCGAGGGTCACGGTCTCTACGAGCTGCTTCGCGCCAGCGGTGTCTTTCCTGGTCGTGCGACCCAGCGAATCTCGGCGAAGAACGCCTCCACTGTTGAAGCGAGGCTGCTGAACGAAGCCAAGGGAACGGCACTGCTGACGATGGAACGCACGACCTACGACGAACGCGGACGGGCGATCGAATTTGGTCAGCACGTCTATCGCGCGTCGCGCTACGCGCTCCTCACTACGGTCGCCGCCGAGGGTTTTGAGCAAGATCGAGCTATGTAATGTCTATTGATAGCAGTTATTGACATACGGTTTTAATTGGGTTACAGTCGCACGAAACGGCAGGCGGGTGCTGTGGACTCGCGGCGGTGCAGGGACAATGCTGGAGCGAAGTTAGTGCGCATAGGGGAGCGGTGAAAATGCGAGTGACGAGTCGGACACCCATACGGTTGGCCACGCGTCTCGATTTCACTGCGCCAACTGATCGGGGGCGCTTCCCTTGAACGAAATGCGCTTCGATCACGTCTGGAAACTGTTCGAGGGCAATGCCGTTGTCTCGGACCTTGACCTACAAATTCGCGAAGGTGAATTCCTCGTGCTCGTCGGGCCGTCGGGCTGCGGCAAGACCACGTCACTACGGATGCTCGCAGGATTGGAACGCCCTAGCCATGGTCGAATCTGGATGGGTGACAAGGACGTGACCGACCTTCCCACTGGTCAGCGCGACGTCTCCATGGTCTTCCAGAGTTACGCGCTTTATCCCAACATGACGGTCAAGAAGAACCTGGCGTTCGGCCCCAAGGTGCGCAAGGAACCAAAGAAGGATCTCGACCAACGCATCAACGAGGTCGCGGACCTGCTTGGGATCCGACAACTCCTCAATCGGTCGCCTTCGGCGCTATCCGGTGGCCAGCGCCAGCGCGTGGCGCTCGGACGGGCGCTCATTCGCGAGCCGCAAGTCTTCCTAATGGACGAGCCGCTTTCCAATCTTGACGCGGCGCTGCGCGTGCAGATGCGCGCCGAGTTAATACGACTGCACAACCGGCTGGAAAACACCACCACGGTCTACGTCACCCACGACCAAGTGGAAGCTCTTACCATGGGTGACCGGGTCGCCGTCCTCAAGGATGGCGTGCTGTTACAAGTCGACAGCGCCAACGATCTCTACGAGTATCCCGAGTCGGTGTTCGTGGGCGAGTTCATTGGTTCACCAAAGATGAACGTCCAACCGGGCACGCTTGAGGTCGCCGGAGGCGTCGCGATTATTGAATGCCTTGGCGTGCGCACAAAATTGAGCTCAGAGATAGCGGGCCGGATCGAGGGGCTGGCGCCCGGAGGATCCGTGCTGGTGGGCATTCGTCCCCACGACCTACACCTGGCGGGTGAGTCCGGTCCGGAGAGTGAACGCGTCCATGGGGTGATCGACATTGTCGAGCACACCGGCACCGAAGTCTTCGCCACGATTGACGTGGGCGAGACGAAGGTGATTGCTCGCCTGCCGCGCACGCCACTACCGGTGCACGGACAAAAGGTGGAACTTGCTTTTAATGCAGATCGTGTCTTGCTCTTTGACGTGGAGTCTCGAAAGAGTCTGCTGCGTCGGGACTCAGAACGAGAAAAAGTCAGTATCAGGTAGGGGGAGGCTGCCCACGCAGTAGGCGTCAAGGAGATTAGAAAAAGTCCAACTAGGGGGATTAACTACGTTATGAAAATCATGAAGAAAGCATCACTACATAAGTTGATCGCCGGGGCCGCAGTAATGACTATGGCGGGCACGGCTATCACGTTGGGTGGCGGCGCAATGACGGCGGGTGCGGCGAGCAAGGTCACCATCTCGGTGGCCTACGCGGCCAACACGACGTTTGACACCACGCCACTGGGCACCACGTGGTGGGGTCAAGTGAAGAAGGAATTCGAGGCGAAGTACCCGAACGTGACCGTCAAGCTGGTTGCGGTCCAGGGTGGTGAGCCGGACTTCCTGACGAAGTTGGCGCTGCTGTACCACACGGCGTCAACGGCACCAACGCTGGCGCAGTTCCCGTCTACGGAGATTGCGCTCTACGCGTCGACGGACTACCTGATGCCGATGAATAAGTACTTGGCCACGACATCGTGGTTCAAGGAGTATCCAAAGGTCATCCAGAACGAGGGACTGATCAAGGGCAACATCTACGCCGTCAGTTCAGGAGAGAACAACGTGGGTCTGTACTACGACAAAGCCATCCTGACCAAGGCCGGGATCAAGCTTCCGTGGCAGCCCAAGAACTGGCAGGACATCATCACCGCGGCCCAGGCCATCAAGAAGGCCGAACCCAAGGTGATTCCGTTGTGGCTCAATGCCGGAACGGCCGCCGGACCTAACGGTGCGGGCTACGGCATCTTGAACATGCTGGCCGGATCGAGCACACCGACAATCCAGACGTCGAGCGGGAAAATGGTGGTGAGCAGCCCAGGAATCTTGCAGGCGCTCAACTTCTACCACACCGTCTTTGCCGACGGCCTGGGTGCGCCGACGTCACAGCTGTTCAGCCCGAACAACGCGCCGAACATTCCCTCAACGGACTTCTTCAAGGGAACGCTGGGTATTGCGGTGAGCGCGAACTTCATTGGTGGCAACTGGACCAAGCAAGTGAGCTTCCCGTACTGGGCGCAGGCGTCGACCGCCATGGGCGTCGCCGGTCTACCGACCGCGAGTGGCAAGGGTTACGCGTCGACACTGAGTGGTTGGGACTACGGCATTTCCTCCGGGGCTTCGGCTGCGCAGGCAACCGCCGCAGAGAACTTCATGAACATTGCCCAACAGTCAACGAACTTGATTGACGCGGGCAACTGGGCCGGTTGGGTTCCTCCGGTGCAGACCGACTGGACCGTGCCGCTGTACACCAACTTCGCGGCTCCGTTCAACGAGGAGTTCGGAAAGTTGCTGCCGTACTCGACAGAACTACCGTCGAGTTCCAACTACAACGTATGGGTTCAGGGCATGGAGCAGGTGAGCGGAACCATCGCTCAGACACCGAGCACCACCGGGGCCCAGGCAATGGCCACACTCAAGCAGTACGTCACCAACCAATTAGGACCCAGCGAAGTTACCACGCTGCCCTAGTTGAAAAAGGAATGAGAGTAACTACGTGAGTCGAGGGCGGTGACGGTGACAGCGATTCTTTCTGACGCCGCCGCCGCCCCTCACGTGGGCGACCTCTGGAAGACCCGTCACGACAAGACACGCTTCCAGTGGAGCAGCGTGGCGTTACTGACACCCGCGTTCGGACTGCTCGCGGTGCTCTTTCTGATACCGATGGGCTACGCGGTCTATCTCGGTCTCACGAACCTCACGCTGGTCGGGCCGACGGCGATCAAGTGGGGCTACACCGGCACGCAGAACCTCGTGCGGATGAAGAGCGACACCGAGTTCTGGACGTCGCTGTGGACTACCGGTTTCTTCATCGCCGGCTCGATCGTGGGTGTGGTGGTCATTGGTTACGGCCTGGCGTCGTTGTTGATGCGGGCCCGTCCCTGGATGCGCATCATCGTGGGCGGCATCGTGGTGATTGCCTGGATGATGCCCGCGGTCACCGCCGGCATGACCTGGTACGCGTCGACGACCGGGGGCGGCACCTTCGGCACGCTGACCGGACTGCACAATACGAACTTTCTTGACAACGCGCCACTGCTGATCGTCACGCTCGCCAATATTTGGTCGATGACGGGATTCTGCATGCTGGTCATGGGGGCCGCGCTGCGCAATATTCCGAGCGAAGCCATTGAAGCCGCGGTGGTGGAGAACGCCTCGCCCTGGCAACGCTTCCGCTTGATCGTGCTGCCGCTCATGCGCCCCACCATCATTGCGGTGGTGCTACTCGTGGCCCTGCTGTCGCTGGCCAACTTCTCGCTGATCTACATAATGACCCAGGGCGGTCCCGGCACGGCGACTAACATCCTGCCCCTGTACTCCTACGAACAGGCCTTCACGTTCAACAACCTGGCGTACGGCGCGCTGATTGGCAACGTGATGGTGATCATCGCTTCGATATTTGGCGTTCTCTACGTGCGTATTGCGGCCAGATCATGACGACGCACATGGACACCAATCCGGGCAACCCGCCCGAACTCGAGACCTCCGCGGACGGTTCTCCGGTTCTCCCGCCGGAGAATCGTCCGACGCAGAGCACCGCCCTGCGCAGTCTTACGACCAACACGGTGCTCGGCGGGATCGGACTGCTGTTCGTCGCGCCAATGCTCTGGTTGCTGCTGGCCTCGGTTGATTCGCACGCGTCCTGGGGCATTGAGTGGCCGCATTTTTCCTTAATCAACTTCAAACACGTCCTGACGGGCAGCCTGCTGCACTCGCTCTTTAACAGCGTGATCCTGGCGGTCATCTCGACGGCGATTGCCTCGATCGCCGGGGTGTTCGCCGCGTACTCGTTCTCGCGGCGCAAGATTCCCTTCAAGGGTCCCTTGCTGCTCTTCATTCTCTTTTCCTCGGGCGTGCCGCTCACCATCATGGTGATTCCCGTTTACGAGATATTCGCGAGGTTCGGTTTCCTAAGTCTCTTTCCCACCGCGGTCTTCCTCTCGGTCACGTCATTGCCGTTCGAGGTCTATCTCATGAAGAACTTCATCGACGCCGTACCGATTGACTTTGAAGAGGCCGCCCGGATGGAACAAGCGAGCACGTTGCAGATTCTGCGTCGCGTTATTGTCCCGCTCGCCATGCCGGGCATCGCCGCGGCTGCGATCTTCGGCTTCGTTAATGCGTGGGGGTCGTTCATCGTCCCGCTGATCCTCATCAGCTCGAACTCCCAGCAGCCCGCACCCATCGCGCTCTACACCTTCCTCACGTTGCCCAAGGTGGAATTCGGCAACATCGCCGCCTATTCGCTGGTCTTCTGCATCCCCGTCTTCGTGCTCTACGCCGCGTCGGCCCGACTCTTTCGCGAGGGCTTCGTGCTTGGCGGCGGTGTCAAGGGATGACCGCATACCTGTGGCGTGCTGTAGCGTCGTCACCGTGCAAAAAATGAACGTGCGTTATTTCGGTTTTCCAAGAATAGGGACCGCGTCGTGAGTCGCCGGTTGCGCGTCGGCGTGATTGGCACGGGCATCATTGGCCAGGTGATGCACCTGCATTTCCTGCGCGAGTTGAGCGACCGATTCGAGATCGCCGCCATTTGTGACCTCTCGCGCGAGAACGCGACGCGTTGCGCGCAGGAATACGGCGTGTCGTCCGTCTACACCGACTGGCGCGAGATGATTAAGGAGCCGCTCGATGCGGTGATGGTCCTCACCTCAGGTAGCCACGCGCCGATTGCGATTGAGTCCGCCCGACGCGGACTGCACGTCTTTACCGAAAAGCCGCTGTGCTTCTCGGTAGAAGAAGGAGCCGCGATGATTGCGGCCGCTAGCGACGCCGACGTGACGTTGATGGTCGGATATTCCAAGCGCTACGACCCAGCCTTTGCGCGTTTCCAAGAGGAAGTCGCGAAATTACCGCAACTCAAACTGTTTCGCGTGACGACGACGGAGTCGCCGTTCCTGCCGTACGTCCGTCACTACCCGTTGACCCCGCCGCCGAGCGACGTGGCTGCCGACGTGATCGCGCGACTGCAAAAGGATTCCGACGACCGTCTCATTGCTGCGATTGGCACGGATGATCCGTTCTTCGTCAATCAGTACTTGGCGGTGTTGCTCGACACCATGGTCCACGAGATCAACACGATCCGCGCGGTCTTGGGAGAACCCGAGCGACTTGACTTTGTCGACCTACGCCAGGGCATGGCCACGGTGCTGCTCAACTACGGCGACACCGCGGCGTCGATCCACTGGCTCGAGACGCCCGACATGACGCGCTACTCAATGGAGTTCGCGATGTACGCGTCGAACGCTCGCGTCGTGCTGACCTTCCCTTCGCCGTATCTGCGCAACGCGCCGACGATGCTCTCGTTCGAGGGCGGCGAACCGGGCGGCGCGCCGTCGTGGCGTCGCGAAGAAGTGACCTCCTACGAAAGTGCGTTTAAGCAGGAACTCGTCGTCTTTTACGACGCGGTCATGAGGGGCGGGGCCGTGCCCACTAACGGCACCGACGCCAACCACGACATCGCGCTGTGCCAAGCCATCATCCACAGCGCCCGATTCAAGGCTCCGGTCGAACGCCCCTCGGAGTTCACGGGTGCGGCTTAAACGTCTATCCCCCAAGGTCTCGTAGTACCAACCCAGAAAAGTAGAGAAGGACATCACATGAAAATCTCCGTTGCCAACGCACCCATCAGCTACGGCGCATTCGAACTCACGGTGGGCATAGACCCCAACGTGCCCGACGCCGAGTTTGTGCTCGACGAGGTGAGCGGCGCGGGCTATGCCGGCATTGACCTCGGCCCCGTGGGCTATCTCGGCGACGGACCGGTCCTCGCTGAGCGACTGGCGCAGAGGAACCTCGGCCTCGCGGGCGCCTACTTGGAGTTCCCATTCTCCAATCCCGACGAGTTGAAGAATCTCTATCCAGATCTCGACGCGATGCTCGACACCTTCGACGCGGTCGTCGACAACGTGCCCGGACCTCGGCCGCGCCCGACGATCGCTGACGCGAGTAGCGACACGCGTCGCCTGCTGCCCGGACGCAGTCATTCGGATCCGTTATTGGGACTCGACAGTGAAGCCTGGGCCGTCTTCGAGATTGGGCTCAACGATGTCCTGACACGTTGTCGCGATCGCGGCTACGAGCCGACGTTTCACCCCGAAACCGGCACGTTTGTCGAGGCCACGTGGGAGATCAATAAGGTGCTCGAGATCTCTGACGTTGGGCTGTGCCTCGAGACGGGGCACATCTTCGTGTGCGGCGGTGATCCGCTCGAAGTGCTGCGCACTTCGCCCGAGCGCATCAACCACGTGCACCTAAAGGATGCCGTGCGTTCGCGCATGGACCAAGTCATTGCGGACAACGAACCAACGCCGGCCATATGGACGCGCGAGGTGTTCTGCGCGCTAGGTGAAGGTGACGTCGATATTGACGGAATCTTGAACGAACTTGTTCGCCTCGACTTTGAGGGCTGGATGGTGGTCGAGCAGGACATCTTCCCCCAGACGGCCGAGCGTTTCGCGAAGGCCATTGCCGACCAGCAGGCGAATCGCCAGTACCTCTCGAGTCGTGGCTTCTAGCGCCACTTCCCCGGAGTTCCGCCTGGGACTCGTCGGCGCGGGGCGGATGGGACAGACGCACCTTCGAGCGCTCGAAAGCTCCACCGACGTCGCGGTGGTTTCTGTCGCCGAGCCCGTCGACGCACTTCGTGAACATGTCGAAAGCGCCTTTGGCGTCCAAGGATTTTCGTCGCTCGGTGACATGCTCGATTCCGGCGGCCTTGAAGGTGCCCTGATCGTGACGCCCAGTGACTCCCATGTTGACGTGATTGGCAAAGTGGCCGACGCCGGACTGCCCATACTTTGCGAGAAGCCGTGCGGCGTTTCGCCTGAGGACACTCGCCACGCGCAGACCATTGTCGAGACTGCTGGTGTCGCGCTGCAGATTGCCTACTGGCGCCGCTTCGTGCCCGAACTGCAGACGCTTCGCGAGCGCATCACCAACGGTGACTTTGGCGACGTGCTCTCTGTGTCGTGCTTGCAGTGGGATGGCGAGCCTCCGGCTACGACCTTTCGCGCTCGAAGTGGCGGCATCTTCGTTGACATGGGCGTACACGAGTTCGATCAGGCCCGTTGGTTGATTGGGGGCGATTTCACGCACTCGCTCGCCCTGGCGGCGCCAAGCGGGGTCGCGCTCGAGGACGGCTTCGATCCGGACAGCGCCCAGGTGCTCGCGTCGTTGTCGGGCGGTGCGGTCGTTCTCGTGTCACTAGGGCGCCACTACGCGGGTGGCGACATGGCCAGCGTTGAAGTCTTTGGCACCCGAGATCACGTGCTACTGGAATTCTTAAAACCCGAGGATGGCGAAAGGGAGCAACTCGAGGCGCTGCGTCGACAAGCGTCCGCTTTCGCTGAATACGCCACGGGTGGGGCGTGCCGCGGGGCGACCGTCGGTGACGCGATCGCCGCCCTCGAAGCGGCTACGGCGGCGAAGGCACAAACGTCGACGTCTAGATAATTTTGGTTGCGTTTGTCGGCGGCTTTCAATAGTCGTGAGTTATTAAACTCGGGCGATGAGCGTCATTGATGAATTGTTGGAACACAACGTTTTCTACGCGCAGCGCGTCGCGCATCCGTCGCTGCCAACTGAGCCCCGCCGTAAGCTCGCAGTACTCACTTGTATGGATTCCCGACTCGACCTCTTTGATGCGCTCGGTCTTGAATTGGGAGACGCGCATTTGATTCGCAATGCGGGTGGGATCGCCACCGACGACGTAATTCGATCAATCTTGCTCAGTCAACTTCTTTTGGGAACCCGAGAGGTAATGGTGATTCATCACACGCGTTGCGGGCTTGAGACATTCGAAGAGGAAGAAATGCAAAATCGGATCGCTTCAAAGTTTGAAAGTCGCGTCCCATTTCGACTCGGTGCCTTCCGTGACGTCGAACTCGACGTTGTTTCTACGATCGCAACGCTACGCTCCAGTCCATTCATTGAGGCTTCAGATATTCGAGGATTTGTTTTTGACGTCGACACGGCCGCATTGACGGAAGTCGAAGTCGTATGAGAATTTGATTAGTCGTTCACGAACGCGACAAGGTCGCTGGCCGTAGCCTGCGTGATTTCCGGGCACAGGGTGGGATGGAGTTCGGTTGCATGCATGGTACCGAGGACTTCGCGTCCTCGTGCGCCAACGCCAGCGGCGAGTAGCAAACGGTAGAACGCCACACCTTCGTCTCGCAGCGGGTCGCACTCGTTGACGTTCACCACGGTCTTGGGAAAGCCAGCGACGTCATCAACGGTGGCGAATCCGGGCCACGCCAACGGGTCGCCACGCTCGTAGGCCTCGACGCCGTAACCAACGGCGCTTTGATTTCCGTGCAGATCTATCAAGATCCCGTTGCTCTCGAACGATGAGGGATACCGCTCGTCAGGCCACTTGCCAGTGAGAAACGGGCACAGCACGTAGAGACCACTCACCAGGTTGAGTTGTCCGTCTCGCTTCAGCGAGAGAACTGTCGCGATACTGAGGTTCCCGCCGCCGCTCTCGCCCGACACCACGATCCTGGTCGAGTCGACGCCTAATTCATCCGCGTGGGCGTGGACCCACTTGAGCCCAGAGACGCAATCGTTGAGTCCGGCCGGAAAAGGAGCGACCTCGGGCACCGATGAGGCACTCACGGCGTTGCGAAACTCCACCATCACGACAACGACGCCTTTCGCGGCCAGGATCTTGCCCCACGCCACGTAGTTGCCGCTGTAACACGAGAGCGACGTCATCCCACCGCCGTGAACGTAATAGATGCACGCCAACCGCTCGTCATTGTCGGGACGGATGACCTGCAACTTGATGGTGTTGCCGTCGGGATAAGAAATGACGTCACGCGTGGTGATCGAAAGACCGGCCGAAGGAGCGACCTCTTCACTGTTGAACTGGTCCATGAACTCGGCCTCGGTCTTGAGCGCAGCCACACCTGCTGGTGACGCGGCTTGGGCGAGCAACTCCTCGCGGGTAGACACGCTGCTCTCGGGTCCCTGCGGCCAACGCGCGAGGATTGTCCGAATCCTCGGATCTAGCCGAAGGTCCGATTCAAGGTCGTACTTCACCCTCGTGATGATACGAGAGACCTATTCATGGCGCGGTGGAACCGCACTTCGCAGTTGTTCTCGTGCGATTCGATGAGGTGGAACTATCGACCTTCGAGAGGTCGTGCCAGAAGTTCACGTCGAAAGTGAGTCCCTCGCCAGACGAAGTATCCCGAGACGAGAAGACCGATTGCAATTTGCGCACCCCACACTTCCGGGAATTGTGGAAGTCGTCCTACGGACGCCGATGCGAGAGGTTCAAGGCAGATAGCGCCGCCGACGAGTACTGCACTCATCCACGCCCGCTGGGTTCGCCATCGAAAACCGAGATAGCCGTAGAGCGGTGAAGTGACCGCGGCACCGACTATCACATGAGCTTCAGAATGAAGAAGCGCAAACACTGGTCCAAGACTTCCGTTCAGG
>JBEKQN010000060.1:0-11553 GCA_049519675.1 Acidimicrobiales bacterium | reverse complement strand
AGAGCGACGTCTCTTTGACACTTTGAATACAGCGAAGTCTGCTACGGGCGGGTTCCTTTTTGGTCATGGATTCCTGCGTTAGGGGAATCAGGACAGTCACGTCTGCCAACCGGACTTAAACCTTCGTTGGTACTCAGACCTTCTTTGGCGCGCCTGACGGGGCCGATGGGGCATCCGCCAGTTCTCGTCGACAGTCGTCATCGCGCGCTGTACGCGCACTGCGGCACTAACTGATGATCGTCCGCCCGCGCGTGGGCATTGCTCCCGTTCGCGCCCTCGACGTGCCGTCGCGTCGCCGTCACGGACGCTACCCGATTGGCTCGAAACGTGCGGTGAAGTGGCGAAGCGACTTGGGCTCGTAGGTCATTCGGTAGCCAGGTAGTGACGCTGCGTCCTTCGCCACCGACGTCACAACTTCAATCACGTAGTCGATATGGCTTTGGGTATAAGTACGACGCGGGATTGCCAGTCGCACGAGTTCCATCGTGGCCGGAACTTCCGTCCCGTCGGGCTGTCGTGCGAACATCACTGAGCCGATCTCGCAACTGCGGATCCCACCGGCCCGGTACAGCGCGATCGCGAGTGATTGGCCCGGGTAGTGCAGCGGCGCCACGTGCGAGAGCAGGGCCTTGGCGTCGATATAGACAGCGTGGCCACCGATGGGCTTGACGACCGGAACGCCCGCCGCGTCAAGCGCGTCGCCGAGGTAGGCCGTGGAGCGAATTCGATAGCGGAGATAGTCCGGATGAACGGCCTCTTTGAGACCCTGCGCGAGTGCCTCGAGGTCGCGTCCGGCCAGACCGCCGTAGGTGGGGAAGCCTTCGGTCAAGATAAGCACGTTACGGCAGCTCTCGGCGACGTCATCGTCGTTGAGCGCCAGCCATCCGCCGATATTGCCGAAGGGATCCTTCTTCGCGCTCATGGTCATGCCGTCGGCGAGCGAAGCGATCTCTCGCACGATGTCGCCGATTTCGCGCCCGGATTGGCCCTCCTCACGCTCATGGATAAACCATGCGTTCTCCGCAAACCGGCACGCGTCGAGGAATAGCGGCACGCCGTAGCGGTGGCAGAGTTCGCTCGCGGAACGGATGTTGGCGAGTGAGACTGGTTGGCCACCGCCGGAATTGTTCGTGATAGTGAGAAACACCACGGGCACGTTCGCTGCCGACTGTGCCAGTAGCAACTCGAGAGCCTCCAGATCAATATTCCCCTTGAAGGGATGAATGGTGGCGGCGTCGTGGCCCTCGGGGATGACCATGTCGCGGGCTTCGGCGCCTGACGCCTCGACGTTGGCGCGAGTGGTGTCGAAGTGGGTGTTGTTGGGAATTACTTTGCCGGGTCCGCCGAGCACCGTGAAAATGATCTTCTCTGCCGCGCGACCCTGATGAGTCGGGATCACGTGCTTGAACGGGAAGAGCTCCTTTACCGCGGCCTCGAAGCGGAACCACGACGGGGACCCGGCGTAACTCTCGTCACCGTGCTGAATCGCCGCCCACTGGTCGCGCGACATCGCGCCGGTGCCGGAATCAGTCAACAGATCGATGAGGACGTCTTGGGAGTGCAAGTTGAAGAGGTTAAATCCGGCGTTTTCGATGGCCGCTTCGCGCTCTGACGCCGTCGTCATGCGAAGGGGTTCGACCGAATGAATCCTGAACGGCTCGATGATCGTCTCGAAATTCTGATCCACACCTCAGAATAACAGCGGTGCCTCGACAAAAATTCTTGATTCCGGCCCCGTCAACAAGTCACAGGTCTCTCGCTACCGACCTGAAACAAATCAGCCGAGGCAATACGCGTTCGTTCGTGCGCTGGCCGGGACTTGAACTCGAAACCCGTTGATTAAGAGAAAGCTCCATACTGTTGTGCAGTGTGGATCCGGTTGATTCTGTTACTGGATTTCAAACAATCATGTTGTTTCGAGTTGGACTGGTTTATCTCAGACGATCTGGCGGGTGGGTCAATTCAAGTGATTTTTTCGGTGCCGCGCGTCCTCACAACCCGCACGGATCAAGCGCAAACCTGCCGCTCGGTGATGAAATCAGATTTGTGGGCCACGCTTTATTGCTACAGAGCACTACTGCTGGGCAAACCGAGATCCCTGCGCACGTTAGAGGCATGCAAAGCCGTCACCTTAGAATCCTCGCGGAACGTGAATTGAAATGCACCATTGCCGAGTGAGGAATTGCTGCCAATCTGGTGCAGGTCTTCTTCCAGTGAAGAAATGTCCTCTTCGCAGATGAACCGGACGCCTCCCTTAACGGACTGCGGCCACGTCTGACTCAGAAAATTCTCCCGGAGCGTCCTTAGTGCAGTTAGCGCCAACGCCGCCTGATGTTCCCCTTTTGCGTCGGCGGTGGAGTTAGTCCAGGTATTTATTTCCGAGTTGAACGTCTTGAGTACGGCGTTGGCGGACGCTACATCCTTCAAGTACTGCTTGCCGGCCGCCTTGACACTGATCCCGCCTGCAGTTGACGACGCCAGAAGAACAGTGGCGATAACCAGCACAGGAACAGCATTTCTTCGCTCCACGCATCCCCCCTGAATCGTGAGATCTTCCGAATGTTAGATAGTCACCATCAATGAGTCAAGGGCTCGATGTTGGAAAGTTGCATGGCGCTGGTCCTATCGGCTCCATGCGCCGATGGAACGACTGGCGTGAAACTCGCCGAGAAGGTCATTTGGATTAGGTGATAGCCGTCGATACTGCGTTACTCGGAGGTCGTCGTCGTTCCGCGAGATAATTCGAGCATCTGGCATGACTGGGAGCGTGGATGTGATTATGTGGATGGACGAGTTGGAGTGCTCGGAGGTGTTCGCTGAGAGCCAGAGGTCTGTGGTTTGGTCGTTTTCATTGTCTTGGTCCCGGCGACCATGAGGTGGACGATATGAAGGGTGCTAGTACGAGGCCAGTTTGTGCGGTCACCTTGTTGGCATCGGGCCACCCTATAAATGAGACTCGAAGGAGCACTCGTCCATCTGCGCCTATTCGGAGGTAAGTAGTTTCATGGGTCAAGCCTTTCGAATCGCCTGGTACCGGTACCGAGTGACGTTCGTGCGTCAACTATCCAGCTACCTGACGGTGGTGCTGCTCATTGGGTTAATTGGCGGTATTGGCATGGCCGCGCTCGCCGGGGCCCGACGAACCCAATCCTCGTATCCCCAATTTCTGGCCAGCACCAATCCGTCGGACTTGACGATGTTCGTTTACGGCGGCACCTCGCAGTTCCTTGGCAAGACCCCTTCGTTGACGAAAACAATCAGCCACTTGCCTGGTGTCGAGCACGTCGTGACGGCCATAGGACCACAGATGGTGCCGCTGGCGGCGAACGGCGCTCCTCGACTGAGTACCTTGTCCAACGTCGTCATCACGGGCAGCTTGGACGGAATGACGCTGACTCAGGACCGACTCGCGGTCGTGGAAGGTCGATTGGCAAATCCTCGTCGGGCCGACGAATTTGTGATGACGGCCAGTGCGGCGCACATTCTCGGGGTGCGCGTGGGCCAGATGGTGCCGCTGGGTTTCTATTCCGACACGCAGACAAATTCTTCGGACTTTGGCTCCCCGCGAGTGGTCCCTCGCCTGAAGGTCAAGGCCCGGTTGGTGGGGTTGGTGGTGCCCAATACGCAAGTGGTCCAGGACGACATTGACCGGACGTACGGCGCTGTCTTCCTCGACCAAGCCCTCATGAAGAAACTGAAACATCTGGAGCCGGGCGAACTTGTGCCCGCGCTCTACGGCGTACAGATCGACCACGCTCACGCAACGATCACTCAAGTTGAACGTGAACTGATTGGCGTTGTGCCGCGAGGAGCCACCTACGAGTTCCACATCACGTCGAGCGTGGAGTCCCAAGTCGAATTGGCCATCAAACCGGAGTCGGTGGCCCTGGGCGCCTTTGGCGCCATCGCTGCCCTGATCTGTCTGGTGCTGGCGGCCCAGGCCATCTCCCGTCTGTTACGCCGGGGCGAGCAGGACCGGCGCGTACTGCGCGCGCTGGGCGCCAGTCCCGGCGGCGCGGCCTTCGAGGGTCTCCTTGGCGTGCTCGTCGCGGTGGCACTCGGCGCCCTTCTGGCCTTCGCGGTGGCGGCCCTTCTGTCACCGTTCGCCCCGCTGGGTCCCGTTCGCCCCGTCTACCCCGGCGGCCGATTCGCGATTGACTGGACCGTGCTCGGCGTCGGGGTCGCCGTGTTGATTCTCGTTCTCAGTGCGTTCGCCGTCGTGCAGGCGAACTGGCGGGCACCTCATCGAACCGTTCTCACCGGCGGGTCGTTCGCGGGCCCGTCGAGGGTCATTCGCGGAGCGAACGCAACGGGACTGCCGGTGGCCGGCGTCATCGGGGTTCATTTTGCTCTGGAATCGGGGCAGGGACGCACGGCGGTGCCGGTGCGCTCGGTGCTTTTCGGCACGACGCTCGCGGTCGCCCTGGTCGTTACCACGCTCACGTTCGCGAGCGGGTTGAGTAACTTGGTCTCGCGTCCCCCGCTCTACGGATGGAACTGGGACTATTTGCTACTGCCAAATAACAACATCCCGCCCAAGGCGGTGTCGTTGCTGAACCACGACCCGAAGATCATGGCGTGGAGCGGCGCCGACTCCACCGACTTGGAAATCGACGGCCAGGAGGTTCCCGTCCTGATTGAAAACGCGCACGCCAAAGTTGCCCCGCCCATCCTGTCCGGGCACGGTCTCGACAACCAACATCAGGTCGTGCTGGGCCCCGGCACGCTGGCGATGTTGCACAAGCACGTTGGCGAGACCGTCGTCATCAGCCTGGGCACCAAGAAGAACGCTCCCGCGTTCATCAAGCCCACCACACTATTGATCGTCGGAACCGCCACGCTGCCCGCGGTGGGATACAGCAGTTACATCGCCGAACACACGTCCATGGGCACCGGGGCCATTCTTCCCTTGGGCGTCTTGCCGGCAGGGTACCTCAACTACGGCCCCGACCCGAATCTCCACGGCCCGCAACTGGCGTTCGTCAGGATGCGCTCGGACGTGAGCGCCCGCGCCGGGCGGGCCGATTTGGAGCGCATCGCGACGGCCGCCAACAAGATTTTCGCCGCCGACAAGAACGCCTTCGGCAACAGCGTCTCGGTACTGGGTGTGTTACAACCCGTCCAGATCGTGAACTACCGAAGCGTCGGTTCCACGCCGGTCATCCTGGCGGTCGGACTGGCCGTCGGGGCGATACTCGCGCTCGGGCTCACGCTCGCCTCGTCGGTGCGCCGGCGACGGCGAGATCTGGCGATGCTGAAAACGTTCGGCTTCACCCGTCGCCAGTTGGCCGCCGTCGTCGCGTGGCAGTCGACGACGACGGCGCTGGTGGGCGTAGTGGTGGGGATACCGTTGGGCATCATCATCGGACGAGAACTGTGGACCCTGTTCGCCCGTAGTATCTACGCAGTTCCGGAACCCACCGTGCCGGTCTTGTCGGTGCTGTTCGTGGGCGTCGGGACGCTGGTGTTCGCCAATCTCGTGGCAGCGTTACCCGGCCGCAGTGCCGCGCGCACGCCGGCCGCTCTCGTTCTTCGAGCTGAGTAGTGGGGGACCACGGCAAAAATTTCACAGAACGGTTGTTACTGTCATTTGGTGCGCCGGCCGGGACTTGAACCCGGAACCTGTTGATTAAGAGTCAAATGCTCTGCCAATTGAGCTACCGGCGCGTGGAGAGTCTATACCGCGACGTCTATGGCGCACTTACGAGCGAACGCGAAATGTGCATCATGTGACCGTGTGGATCAACGACCGTACCCCGCGAAAAAACAGACCCGTCTCGAATCATTGACCGAGACGATGACGTGGCTTCGAACAACAAGCTGATTCCTACTTGGGGTGAGCGACGGGGGTCGAACCCGCGGCCTCCAGGACCACAACCTGGCGCTCTAACCAACTGAGCTACGCCCACCAAGACTTTCCATTATGTCACAAAGCGTCTCAGTTGAAACCGGGAATGCGATGTCGTTCGGTACGATATGTGAGAGCCCCTGTAGCTCAACTGGATAGAGCAGACGGTTTCTACCCGTCAGGTTGCGGGTTCGACTCCTGCCAGGGGTACCAAAGAGAATTCGTTCGATGTTTTTGTCGATACGAAACTGACCTCGTTCGCATCGGCTGCGATACTGAAACGGTGAGCAACGTCTTGAGTGTGCCCGAACTGGTGGGCGAGGTCGTCCGACTAGAGCCCTTGTCGCGCGCCCACGCGCAAGACCTATTGGTCGCGGCGAGTGGAGATCGCTCGACATACGGTTTCACCGTCGTGCCGTCGACTCTTGACGCGATGCGCTCATATGTCGACGCGTTGCTGAGCGACTTTGAGCGTGGCCAGGTAGTTCCCTTCGCCCAAGTCTCGGTGGCGACCGGTCGGGCGGTGGGAGCCACGCGATACCTGACGATTCGATATCGACCCGGGCAACCAACACCGTTCGCAGTGGAGATAGGCGGCACCTGGTTGTCAGGGTCGGCCCAGAGAACGGCGATCAACTCTGAGGCAAAACTTCTGCTGTTGACCTACGCGTTCGACGAGTGGGGTGTGGCTCGAGTTGATCTCAAAACTGACGCCCGCAACGAACGGTCGCGTGCGGCCATGTCGCGTATCGGTGCGACCTTCGAGGGGGTCCTTCGCCAATGGCAGCCCTCTCAGGTGGCCGGTGAAGAGGAACTGCTGCGCGACAGCGCGATGTTTTCCGTAATGGACTTTGAGTGGCCCGTCGTACGTGAATCGCTCGAGGCTCGATTGATCTGAGCGAACGGCTCTTGATCGGCACTTAGTAGAATTTCAATAACTCTTGCGGCACTCGGGGTGTTGGGGAATTATCGCGAAGCACGACACTCCTTCACACGAAATCGCGGAGGTTTTCCCACAGCGCAGAAACGCGTTGGTCGGACTGATTAATTGTGCGGCGGCAACCACGTTCACGCATCCGACCGGCTCGGTTCCAAATTCCTTGCGCTGGCGACTAGCGAACCGGTTCGCGTCGCCCCATAGCCAGGTCGTAAATTCGGTTCGCGTTAAGGCTCTTGCCCGCGGCGACGGCCCGCTCGTACTCGTCGTCGCCGAGCGCTTCGCGCAGCACGAGACTGTTGTTGACCCAGGCGTCGATTTCCATCTGCGACCAGTATCCCCCGAGTGGCTCGCTCGCGCGTTCTTCGATGCCGTCGTGGGCTCCCGCCAGCTGGGCGCCGAGCAGGTAGTTACCCTGGAGGGTCGCGACGCACGACAGCGTTAACAGAGTCCAATAGTCGTGCGCGAAAGATTCACCGCTGCGCCGCGAAAGGTTGAGGGCCCGACGGCTGTACAACAGGGCCTGGTCGTAGTCCCCAAGGAAGTGAGCGAACGCCCCGGCGTTGGACCACAGAATGAGGCGATGGAAGGTCGAGCCGATCTCCTCGGCCAACTCCATTGCCTCCGCGTTGAGTGCTTGAGCCTCGCGCACACCTTCCAGGGAGTCGTCCTGGGCCAACGACAAAAAGGTAAGGGACGTCGAGATCCAGGAGTAATCGCCGATCTGGCGGAAGATCGCGAGGGCTTCACGTATTAGCTCAATCACCTCAGACGGCGCTCTTCTGGCGTACACGACGGCGACCAGCGCCTCACCGATCCGTGCAGGGTCCTTGAGTTCGCGAGCTAACTCCAGGGCCGCCTCAGCGCATTCGAGGGCCAGGTCCCACTTTTCGAGGTCCTTCCAAGTGAACGATCGAAGCGCCTGCACCTCCGCGAGAAAATACGGGTCGCCCACTTGTTGGGCGAGCGCCCACGCTTCCTCACTGAGGTCGCTGGCTCGCTGGTGTGACCGCTCCTCTTGCCCGATGGCCCCCGTCATCCAGGCCAGGGTGGAGACGGCGCGAGCACGCATCGCCAGGGGCAGGTTCACGTCTCGCGCGAGGGTGTCGCGCAGGTATGCCGGGATGATCGTGTTGCGCCGAGAGAGGACGAACCGATAGAGGGCCACGGCGAGCAGCACGACGTCTTCAGTCTTCTCGGGATCGGCGGCCAGCGTGGTGAAAGTGGCGAGGAGATTGTCGTACTCGAGGTCGAGTCGGCTCAACCACGCGCCTTGCTTGGGTCCCTTCAGCTCGGCTTCGGCCTCCAGGCAGAGGGCCAGGTAGTGCTCGGCGTGGAGTTGGCGGGACCGGAGCGTCTGCTCCTCGCCTCCGATCTGGATCAATTGGTCTGCGGCGTACTGGCGAATCGTCTCGAGCAGGCGGTAGCGCAGCGATGAGGACGCCCGTTCCGCAGTGACCAAACTCTTGTTGACCAGCGAACTTAAGAGGTCGGCCACGTCGAAGGACTCAAGTCCACTCGCCACACAGACGGCCTCGGCGGCTTTGAGGTCGAACCCGCCTACGAAGACTGAGAGACGTCGGAGCATGTCACGCTCCGGGTCGGTCAGCAGGTCATAGGACCACGCCACGGTCGCGCCCAACGTTTGTTGACGGGGCAAGGCGTTGCGGCTACCTCCAGTCAACAGACGGAAGCGCTGATCAAGGCGCTCGTGCAGATCGTCGAGGGACATCGAAGAAAGCCGAGACGCCGCAAGTTCGATGGCGAGGGGAATCCCGTCGAGCCGTTGGCATACCGATGCCACCAACGGGGCGATAGCGTCATCGATCTCGAAGGTCGAGTCGTGCGCTCGGGCACGGGCGAGGAAGAGTTCCACGGCGTCAGAACCCTCAAGATCGTCGGCTACGGCGACGCCTTCGTCGGGCAAAGAGAGGGAGCGAACACGATAAACGCGCTCGCCGTCCACGCCTAGCGGTTCGCGGGACGTCGCGACGAGAGAGACGCGAGGGCAGTTGCGGCCAATCAGGTCGGTCATCTTGGCTACCGTGTCGATCACGTGTTCACAGTTGTCGAGAACGATGAGCACATTTTGATCGCGCAGTGCGCGCAGCAGGGAGTCGAGTGGCGCGGTCTCGGACTCCAAATGAAGTTGCAAGGCGGTCATAACGGTCGAAGCAACAAAGTCAGGGTCACTCACCGGAGCGAGCTCGACGAACCACACTCCTTCGCCGCTGCCGTCGAGCAGTTCGGCCGCGGCCTGGAGTGCCAGGCGTGTCTTACCCGAGCCGCCCGCGCCCGTCAAGGTGACCAGTCGCGACGTTTCAATGAGTTGGCGCACTTCGGCCAGTTCTGCTGATCGACCGACGAACGTGTTGAGCGACGCCGGGAGGTTGTTGGCCAGTTCGGGGTTGTCGAGCGAACGCAGGGGCGCAAAGTCGGAGTCCAAGCCCTCGGCCACGAGTTGGAAGATGGTCTCGGGACGGCCCAGATCCTTCAGGCGGTGCGAACCGAGGTCGCGCAATGACACTTCGGCGGGCAACGCGTCCTCGACGAGACCGGCCGCGGCCGACGACAGTAAGACTTGACCGCCATGTCCGACTGCGGCGATACGCGCGGCCCGGTGGACCTCGTAGCCCACGAGTCCCGTCGCCGCCTCGGAGGCCTCACCGGTGTGGATGCCCATACGTACGCGCAGACGTTCGTTGCCCGGCCACTCGTAATCGCGCAGCTCGCGCTGCATCTCGAGGGCTGCAGCTACGCAAGCCCTCGGCGAGGTGAAGGCCGCGAAGAAGGCGTCGCCCTGGGTGCCTTCCTCCTTGCCGTTGTGGGTGTCGAGGGCCGCACGGATCAACTGGTGGTGATCGGTCAGCACTTGAGAGTAGATGTCGTCGCCGAGACGGCGAAGCAGGGCCGTCGAGCCCTCGATATCGGTGAAGAGAAAGGTGAGCGTCTCGATTAAAGAATCGTACGAGATGTACAATTCCTCCGCTCAAAAATTCTAAGTGGCAACGCCAAATTCCTCTAAGTCCCCTTGGTCGGGGCGCCCGGATTCGAACCGGGGACCTCCTGGTCCCAAACCAGGCGCGCTAACCAAGCTGCGCTACGCCCCGTAACTTCTTTTTGCTACGAGGTGACGCTACTACGTGGACCAGTGTTTCATTTTCCTAAAGAGGATCTCGCTCGTTGAGAAGATTGACGTTGGAACTGTCGGAATTGAAGTTCATTGACGTTAATGACGTCCGCGTACGCTCAAACTCGAACGCTCACGGTGTCGCCTAGACCATCAGTGATTCAGACCAATCCTGGGCAATCCCGACCCACTGCGCTGGCGGAGGGTTTTCAATCCGTCGTCCGAGATCTGGAAAGTTGATGAGCGCCTGACGCAACTCCGCCATCAGCGCCCTTTTGGCGTCTAGGACTTGCGCTGGCGAGAGGTTTCGCCCGATGGCGCCTGCGGCCTGCCGCACAGTGTCGATGGCTTCTTCGGGCGTGGTGGCCTTCGTTAGATTTACTCGAATCATTATTTTCCCGCCTTCTTCTTTCGAGACTTATTATCTTGACTGCATTCGCACAAGGGACGATGTCATTGGAAACATATTTTCGTCAACACTTGATGGCGCAATGTGCAGTTAGTGCCGCACCGCGGTTCCTTCAGACCTCCGCCGTGCGCTGTTGGATATCTCACTGTCTCGCGTTTGGTCCGTAGGCTGGACCCAGGACTCGAAGGGGGAGCGATGGCCTACGAATGGATTACTGACGCGCTGGAAGAAACCTGGTTGACCATTGACCGCGTGGTGCGCCTTCAACCCGCCGACGCGTACAACGCCCAGACCGCGTGTCCGGGCTGGGACGTGCGTGACGTACTCAGCCACCTGTTGGGATTCGAAATGATGATCCAAGGTTCGCCGGTGCCCGCGTACGAAGGTCCTTGGCCCGACTACGTGCGCAACCCGATTGGTGAGATTAACGAGTGCTTCGTGCAGGCCTATCGCGCCGAGGCGGGCATTGAGGTGCTCAATAAGTTTCGCGACGTCGCCGCGACGGCAATACGGACGCTGCGTTCCCTCGATGACGACGCCTGGGAGAAAGTTGGATGGAGTCCGGAAGGCGAGCGCCCCTACCACCGTTTCCAGGAAACGCGGGTCCTGGATAGCTGGATACATCTCCAGGACATTCGTGACGCCCTGCTCGAGCCGGCCGATGATCACGGCGCGGCCGAAGAGATTGTGATCAATCGCTTCGAGGGGGCGCTGCCGTTCATTATTGGCAAGAAAATGGGCGCGCACGAAGGCACGGTCATTCACATCAACCTCACGGGTCGCTTGGCGCGCACGATCGTCCTCGCCGTAGAGAACGCACGCGCCGTGGTCGTGCACGACGGCGACCTGGTGCCCACGCTGGAATTCACGACGCCCGTCGCACTCTTTTGGCGACGGGCGGCGGGTCGAATTAGTGCGCCAGCCTTTCTTAATGCGTCAGCCACGGACGTACGCGGGGACCATGATTTGGCCGAGCATTTCGCCGAGGCGCTCACGATTCTGCTTTAGAGGTTCTTAAAATCAGCAAGTAGGCTGACATCTCTTATGCACGCCACTTCCATGAACCTAGATGACAATCGAATCAAGCTCTCCGTGGAGATCGACGAAGCCGAAATGAACGATGCGATTGACGCGGCCGCAACATCGCTGGCCAAGCAGATGACGGTCAAGGGCTTTCGCAAGGGCAAGGTTCCCAAGAGCGTCATGATTGCTCACCTCGGAGGACCTGA
>JBEKQN010000059.1:0-11633 GCA_049519675.1 Acidimicrobiales bacterium | reverse complement strand
CGACGGTCACCGTTTCCTCATCCGATATCGCCATCGTGCAAATTCAGGGATACCTGCAGATCATGTCCCAATCCTTGAACCAAGTCCGCGCCCACGAACACCTCTTGAAGGCTGCGGGGGTGCGCATTGACAAGGCCGGAATCGCACTGATGTTCAAACTCCAACGTCATGGTGAATCTGCGTTACGGGTCACAGATCTGGCCGACTTGCTGGGCGTGGACACGCCAACGGTGACTCGCAAGGTCCAGCAACTCGAAAAATTGGATTTTGTGGTTCGCGAAGCCGACGCCGAAGACGGACGGGCGACCCGAATTCAATTGACCCAGGCCGGGCGCGACGCGTTGGAGCGCGTACTCGCAGCCCACCGGGAGTTCCTCGCTCGTGTCTTCACCACCTGGGACAACGAGGACCTCACGAACTTTGCGTCGCTGCTTGAGCGTTTTTCCGAAACCGTACGAATTGAAATGGAGAACAACCGTGACTGAGGAACTGACCGACGCAAGCGGAGCCCCACCCGAGCACGAATTCTCCAAGGAGGAACACCGTCGGATCCTGGTAATCCTCTTCGCCCTGATGCTCGGAATGTTCCTGGCCGCGCTCGACCAGACCATCGTCGCGACCGCGCTGCCCACGATTGCCGGTGACCTGCACGGGCTCAACCACTTATCCTGGGTCGTCACTGCCTACTTGATCGCCTCGACGATCTCCCTGCCGCTCTGGGGCAAGTTCGGCGACCTCTACGGCCGCAAGAATTTCTTCCAGCTCTCGATCATCATCTTCTTGATTGGCTCCATGATGTCGGGCCTGTCACACAGCATGATCGAGCTCATCACGTGCCGCGCGATTCAGGGCATCGGGGCCGGCGGCCTCATGGTCGGATCCCAGGCCATCATCGGCGACGTCATTCCGCCTCGTCAGCGGGGCCGCTACATGGGCTACTTCGGCGCCGTGTTTGGTCTCTCCAGCATCCTGGGGCCGCTCGCTGGAGGTTTCTTCACCCAACACGTCTCGTGGCGCTGGATCTTCTACATCAACGTGCCCATCGGCATCGTGGCCCTGATCGCGATCGCGATTGTCTTGCACATCCCCACGCACCGCGTGCCCCACAAGATCGACTGGTGGGGAACGACGTTCCTCTCCTCGGGCGTGGTGGCCCTCATCCTGCTCACCACCTGGGGCGGTACGACGTACGCGTGGGGCTCAACCATAATCCTGTCACTAGGTATCGGTGGCCTGGCGTTGATCGCAATCTTCTGCCTGGTCGAACTGCGGGCCGCCGAGCCGATCATTCCCCTGGTGCTCTTTAGAAACCGGACGTTCTCGGCCGCGTCGTCGGTCGGGTTCGTCATAGGTTTCACCATGTTCGGCGCCATCATCTACCTGCCGCTCTACCTACAGATCGTGCACGGCGCCTCACCCACCAAGTCCGGTTTGGAGTTGCTGCCCATGGTCGCGGGCATGTTGGTCACGTTCATCCTGAGCGGTCAACTCGTCTCTCGAACGGGCCGGTACAAGATCTTCCCCATTCTGGGTTCCGCCGTGCTGGCGGTGGGCCTGGTGTGCTTGGCGGGCCTGGGACCCACTACGTCCTTCGGTTTCGTCGCGCTCTACATGGTCATCGTCGGGCTCGGTCTGGGCCTGGTCATGCAAGTCCTCGTGGTCGCCGTGCAGAACTCCGTACCGTATTCGCAGTTAGGTACGGCAACGGCAACGGCAACGTTCTTTCGCACCATCGGCGGTGCCTTTGGTGTCGCTGTCTTGGGGGCCGTCTTTAATGCCCAGCTGCTCGCCAAACTGCGACAGAACGCGTCGCCCGCAGTACTGAAGCTGCTCTCTGGAGGCACGATCACGGCTAATCCGGCCGAGATCAGCCACCTACCCCCGGCGCAGCGTATCCAGGTAATTGACGCCTTCAGCCATTCCCTCCAGACCGTATTCGTGGTCGCCGTGCCGTTCGCCATCGTGGCCTTCGCGCTCAGCTTTGCCATCAAGGAGATCCCACTGCGCACCACGGCGCACGTCACGACCGAAGGCACGCCGGACGCGATGGTCCTCGACGCGCCCGGAGAGTTTCCCGGTCTCTGATTCCGCGGCGCCGACATGTGCTCGACGGCGTTGAAGGACCAATAAAACCGACGCCCTAGAGGCCGTCGGGGCCAAACACGACAACGTCGGGCCCGCGCGTGTTCGAGGGGCCCCTAAAGATCCGTACCACGAACGTCACGATCCCGAGACCGAAGAACTCCAGGAAGCCAATGCCGATCCAGCCGACCGTGACCAGGAAGAGCCCGACGAAGAGGCCCTTTATGAAACCGTGATGGATCATGGCGGCAATCCACAGTGGTATCCAGGCAAAGAGCCAACTGACGAGCGGGGCGACGAAGACCGCCGCGCCGCGGCGTCGCCATCCGAGGTAGATGCCAAAGAGCGCGGTCGCAATCACTCCGGCCCACACGGCATCCGGCTGCTTGTTCCGGTTCGCTTCGACGATGAAGATCACGACGGCCATCACGGTCGCCCAGAGCATCATCGGCGCCGTGACGTTGCCCCGAGCGCGCTCCCGGACCCGAAATACCATTCCACTCATAGGACCAATTTAGCGAACGGCCCGGTGACCGGTTCAGACAACAGCGATACGATGCGGTTCATGTCTAAGGGCGTTCTCGCACTACTGGGCTCGGGCGAGACGGCTCCGGGCATGACCAAAGTCCACCGTCAACTGCTCAAACGGTTGGCCGAGGTGCGCGCGGTCAACCTTGACACGGCCTACGGCTTCCAAGAAAACGTCCCGCAGATGACCGAGAAACTGCTCAACTACTTCGAAACCTCCCTGCACGTCGCCTTCGCTCCCCTGCACCTCACTTCTTACGAGCGCTCGAGCGAACTCGAGCGGACCATCTTCAAACAGCAGGTGCGCGCCGCCACCTACGTCTTTGCGGGCCCCGGCAGTCCCAGTTACGCGATGGCCCAATGGGAGCCACTTGGTCTCGTGGACGACCTCAACGAGGTCTTAGCCGCAGGGGGCACGTTGTGCTTCTCATCCGCGGCGACCGCGACGGTCGGTGCCTTCTGCCCGCCGATTTACGAGATCTACAAGGTCGGTGCCGCGCCGTACTGGCTGAAGGGGCTCAACGTCGTGGCGACCTTCGGACTTAACTGCGTGGTCATTCCCCACTACGACAACCAGGAGGGTGGCAACTACGACACCAGCCGCTGCTACCTCGGCGAGCGCCGGCTGGCCCTCATGGAAAAAGAACTGCCCCCCGGCGTCGCGACCTTGGGCGTGGACGAGCACACGGCCCTTCTGCTGGACCTCGAGTCGGACACCCTCCAAGTGCTCGGAAAGTCCCACGGCTACTGGCGCCTGAACGGCGAGGTACGGGTCTTGGAAAACGGTTCGGCTACTCCGCTAGAAGAACTCCGCACATTAGAAGTAGTGGACATATCGGTGGAATCGAGCACCCCCGTCGAAAAAGCCATCGGAGAGCCCAGCGACCTTGCCCAGACGGTCCTTGACGGGGGGTCGGGCGCCGTGGAGGCGCTGGCCCAGTTGGTGCAACTCTCCGCCACGGGCGGGGCGGGATTCATCGATCCGACGTCATTGGTTGAAGGAGTCCTGGCGGCCCGAGTCAACGCACGGGCCAACGGTCAGTATGGGCTGGCCGACGAGCTGCGCGACGCGCTGGTACAGGCTGGCATCGACGTACAGGACACCCCTCAAGGCACGAGCTGGTCCCTGCGGGTCGACAACTGACGAACCAACTAAGTCGTCCACTCATGAAGAATGCCCCCTCAAAGAGGGGGCATTCTTCACAACTTTTGGAAACTAACTAGGCCCGTTGGATGTACTTGACCTTAGAGGTCTTGCCATTGGCCAACTTGACCGTGAACGTGTACGTGCCGTTCTTGGTGCCGGCCTTGACGGTTACCTTGACTGACAATGCAGTTCCGGTGTCCTTGAACACCTTCGCGGTGGTGCCGGCGTGACTGGTCACGATTGGACGGCCAGAGAATGCCGTTCCAATGATCGTGATTATCGACGTCTTGCCCGCGACAACGAAGCCGACAACCCTGACAGCCTTGAAAGGCTTGACAAAGGTGACGGTCGTCGCCACTGACGAAGCCGCCAGGTTGGTGGTCGAGGCTGCCTTAGTCGCAGTCACGAGGCACGTTCCCAAGCTCGTCACCGTCAGTGAGGTACCGGTAACCACGCAACCAAGCGCAGTGCCGGTGACCGCAGTGAATGTCACTGCTCCCGTTCCAGATCCACCCGCGCTGGTCAGCGTTAGCGGCGAACCGAGGAAACCCTTCAGCGACGTAACAGTCAGTGCCGCCTGCGCGCCCTGGCTGTCAACTGCGGTACTCGTCGCAGTGGTCAGCGTGTGTGAACTGTCAGTGGCGACCAGATTGCACGAACCGTCCGACGTAATCGTCACAGCGCTGAACGTCGCGACGCCAGCTGCAGCGACCACGCTGTCGGTTCCGCCGATCGTGCAACCCGCTGACGCAGTGAGTACCACCGTGTCAGTCGAGTTGGTCCCCGTCGTTGCCACATTGCCGAACAGGTCAGTCACCGCGACCTTGAAGGGCGTCACTACTGCGGCCGCAACGACCGTGGCCGGAGGCTGGGTGGTGAACAGAACCTTGGTAGCCGTGCCAGCGTTGACGACAATGCCCGAACTGATCGCAGCAGTCAAAGGAGATGCCGAAGTATCGGTAGCTAACAACGTACAAGGACTCGTGCCGCCATCAATACTGACAGCGGTGAAGTTGAACGAACCAGCGACAAGCGCCCCAGTCGTGGTACCCGCGATGGTGCAGGACGAGGTAATCGTGACGTTGTCCGTCTGACCACCGGACACCGCCGCAGCGCCAGCTCCGTTTTGGGCCTGCACGGTGAAGTTAAGGGTTGCTCCTGCAGTCACCGACGCGGCCGGCTCGGCAGAAAAGCCAAGTTTTGTGGCAACCGTCGAGAAAACAGTCACCCCGCTACTTGTCGCAGAAGTTAGGCCAGCGTCAGCTGCGGTCAGAGTGCAGGGACCCCCTGTAGCGCTGAACTGCACGAGGCTGAACGATGCTACGCCGGAGCCGTTGGCGGCTACAGAATCCGTTCCCGTGATAGTGCAACCGGCTGAAGGAGTCAGTGCGATTGTGTCCGAGAGGTTCGTCGTGGCCAGAGCGCCGGTGGCGTCTTCAACCGTCACCCTGAATGTCGTCACATTCGTATTTACGGTCACGGCCGCGGGTGGCTGGGTCGTAAAGGCCAATTGGGTTGCAATTGCGGCAGATGCTGCAGTAGCGGTCGCCAAAACCACGCCCGTGACCAAGAGGGCTGAACAGGCTCCTACCGAGATGACCTTGCCCAGCGCGGAGCGAAGTGTTCGGCCGCCTCCCCGATTATTCGTTTTTTCCATGGTGCGCCCACTCCCGTAATAAAGATTTAACTAAGACATCGAATATGCCTTAGTTAAAGAGTAACGCTAATTGGGGCCCATTTATAAAAGAATTACCTGTGATTCGCCTTAGAAATCCAACACTTTCTTCAAAACGCTTTAACAACGAATTATTGCCCATTATGAGGTGATTGTTAATCAATTCACATAGTTGAATTCAACTGCAAAATGCAGAAGGCCCCCTCTTTCGAGGGGGCCTTCTGCGTAACGCTTTAAAGATTACAGACTAGGCCTTGGTGGCGTAGTTGATCTTGCAAGACTTGCCATTGGCATTACGGATGGTCAGCGTGTGCTCACCCTTACCAGCCTTGGTCGAGATACGCACGGTCAGCAGTTTGCCGGTGTCGTGCGTAACCTTGGCCGTGGTGCCAGCAGCGTTGCTCGTGATCTTTGGCGCGCCAGCGAAGCCGCTACCCGAGATCGTGATCGTCACTGTCTTACCCGTCACCGCTGAACCGTTCACGTGTGTAGCGTGAGGGCCCGTAACTTTAGGAACAGAAGCAGTCAAGACTGCGGCTGAGTTAGCGGAACCACCGTCAACATTGGTCACAGCCAGTGTCACTGGGGTTGCCGAGGCAGCGCCGAGTGTGCACGAGACAGTGATCGAGGTTGCGCTGACAACAGCGGCACTTCCACAAGTTCCATCTGACGAGGCCGCAACGGACGCGCCGGTCTGGAAGCCCGTACCAGTGATGGTGAAGGCTGTGGTGCCACTAGGTGTAGCCGCTGCCGGTGAGACAGAGGTGATGGTAGGACCAGCACCGATAACCAGCGCCGAGAGGCCAGCAGGAACCTTGGCAACTCCACCGTCAGTGTTCGTGACGCTGTAGCCGTCGGCAATGTTCGTGTCGCCCGCCTTGATGGCAATGGTCGCCTTGATCTGCGTACCGGCCAAGTTGATGCTCGTAACCGTAGCGGTGACGTCCGGGTCAGCGACAGAGTTGCCGTTGATGAAGGAGCCAATCGTCACACCAGTCGCGAAGCCGGAACCATTGATCGTGACGGCCTGGGCAACAGCGCCCACGCCCACGTCAGTACCGGCGGCGTAAGTGAGACTGCCAGTTACCAGTGGAGCGGCATCAATCTTCAACTTGAAGGACGGCGAGGAAACTGAAGGACCAGGGGATTGTGAGACCACAACCGATGGCGGTGTTACCTGGTCGCCAGCAACCGGTGAAACCGTAATCACCAAGTTCATCGTCGTCGCATTGACGTAGGTGAAGATACCTTGGAGAGCGCCAGCGCCGGCGTCAGTGACGGTCCCGGTGTCGGTGTTCGTGAAGCCCGTGCCAGTCAACGTCACGACGGTGCCGACAGGCGAGCCAACGGCGAGCCCAACGGGTGTCTGTGAAGTGATAACCGGACCAACCACAGATACAGCTGCCGGGAAGGCGTTGCTAGCGGCAGCGGTGTTCGAAACAACCACGTTGAACGGTCCAGCCGTAGCACCAGAAACAGCCAACACGTTGAACGTAATGGAAGTTCCCGTGTTACCCACCGGGTTGTTCAGCGTAACGCCGCCCGCAGTTGCAGACGTTCCTACGAACGCAGCAGCAGATGAGTACTGGCTAAAACCAGTACCGGTCAGGGTGACGGTCGTCGCAGCAGCTCCAGGAACAAGCCCTGAGGTCGCTGTGGCGTTGGTCGCGGTGATGGTTGGGGCAACCGTGCTAGGTCCACTAATTCCGAGTCCACCCGCCAAAACGAACGTGGCGTTGTTGCCACCGGCGAGAATCGTGGGGTTGTGAACAGTCACACTGCAGAGTTCCGCGGCGCCAGCACCAGTTTCGGGGACAGTAGCCGTAATGGAAGTTGCGCTCACGACCGAGGAAGTTGCGAGCGTGCCATTGGCCTCAGTACAGCCTGCCAAGGTCACCGTCGCACCGGGCTCAAAGCCGGCACCGGCAATCGTCACAACAGTGTTGGTCAGGGTAGCTACTCCAACGATCGCCGAAGGCGTCACGCTGAAGACACCGTAGGGAAGCACCGTGAGGGCTCCCGCGTCAACGGTTGTACCGCCGTCGGGGTTCGTTACGGTCACGGTGTACGTGCCCGCAGCTTCCGTCGCACCAGTGATCGAGTTAGTCGGGCTGACGTAGGCAGCAATTGAAGTCGTGCCAGTCGTGATTGCCAAACCTTGATCTCCTGCTGAAGCGATGCCAGTAACGATGTGACCTGCTGTGTCAGCGCTCGCAAGGGTCGTGCCATCAGTGGTGTTCTGGAACGTCACTGTCGCACCGGAAACAAATCCCGAGCCAGCGATCGTTACCAAAGTTGCCGTCGTGGCGGCGGGTGCACCGTTGGCCTGAGTAACCGGCGTTGCAGGAGTAACCGTCGTAATAGTGGCATTGGCGTCTACGACAACTCCGCCAGCCGTTGTGGTTGACGTCGAAGCACCCGTGTCGTCAGTTACCGTCAGGGTGTACGTCCCAGGTACGGTGGCCGAAGTCGAGGTGAAACTACCCGAAACCGTAGCGCCACCAACAGCCTCAGTAACACCGCTGAAGGTAAGGCCAGGAGCCGTTGAGGTCACGGTCGTGGTGCTGCCGTCACCGGCAAATCCGCTTCCCGCAATGCTGAACGCACCCGAGGCGCCAGTACCGATCTCGTTTGGCGTGGCGAACGTCCCGTTGTGAGGCGTAAACGTCGCCGCAGTCAAGGTCGCGGCGCCCGCGGCAGAAGCGACGACTAATGGCAGCGCGGCTGCAAAAAGTACGGCGCCAGCTGCAAGAGCCTTGACCAATTGTCGTGGTATCCGTCGTGAGGTATTCATTAAGAATCCTTCCCTAGTGGTGGTATTCATTTTGATGCACTCCATATATTTTTAGGGCTGACCTTAATCAACCTTCTGTTTTTAGACGATGCGATACAGCCTAACTCATCACAAGGTAGGGCCTCGTGACAAGACACGGCCGTTTCCTTAAGCGCAAGTATAGATAAGGGGATGTGTGAACGCGAATACCCGCTCTTTTTCTCCAAGCATGACGCGTGCCAACGTGATGCTCCTTCACGTCACGTAATACCTGATAAAACACTATAAAAGTGCCGACAAGGATTACTGAATGTTTTCTCGTTTTTGTCGGAACAAAATCGTTACGAAGTCGTAATGAGCATTTCGGTGAGGTCAATCCGTTTTCTCGACTGCGTCACGCAATGATCGCTTGCCTTTGAGAGCCCTTTATCTCTATGCGTATTCGCTCGCAGTTTTTCAATCATTGGAACTTCCTTAGAATTGAATTCTTGACTTTTAACGCGTAATTAGAGGTCAATGATTTGTACGAATTCGAACTGAAAGCGCCGCGTGCAACGTGAGGTTGGATCTCAGGCATGAGCGGGGCCAGTTGCGTAACAGCCAACGACGACGCGACTTTGAGCATCCCGCCCACGATTCACCTCGTGCGCTCCAAGGCGGTCAGATAGCATGCGAGCTCGGTCGTTCGGGCTCCACTCCCCCATTTATATGGCGTTATCCCCGACTTCGCGGAAAAACCAACAAAACGATGGCTTTTCGTGAGAAACCATAGAAAAGTTCATCCTCCTATGCCCGCGCTTGGTTTGGACCAGGGTCTCCACCACGTCGGCGACAATTCTTGAGCCTCTACGGTGTATGCCCTGACGTAGTTCCTGATCAAATAACACTTCCAGTCGATGAGGACTCAATTGACACCGTCGGGGTGGTTTAGCTGCCCATCCCTGTTCGATTTGCGGGGTAAATCCCTACGCGATCGCGCAGCGATTCGGTCCCATCTCGATCTGCGCCGACTCGGACGTCACTGACTCTTGACCTGAGTTAATTCGAACGATTCGCTTGTAATTAGGCGGCCGATCCTTGACATTGGCTATTGCCCAGGCCACAAAGTCGTCTTCGCTGAGTGTGAGGGCGCCCAACGTGGATCGAAGTGAACCGAGGCGCCGTGAAACGAACTGGCCCGCGTGAATTTCCACGCCAGCCCCAAAATGAGCCGGAAACACCATGGTGTCGTCGCCGTGGGTCAAAACTCGCTCGTGAAGGCTCCGATAGAGATGGTGGGCGAAGGGTTCAGCCTGCTCGGCGAGGTCCGGGCGGCCCACACTCTCCAAAAACAGTGTGTCACCAGTAAAAATGGCCGAATCACCGAGTTGGTACATCGTTGAGCCCTCGGTGTGACCCGGGACGCTCACGGCCGAGACGGTCAAATGCACTCCGGGGGCCAATTCAACGGACCGTCCGTCGCTGAGCGGCTCAAAGTCGAACGTGAAGGGATCGTTTGGACTGAGCATCAACAGCGCCCCGGTCGCCACAACGAGTGCGCGAGCACCACTTATATGGTCGGCGTGCAAATGAGTGTCCAAAACGTGGGTGATTTCCCATCCGTTTCGCTCAGCGGTCCCCAGATATTGGTCCAGATCGAGCGAAGGGTCTATGACGACGCAGTTGGTACTCGCGCCGATGACGTAAGAGAGGCAGCCCTTGCCCCGACGACGAATCTGGACGACGCGCGCACCCCCAAAATCACCGGTGACGTGGTCATACGTGGAAGTCCACGAGCCCATCCCGCCTTCGAGCACCGCGCTCGCCACTCCGTGGCTAGCCAAGATTTCCGCACCCTGTCGCGCTCTCAGCCCGGCGGCGCAGATCACGACAATCGGTTCTTCGCGCGAAACCTCTTCAATGCGAGCTTCGAGTTGATTCAGCGGGATGTTGTAGACCCCGGGGATCTGCCAATCGGCGACCTCATCAGGTTCGCGCACGTCCAGCAGAAAGGGCGTTGGTTCGCTGTCAAGCAGGGGTACTAGCTCATCGGTGCTCATGTGCGAAATCAATGCGGAAGAGCTCACGTTCGAAGTTTAGAAGTAGATTCACTGGCGTCCACCATGCCCACCAACGATCATCAAGTGAGGAAAATTAATGGCACAGATCCGCATTCTGGACGTTCAGGGAGCTACTAATGCCCTCGCCGAGGGTGCGGTCCTGGTCGATGTTCGCGAGGATGACGAGTGGCTGGCCGGCCATTCGGCCCACGCCATCCACATTCCGCTCGCCGAACTGCCTGATCATCTCGCAGAGCTGCCCCACGACCAGCTCATCGTCTGCGTCTGTCGCAGTGGTCACCGCTCGCTGCGAGCGGCCAATTTCCTCGCCGAGGGCGGATTTGCGGCGGCCAACCTCGAAGGCGGAATGACTGCGTGGGACCTCGCGGGTGAGCCCCTGGTCGCCGACAGCGGCAATCCTTCCATCCAGTGACACCCGTGTCCACCACGCCCGGCCCAATAACGGCCCTCTCAAAGGCGGTTCGAGACCAGCGTCTCAGCGCAACCCGTCTCGTGACGGCCTCGATTACGCGGCTCGAAGCGGCGGGCGAACTCAATGTGCTGGCCGAAAGGGCCTACGACGATGCGCTCTTGGAGGCGAAACGCTTCGATGGCGAACGCTCAGACGGCGCGTTGGCGGGCATACCGACCCTGATCAAGGACCTCGAAGACTGGCAAGGTCACCCGACGCGCAAAGGATCGTTGGCCCTGCGCGACGCTCCCGACGCCGTGTCCAACGGCGTGGTTCCCTCCCGATTAATTAGCGCGGGAGCCATAGTGCTGGGAAAGTCGACGTTGCCGGAGTTCGCGATCGAGGGCTATACCGCCAATGAATTGACGGGCGTTACCCGCAATCCATGGAACCCCGACTATTCGCCGGGTGGCTCCAGCGGCGGTTCGGCGGCGGCACAGGTCGCCGGGTTGGTTGGTGTCGGTACCGCGACCGACGGGGGTGGATCCATCCGAATCCCCGCCTCACTGTGCGGTTTGGTCGGCATCAAACCGACCAACGGCATGATCGGGCGTTGGCCGGCCCCGGACTGGATTGACTACTCCACCGACGGTCCCTTCGCGACCGCGGTCGACGACCTGCGACTGCTCTACGACGTGATGATCGGGCCCGTACCGGGCGATCCTTCGTCGCCACCGCGTTCGTTCCCGAGCCAGATGGCTCGACACGAAGGCCGGCCGATCACCCTGTTCGCCGCCGATCGCACCTCTCCCCTGGGCCCGCTGCCGCCAGCCGTCCACTCCGTCTTTCACGAGGCGGTTGAAGTGTTTGCCGGTCTATTTGGGCTGCGCGCGGACTGGCGCGACCCGGAAGGCTTCTTCAGTGACGGAGACCCCGACCTGGACTGGTTCACGGTCACGACCGCCGAGCACGTGGCC
>JBEKQN010000058.1:0-12093 GCA_049519675.1 Acidimicrobiales bacterium | reverse complement strand
ACTTGGCGTTGGTGAAGAAGACCTCGTTGAACTCGGCCGATCCGTCGACCTGGGTGATCGGGCGAACGTCCACGCCGTCTTGGTGCATGGGCACGAGCAGGTAACTGATGCCGGCGTGCTGGGGGGCGTCGGGGTCGGTGCGGGCCAGCAAGAAGACGTAGTCGGCGTGCTGGGCCTGCGTGGTCCAGACCTTCTGGCCGTTGATGACCCACTCGTCGCCGTCGAGCACGGCACTGGTCTTAAGACTGGCGAGGTCCGAGCCCGAGTTGGGCTCGGAGAATCCCTGGCACCAGCCGGTGGTGCCCGCCAAGATGCCCGGGATGAACTCCCTCTTCTGCGCGTCCGTGCCCCACTGGAGGATGGTCGGACCGACCAGGGTGTCGCCGAAGAAGTCGGCGCGCATGGGCGCTTCGGCCCTGGCGAACTCCTCGTTCAGCACGACCTGCTGGAGCAACGAAAGCCCCTTGCCGCCGTACTCTTCGGGCCAGCCGGCGCAGATCCAGCCGCCCTTGAAGAGCGTCTCGGTCCAGTTCTGGTTAAAGGCTGCGCGCTCCTCCGTGCTCATGGTGAATCCGGGGTCGAACCAACCGGTCGGCAGGTTCTCTTCTAACCATTCGCGGATTTCGATGCGGAACGATTCGGCTTCTTCGGGGTACGTGAGATCCATAAATGGCAGCGTAGTCACCGAGGTTGGGGCCGTGGTGGGCATTTGTGCGGTTGCGCCAAATGCGGGAGAATGGATGACTTCGCCGAGACCGAAAGCTGATCCGTGTCTAACTCCTTGCGCCACACCATCGAGGAGACGAAGGCGTCCTGGGCCCGTTCCAAAGCCCTCGTGATTCCGCCGCACATCCCCGCCCGCGCGGCCCAGCCCGGCAAGTACCGCATTGCCTTCCTGCTCTATCGGGGCAATCCCCAATGCGGCGGACAGGGTGTCTATACACGCCATCTCACCCGTGAACTCGTGGCGCTGGGGCACAGCGTGGAGGTCTTTTCCGGTCCTCCCTGGCCAATCCTCGATGAGGGCGTTGGCTTCACGCCGGTGCGCGCACTCGACCTCTACCGTGACCCCGATCCGTTTCGCTGGCCGGCACCCTCGGAATTCACCTCGTTGGCCGACGCGGCGGAGTTCTTGGTGATGCTGAGCGGCGGCTTCGGCGAACCGCTGGCCTATTCACTGCGGATCAAGAAGATGCTCAAGTCCCGGCGTCGTGACTTCGACATCATTCACGACGACCAGTGCATCGGGCCGGGCATCCTCGGCCTCTACCGCGACGGCTGGCCGGTACTAGAAACCCTGCACCATCCAATCACCGTTGACCGTTCGATCGCTCTGGACCATGCCGACTCGGCGTGGAAGCGGTACACGACGCGGCGCTGGTTCGGTTTCCTGCGCATGCAGGTGCGCGTGGTCAAGCAACTGCCGGCCGTGCTCACGGTGTCGCACAACTCCAAGATCGACATCAACGCGCAGATGCAGGTCCCGTTGGGTCGCCTGACGGTCGTGCCGGTGGGCGTGGACCACACCGTGTTTAGGCCCTACGACGACGTGGTGAAGATTAAGGGCCGCTTGATGGTCACTTCGAGCAGCGACGTGCCCATGAAGGGCCTCGTCCCGCTCTTAGAAGCCATCGCCAAATTGCGCGCCGAACGCGACATTGACCTGATCGTCATTGGTCGGCCACGAGAGAAGGGTCGGGTCGCGTTGGCCCTGGAGCGTCTGGGTTTAAGCGACATCGTCACGACCATCTCGGGGGTCAGCGACGAACAACTGGCCCGACTCTACGGCGAGGCCGAGGTGGCGATCGTACCCAGCCTCTACGAAGGTTTTTCACTGCCAGCGATCGAGGCCATGAGTTGCGGCGTGCCGGTCGTCGCCACCACCGGCGGTGCGCTGCCCGAGGTCGTGGGCGTGAGCGGCGAGACCGGTCTGCTGGTTGAACCCAACAGCCCCGACGCGCTGGTGGACGCCATTCGCCGACTGCTCGACGATCCCGCACTACGCCAGCGCCTGGGCGGCGCCGGGCGTGAACGCGTAATCGAACGATTCACGTGGCAGGTGACGGCCCGCGGCACGGCTGCCTGTTACGACGCCATTCTGAAGGGCCAGCCCTTGCCCGAATCGATGACCTTCGAATAATGCTCACCGCCAACTACGACCAGTTGGGTCTCAAAGACGGCGACAGGATCTTGGACCTCGGGTGCGGTTTCGGGCGCCACGCCTTTGAGGCGGCCCGCCGCGGTGCCGTCGTCGTGGCCCTGGACGCCGGGCGCGATGAAGTTGACGGGGTCTCGGCCATGTTCGGCGCGATGATCGTCGCCGGCGAACTCTCGAGCGACACGTCCTTTACGGCCACAGTCCAGGGCGACGCACTGCACCTCCCGTTTCCCGACGCAACGTTCGACCGGGTTATCTGTTCTGAAGTGCTCGAACACATTCCCGACGACCTCGCGGCGATGCGCGAACTCACCCGAGTGCTGCGACCCGGCGGCACGATGGCGGTCACGGTACCGCGCTTCGGTCCCGAGCTGGTCAACTGGGCGCTGTCGGACGAGTACCACAACGTGCCGGGCGGCCACATCCGCATCTATCGCCGCTCGGTGTTGCAGACGCGACTTCGTTCGGTGGGGATGCGCGTGACGGGCCACCACTACGCCCACGGCCTGCACAGTCCCTACTGGTGGCTCAAGTGCCTGGTGGGCACCACCAACGACACCAACATCGTGGTCAGGACCTATCACCGGCTGTTGGTCTGGGACATCATGAAAAAGCCCCGCCTGACGCGGTACGCCGAGAAGGTGTTCTCGCCGCTCATGGGAAAGTCGATTGTGGTCTATCTCACCAAGCCGGTCCCGTGACGATCTCGACGAGCTACATGTCGGGTGTGCCGGGCGTACTGAGCGACGAGGAGATTCGCCGCACGGGCAACAACCTCGCCTCGCTGCAGAGACCGAGCGGCCAGATCCCGTGGTTTGAAGGCGGCCACTGCGATCCGTGGAACCACGTCGAGACCGCGATGGCCCTCACCGTCACTGGTCATCGCGACGAGGCGCGACGGGCCTACGAGTGGCTGCGCGAACAACAACTGGGCGATGGCAGCTGGTTCAACTACTACCTTGGCGAACGGGCCAAGGACACTCGTCTCGACACCAACGTCTGCGCCTACATGGCGACCGGCATCTATCACTACCTACTCGCGACCAGTGACGTGGACTTTGCCGCACGGATGTGGCCCTCGGTCGAGCGCGCCATCGAGTTCGTGCTTCGCTGGCAACTGGGCGACGGCACGATTCGCTGGTCGCTGGACGCCCTCGGTCGCCCCGAGTCCTACTCATTGCTCACCGGATCCTCGTCGATCTTTCATTCGTTGCGCTGCGCGGTCGCGCTCGCCGAACGCCTCGACATGCATCGCCCATCCTGGGAGTTGGCGGCCGGGCGACTCGGCCACGCCGTGGCCCACCACCCCGGAGCGTTCGCACCCAAGAACGAATTCGCCATGGACTGGTACTACCCGATCTTTTGTGGCGCGCTGGGCGGTGCTGCAGGAGACAAGCGCATTCGTGACGGGTGGGAACGCCACGTCATGGATGACTACGGCGTGCGGTGCGTCTCGACGAATGACTGGGTGACGGCCGCGGAAACCGCCGAGTGCGTCCTGGCCCTCGACGCGCTCGGCCTCACGGGTCAGGCGCTTGATCTCTTTGCCTGCACGTCGCGTCATCGCCGCGACGACGGCACCTACTGGACGGGTCTGGCCTATCCCGATCGGGTGACGTTTCCCCACGACGAAACCACGTCCTACACGTCCGCGGCGATCATCCTGGCGGCCGACGCGCTCACTTCATCGTCACCGGCGTCTGGGCTCTTTCGCCACGGAACGCTGCCCGTGCCCGTCGACCTCGCCGAGGCCGGCTGTCCGCTCGCTACGAGGTAGCCACGCGCCGCAGCGCGCGCAGCGAACCCTCGCGGGCCTCGTCGTCAAACCCTCCGCTCGAGAGCGCGGCCTGGTAGATATCGAAAGGTGCCTGGCCCCCGTCGGCGGGGTCGGCGAAGACGTCGTGAATGAGGAGCAGACCGCCGACCACGATCTTGGGCACCCACGCCCGATAATCGGCCCAGGCCACGTCGTGCGCGTGGCCGCCATCGATGAACACCAGGTCGAGTGGCTGGTCGAAGTGACGGGCCACCACGCTGGATGGTCCAATGAGACCGACGACGGTTTCTTCTAGTTGGGCGTCGCGAATCGAACGCTGCCAGGTGGGCAGCGTGTTGAGACGCCCGTCAGCGGGATCGACCAGTGTGACGTCGAAGTGCTCCCAGCCTTCCTGGTTCTCCTCACTGCCGTGATGGTGATCCAGCGAGTAGAGCACCGAGTTGGTCTCTTCGCCGGCAGCCCCCAGGTAGATTGCCGATTTGCCGCACCAGGCGCCGATCTCTAACCAGGTGGCGTTGGGAACCCGAAGTCCGTGTTCGATGGCCAGCTCGAAGAGTGCGAGCCCTTCGTTTCGCGGCATGAAGCCCTTGACGCCGTCGGCGAACGTGAGCAGCTCCTCGCGGCGGTTCACCCGGTGGCCAGCCTCACCATCGTGTAGATACCCAGGCCCGCGAAGATGAGTCCGCCGCAGAAGCGGATCTTGGCGAGCGGCACCTTGCGCACGAGCATCTTGCCGCCAAAGACCCCCACGAACGTGACGCAGACCAGCGCCAGGGACGAGGCGAGAAAGACCTCCAATGGTTGGTGGGTCTTCGCGCTCAGGTTCGCGGCCTGGATTTGGGTCAGGTCGCCCATCTCGCCGATGAAGATGACGGTGAACGCGGTCGTGATCTCGCGCCAGCGTGTGGCGGTGTGCACCCGTTCACCTTCGCGTTCACCCTTTTCCTCTTCCTCCTTTTCGGGAACGAACAGGAGGTACGCGCCGCCGCCGAGAAAGAGCAGTCCGACGATGAAATTCTTGACGTTGACCGGGAAGAGCGTGAGCAGTCGGCCAACTTCGACCGCGAGGAACATTTGCGTCACCAGCGCGCTCGAACCGCCGATCAAGACCGACGAAGCGCGCGAACGGGCCGCCATGATGATGGTCGCGACGAAGGTCTTGTCGGGCAGTTCAATCACGAACATCAAGGCAAAAATGCCCAGGAATACCCCGATGTTCATGAAGTCAATTTAGATCTGCTGGCGCACGGCTTCAGCGAAACGAAGGCCGACCCGCATGCGTTCGATTTGCTGATCGATGAGGCGCTGTTCACCGCCCAGGGAGTGCTCGTTATGAAATTTTTCGACACTGTCGGCGAACGCCTCGTCGGTGATGAAGGTCGGCACGCCCGCGGCCAGGCGCGAGAGCGTGCTCGATGGGAACCTCTCCAGCGCGTCATCCCAACGTTGCGTGAGGTACTGCCAGACGGCGGGACCGGTGACGCGATTCATTGACAACAAACCGAGTTCAATCGCGCCGTCCTGGGTACGAAACGTGCGGAAACACTTCTCGGCGGCATCGAGGGCAATGCGTTTGTCCCCGAAGTCAGCCAGTCCCCAGAGGTAGCGCTGCTTTTCTTGGGGATTCACCCCGCGCTCATAACGCTCCAGGAAGACCTCGTAGTCGCCGGGCCGGTTCTGGCTCGCAACAATGCGCAGTATGGCGCGCGCCAGGTCTCCGTTCATCGTGTTGGCGTCAAAGAGCCGGTTCGCTTCTTCGCGAATGGACTTGTCGCGACCAATGGTGCCGAGCGCGCCAATGACGATGGCTCGTAACTGCGGGGTGACTTCGCGCTCGCCGCTCGTGGCCCGCCAACCGAGACGCTCGAATTGTGGCTGAAGGAGATCGCGGACCACGTGGGCGAAGGCTTCACGGCGCTCGTCGTCAATCGCGCGATTGACAAAACCAACGGCGGTCGCGACGCTGGCCCACGTGGACGGTTCGTCCTGGTCGCCGAGTCCCTTGGCGACCTCGTGAAACTCGGCCCACGTGCTGTGCCCGGCGAGCAGGGCGGCCCAACTGTCAGCGAGCAGGGTCACACGTTCGAGTTCTTCGAACTCATCAATGTGTTCGGCGATCGCGGCGAGTTCGCCGGTCGCGTAGCGCGAACGAAAGACGCCCGACCCACCCGCGTTGAGAACGACCGGCGAGTCGTCGCCGACTGCTATTGGTTCCTCGCCCAGGAGGTGACGACTGGCAGGGCCACCCTTCAGCGAGCGAGTGAAGACCGGGATCAGCCACGACGAGCCAATGGCGCTCTCGCCACGAGCCGGTCCGTAGGCGAAGGGCTGTTGGCTGATCCGTCCGTTTTCGAGCGACACTAAGGGGTGGCCGCCCTGGAGTATCCAGGTGTTCATGAGGTCGCGCACTGGCTGGCCCGAGACTTCTTCGAGCGCATCCCAGAGGTCGGTGGTGACGGTGTTGGCGTAACTGTGCTTCTTCAAGTAGTTGCGGATGCCGTCGCGATAGACGTCCTCACCGAGGTAGAGCTCGAGCATTCGCAGCACCGAGCCGCCCTTCTCGTAGGTGAGCACGTCGAACATTCCCTTTGTGTCTTCGGGCGAGACGACTTCGTATTCGATTGGGCGCGTGGTGTGCAGTCCGTCGACCTGCATGGCGATGTCGCGCTGGATGCCGAAGTCGACCCACGTCTTCCACTCGGGACGAAAGGCTTCGTTGCACAGTGCGGCACAGAACGTGGCGAATGCTTCGTTGAGCCAGATCCCCTCCCACCACTCCATGGTCACGAGGTCACCGAACCACATGTGGGCAATTTCGTGCGACACGACTTCGGCGACTCGCTGCTTCTCGGCGAGCGACGCCGTTTCGGGGTCCACTAAGAGTGCGCTGTCGCGGTAGGTGACAAGCCCCAGGTTCTCCATGGCGCCGAAAGCGAAGTCCGGGATGGCGATCATGTCGAGTTTGTCGCCGGGGTAGGAGATGTTGAAGTAGTCCGAGAAGAACCGCAAGGAGAATGCGCCGCACTCGAGCGCGAGTTCTGCCAGGTTCGCCTTGCCGGGAGGAAAGATCACGCGCAGCGGCGTGCCGTCAACATCGAGCGCCGCCGTCTCTTCGAAGTCGCCCACCACGAAGGCCACCAAGTACGTGGACATCTTCATGGTCGTGGCAAAGCTGACCGAGCGAGTGCCGTCGCCCATGTCGGTGTTGCTCACTTCTGGCGAGTTGGAGTAGGCGGCCAGATGGCTGGGCACCACCAGGTTCACCTGGTAGGTCGCCTTGAAGGACGGCTCATCCCAACAGGGGAAGGCCCGCCGGGCGTCCGAGTGTTCGAATTGGGTGGTCGCAATGGTCTGCTCCACGCCATCATTGTCGATGTAGGTAGATCGGTAGAAGCCCACCAGCAAGTCGTTCAGTTGGCCGGTGTAGGAAATCTCGAGTGTGGCCGCGCCGGCCGGCAGCTCCTTTTCGAACGTGAACGTCGCGGTCTCGTAGGTCTCGTCGTGCACGGGCAGGCCCGAGACGAACGTGGCGCCGTTCGCGCTGACCGTCGCCGCACTGAGGACCAAGTCCAGCGAATGCAATGTGAGCGTTTGCACCGCCTCGTGAATGTCGATGTCAACTTCGACGCGTCCGGCGAACGATGCCCCTACCAGATCGGGGGTCAGGAACAATCGGTAGGCCGAGGGTACGACGCTTCGGGCGAGACGGTACGGGTTAGTTGAAGAACTCATATGTAAATACTGTAGGTCGAAACGTTCTACGCTCACTAGGTGACAATTCCGCCCACGCCCGTTTCGCTACGGGTCAAACCAGGTCCGAGTCGTCTCGCCGTCACCGGAATCGGCAACGCGATGCTTGACATCATCTCGCAAGATTCTCACAATGTGTACGCCACGCTGGGGCTCGTCAAGTCAACGATGACGTTGATTGAAGAGGACCAACTCGACCGGTTCTACAGCGCCATGGGCCCCACGATTCAGATGTCCGGCGGATCGGTCGCGAATTCCATTGCCGGCGTCGCGGCCCTCGGCGGTACGTGCGGCTACATCGGCAAGGTCGCCGGCGACGAGTTCGGTGAGCGTTTCACGCACGACCTGCGTTCGCTCGGCGTGGAACTCGACCTCGCAATCGCGAAGGACGGCGAAGGCGTCACCGGCCGCTGTCACGTGTTCATCACTGACGACGCGCAACGCACCATGGCGACCTATCTCGGCGCGTCGAATCAACTGCGCGTCTCGGACATCAACGAGACGCTCATCGCGCGCTCGGAGATCACGTACGTCGAGGGATACCTCTACGATCTCGCGCCGGCGAAGGAAGCCATTCAAAAGGTCGTCAACTTCGCGCACGTGCACGACTCAATGGTCGCGCTCTCACTCTCGGACATGTTCTGCGTCGACCGCCACCGGCGCGATTTCCTCGAGTTGGTGACCCACGACGTCGACGTGTTGCTCGCCAACCAGGACGAGATACTTTCGCTGTTTCAGGCCGAGACGCTCGAACAGGCCTTCGGGTTGTTAGACGAGCTGGGCGTGCTCGCGGTCGTGACGCGCGGCCCCAAGGGCGCCGACGTCGCCACGGTGTCGGGCGTGGTCAACGTGCCGGCACACGACGTGGAACACGTCATCGACCAAAATGGCGCGGGCGACATGTTCGCGTCCGGTTTCCTCTACGGCCTCGCCCTCGGGGCCGACCCGGTGGAGGCGGCCGAGTTGGGATCGCTGTGCGCGGGAGAGATCATCGCGCACTTGGGCGCGCGCCCGGAGAGCGATCTCGAAGAGCTGGCAATCGAAGCGGGATTGCTCTAGATACCCTGTCTGTCGAGTTCGGCGTCGAGCTCCTTGGTGCGTAATGTCTCCCAGCGCACCCACGCGACCGCAATGGGTATGCACGCGAGCAACATCAACGCGTCGCCGCCAATCCACATCACCGCACCGCCCAGGTGAATGTTGGCGAGTATCGACGGAGTCGTCGAACCCATGGGCGAGGTCGTTCGATAACTAGGAAACGGGACGTGCGACGTCATGTTGAGTGCCAGACCGGTGAACGTGTCGACGGGCACGGCCGCCATGACGAAGACGAGACGCAGACCGGGATGCAGGGTGCGGCCGCGTTCCAAGCCGAAGGCCGCGCGGAAAAAAAGATACCCGACCACCAGAAAACCGACCTGCTCGAGATGGTGGACCCACTCGTGCTCGAGCATGAGATTAAACAGCCCCGTGAGGTGGGTGAGGGGAATGAAGACGAAATACAAGATGAACGCGAATAGCGGATGCGTCACGGTCTTCATGACGTCACCGTCAAGGATCGATCGCACCTTTGGCGTGCCCACCTCATAGGCGAGGTCGAGCGGGCGACTGAGCGCGAAGAATGGCGCGGCGACCATGATCAACATCAGGTGCTGGACCATGTGATCACTGAAGTACTCCATGTCGAAGTAACCAATGACCGACTCGGTCGCAATGAACGTGACGAGCAACCCGCACAGGAACATCACTGAACACCAGCGGGGCCAGTACGCGGCGCGCTGGACGGCCCACCAGTAAAGAATTCCGGCGCCTATTAAAAGAATTAAGGGCAGCGCCCCCAAGTGCCACAAATTCAAGTGTCGCCACGAAAACTGCAGCATCGGCATTGGTGGCATAGCCATATATTAGAACGCCGAGTAAAAACCAACTTCTTGCTCGGTAGAGTGGCTCCGTGAAGTCGAAGTATTTATCCCGCCGCGCAATTGGTTTGCACTTCGCCATGATTTTTTGGGTCGCTTTGTGCGGACTGGCCGAGTGGTGGCAGGTCGGCCGCGCCGTCCAGGGAAATGGTCTGAGCTACATGTACGCGATTGAGTGGCCGGCCTTCGGCGTGCTGGGCGTGCTCGGATGGTTCGCCCTACTCAACACGGAAAGGGTCACGGAGGACGAGGAACAGGCCCGGCTCGAATATGAGGAAACGATGCGCGCGCAGGCGCTCGCTGCACGCAACGCGAGCGACGAAGCCGAAGACCCGACGATGGCGGCCTACAACGACCACCTGGCAAAAATCTCCACGCAAACAAAGAAACGGCTCTGGGGACACTGATGCAGAGGGCCTTCGGGCGCTATCGGATCATGTCGTTCGTCACCGGAACAACGCTGCTGTTACTGTGCTGCACGCTGATCTTGCACACCGTGGATCTCAAGGCGTGGCAGTCAATTCATCTTTTGGTTGACGTCGTGGGCATTGGTCATGGTGTTGTGCTCTATCCGATTTATCTGGTCATGTCGTTCCAGGTCGCGTTGAAGGCTCGACTTCACCTGGGCTACGTGGTGCTGATGATGGGGGCCGGGTTTGTTCCGGGTCTCGCTTTCTACATGGAGAACCGCATGGAGAAGAAACTCTTTCCCCAGGGCTACCTGGTCTCTCGAGGCGCAACCCGCGCGCGTGAGTAATCTTTGGCGCGCTCGACGCGTCATTGCCTTTGCCCACCAGGGCGGCTCCTACGAGGCACCGTCGTCGACGCTGTTCGCCATCGCCCAGGCACTGGAGAATGGTGCGAGCGCCATTGAACTTGACGTGCACGCGACCAAGGATCGCCACATTGTTGTCTGTCACGACGAGACAGTTGACCGAACGACCAACCATCACGGGTCCATTGCGGGCTTCACGCTGGACGAACTGCATGACATGGACAACTCGTACTGGTGGATTGCCTGTGAGACGGTGACGCACGGTCGTGGCGACGATCAGTACGTGTATCGTGCCAGGGCACCGCACGACCGTCGTTTCGCCATCGCCACTTTGGAAGAAGTCTCGAGCGCCTTTCCGGGCGTGTTGCTCAACTTGGACATCAAGCAGACAGCGCCCGATGTTGAACCCTACGAAGAACTACTCGCTACGGAACTTCGTCGACTGGACCGCAATGATTCGGTGATCGTCGCCTCATTCCACGACGCCGCGATCCAGTCCTTTCGATCCTTCGCACCCGACGTCGCTACGTCGGCCGCCACGAATGAGATGGTGGCGTTCTACGTGTCACTGATGGAGGGATCGGATCTCGTGGTGCCACCAGTCGTGGCGTTCCAGGTTCCCGCGACATTTGGCGACGTTGATGTTGTTACGGTGCAGTTCGTCGAGGCGGCCCATTCCGCCGACGTGGCGGTGCACGTATGGACGATCAATGATGACGCCGAAATGGTTCGCATGATTGATCGTGGCGTTGACGGTATCGTGAGCGACCGACCGACGCCGCTGGCCGCAATACTTAAGCAGCGAGAGTGTGCGTGGGACGGGGCCTTGTAGGTGAAACGGCGTTAACCGCGGCCGCAGTTCGGCTTCTTGCCGTGGTTGGCCTTCTTCTTGGCGCGAAGTTTGCGCTTGTTCGTCCGCTTTGACATAGGTGACAATGTTAGTAGGTGGAGGGCTCAGTGAGCCAAACGAGGGAGCCGTAGTGCCAGAAGCAACTAAGAGTGCCGCGACCGTCGGTCAGTTGGTGGTGGTGGCGACACCGATTGGCAACCTGGGCGACATTTCACGCCGAGCGATTGAACTGCTCACCAATGCCGACGTGATTTATTGCGAGGACACTCGTCATTCGAGCACGTTGTTTAGCGCGTACCAAATTCCCGTCAATCGACGACTGCGCTCATTGCACGAGCACAATGAAGCGTCGCTATGCGATGAAGTTGTCGAACGAGTTCGCCACGGTCAAGTCGTGGTCGTGATTAGTGACGCCGGCACGCCGGGCATCAGTGATCCAGGTGCCCGAGTCGTCGCGGCCGTCGCGGACGCCGGACTGGTCGTGACCACCGCCCCCGGCGCGGCCGCGTTGATTGGCGCGCTCACCATTAGCGGACTGTCGAGCGAGCGGTTTGTCATGGAGGGGTTTCTGCCGCGCAAGGTGGGCGAGCGCGAAGTTTTTTATGCGCAGTGGTTACGCGAGTCGCGCACGATCGTCTTTTACGAGTCACCGCAACGTCTCGTGGCCACGCTGGATGAGATGGCCGAGCACTTCGTCGGGCGACGCGTCGCGGTGGTTCGTGAACTGACCAAACTGCACGAAGAGGTGGTGCGCGGCAGCGTCGAGCAGGTCGCGAAGGTCTTCGAAAATCGAGACGTCCTGGGCGAGATCGTGGTGGTTCTAGAGGGCGCCGCTCACGTGCCCGAGATCGACGAGCACACGAT
>JBEKQN010000057.1:0-25048 GCA_049519675.1 Acidimicrobiales bacterium | reverse complement strand
TAGACCGTTTCGCCGAGCAACTGGAGGGATTCGGGGAAGTAGGGATCACGAAATGTGCCGAAGATGTCCCAGCGCTGGATGAAGCGGTTGCGGTCTTCGAGTGGATCGAGTTTGCCGCGCGAAGAGCTCACGTGATGATAGAGGCGCACGTCAGGCGTGTAGACGACGTAGTGGCCGTCCAGTTGACTGCGCAGGCAGATGTCGACGTCGTTCATGGTGACCCTCAGCTCTTCGTCCATGCCGCCCAAGGACTGCCACATTTCACGTCGCACCATTTGCACGGCGCCCGTCACCGCCGCGACGTCGCGAATGGCGCTCACGAACTGGTCGACGTGGGGATAGTTGGTGTCGGAGCGCAAATGCTGGGGGTAGGGAGCAATCACGATGCTCTCCTGCTCGCTGCGACCGTCTTGATCGAGCAGGCAGGCGCCGACGAAACTCACGTCAGGTAGAGAGGCCAGGCCCACCATTCGTTCGAGCCAGTCTGGCGTGTCGAGCACCGTGTCGTTGTTGAGCGTCACCACGTAGTCGGCCTGGGAGTGCGCGACGCCCCGATTGACGATCCGTGCATAATTGAAGACTCCCGGGCACGGCACCACTCGATACTTCGTTGTGGCGAAGAAATCGAGCGTGGCTTTTTCCTTCGAGTCGTTGTCCAGGATGATGATGTCGTAGTTGTGATACGTCGTCTTTGATTCGACGGCGTCGATGCACTGGCGCATGAGGTCAACGCGGTCGCGAGTTGGAATGATGATGTCGATCGATGGCTGGGGTGACGGCGGCGTCACGGTCCAGGCAACCAAACCACAGAGCCGGCCGGGGGTTGTCGAACCCTCTAGTCCTCGCCGTCGCAGCGCCGCCGCCACGACTCGACAGGTGTCGGCGTCGATGTGCGTGCGCGAAAATTGGCCCGCCGGTCGCCCGGCATTGAGCAGGATGGCCACGTGATGAAATTTGGCGCCGGTCTCTCTGAAACGAAGGTAGAGATCGTGTTCGAACGCCCAGCCGGCGTCGGGCGAAAACGCGTCCACGGCGCGAAGGGTCTCAACGCGCAACAGCGCGGGGCGTCCCACCACGTTGTAACTGAGCAAGGTGTGAGGGCCAACGGAAGGGCTCTTAAAGATGGGCTGGAAGAGATCCGGACTCGCACCGTACTCGTCGGCGAAGACAACGTCGTCTCCTTCTCGAGCGTGGGTGAGCAGTGCCGTCAGCGCAGTTGACCGATCTTCATCGGTGACGGACGAGTCAACGAGCAGTATCCACGTCGCCGGCGTGTTCTTGATGAGTTGATTGAGTCCGTCAATTGTCGACACCGCCGAAGGTTCGCCCTCGTTGACCACCACCACTTTCACGTTGTCTCGTTGCGCGTCACTGAGTGTGATCTCGGCGAGAGGGGGAATTGAAGACGTCTTGAAATTGTGTGGGAAATTGGTTGACTGGCTGGTCAGCGTCGACGCCTGTTCCTTGACGTGGTCAGCGCCCCTCAGCGCGCGCACGACGACGAGCAGCGGACGCCCAAAGAAGCGTGCGACCTTGTAGCGAATCGTGTTGACGCCCAACATCTGGCCCAGGACGCGCTGCCACTTCTTGCCCGACATGTCGTGAATTGCTTTGTGAAAGACGGCCCAGCGACGCTTCAAGTCCCGTTCGGTGAGAGGAATGGCCGCGTCGGTATCAAAACGCTGAAAGCTAGACACGTCAGGGTCTTTCGTTTGGCGGCCGGTGAGTGCCACCGGAATGCCAGCCAACTTTACTTGAATCTCTCATTTGAGGACGACCAATGTTCGGTGGTGTCGAACAATGGAGGTGAAAAACGCATCGTCGTGCGTGGCCTTCTTGGTCGAGTCGAACATGTTACGTTTTGGTACCAAAATTTACTGAGGGTGATAACAACAAGAAAGAGGTAGTCGTGTCAGACACCGGCCAACTAGACGAGGCATTCTCCGAAGAGCATGCACTTCGTGCGGGCGTACTGGGTCTCTTCGACTCTGTGATCATGGGTGTGGCGGGCGTCGCACCGGGCTATTCAATTGCCGCATCCACCGCCGCGCTGTTCGGTGCGGTCGTGCTCGGTGGTGCGGCGGCACTGCTCTACTGCGGCATCGCGATGTTCGGCATCGTCTCGGCTTTCAGTTACCTGGGTCGTGTCGAGCCCAAGGCGGGCGCCAGTTATTCCTGGGTCCGTCGCGCGTTGCACCCGGCGCTCGGGTACCTCTCGGGCTGGGCCTTGATCGTGTCGGCGTTGATTTTCATGGTGGCCGCAACGTTGCCCGCCGGCTCGAATGTGCTTGGCCTGTTCTCCAATAGTTTGGCCAATAACAAGGGCGCGGTGACCCTGGTCGGTGCTGTCTTCTTCTTGTGCATGGTCGCGGCCGTCGCGGCCGGCGTCACCATCACGGTGACGCTGCAGATCGTGATGTCGTCGGTGGAACTGTTGCTACTCATCCTCTTCGCGCTGCTCGCGATATTTCACGGCCACCACGTGCACACCTTTACGTGGAGTTGGTTTGCCCCGTCGATCTTTCACGGCACGCACGGATTTTTTGCGGGCGCGCTGATCGCCGCCTTTTATTACTGGGGCTGGGACGTCACGGCCAACCTCAACGAGGAGACCAAAGGGGCCAAGAAAACACCGGGCATGGGCGGCATCATTGGCATCATCGGGGTCTTCGTACTCTTCGAGGTGTTCACGATTGCGACCAACATGGTGGTCTCGACGAACCAAATAAATAACAACGCCACGGACGTGCTCAGAGTGCTGGGTCAGGACGTGTGGCACGGGACTGGTGGAAAATTCATCGTGCTCGCGGTCGTGCTCTCCACGGTCGCGACGCTCGAAACGACCTTGATCCAAGTCACGCGAACCCTGTTCGCCATGGGACGCGACCAGACGTTGCCGAAAAGGCTCGGCACGGTGCACCCGCGTCTCAAGACGCCGATCGTGGCCACCGCCGCCGTCACCGTATTTTCGCTGGCCCTCTTCATTGGCTCACAGTTCATTGGATCCGTTGGCTCAATCCTCACCGACGCCATCAACGCCATTGGACTGCAAATCTGCATCTATTACAGCCTCGCGGGATTCGCGGTGGTGGTGCTCTATCGCCAGCAACTGACGAAGTCGGTGACGAACTTCATCTTCATGGGCCTGTGGCCACTGTTTGGCGCACTCTTCATGGCGGTCATGTTCGTCAAGACCATTCCAAATCTCAACGGCGTCACCCTGACCGTGGGTCTGGGCGCCATGGCGCTGGGTCTCATACCAATGACCTATTACTGGATGAAGGGCAACCCGTACTTCGATCTGCCGACCAAGGAAGATCGTTTGGCGGTCATTGAAGAGTTCGAGATGAACCTGTAGGGACGGGATGTCCTCGACACCGCCAAGGGGGGAGCAGATGAGCGATTCGGTCCAGACGGCGTCGGGATCAGTTCCCTCACGCGCCCGGGCCGTCGTGATCGGCGGCGGCATCGGGGGTTGCTCGATTCTCTACTGGCTCGCGCGATTAGGGCTCACTGACGCGGTGCTACTGGAACGCTCCCAATTGACCAGTGGTTCGACCTTCCACTCGGCCGGCCTCGTGGGCCAGCTGCGGCAATCGCTCACGCTCACGCGGATGATGATGAATTCGGTGGACCTCTACCGTTCCCTCGGCGAGGAGGTCGACCTCGAGACGGGCTGGCGAGAGGTGGGTTCGCTGCGTCTCGCGTCGTCGCCCGAGCGTATGGAAGAGCTGCAACGTCAGGCCGACTGGGCCGAGACATTCGGGTTGCCCCTCCACCTGGTGAACGCAAACGAAGCCAAGGAGATGTTCCCGGTCATGACGACCAATGGCGTCTACGGGGCGGCGTTCTTGCCGACCGACGGATTCGTCGACCCGAGTCAGTTGACGCTGGCGCTGGCCAAGGGGGCGCGCCAGCGAGGCGCGACGATATTCACCGACACCCGAGTGACCGCCATCGACGTTGAGGGCGGGCGGGTGAAGGGAGTTCAGACCAGTCGCGGACCCATTGAGTGCGACGTGGTGGTCAACGCGGGTGGCATCTACGCCTACGAGATTGGACGCATGGCCGGCGTGCACGTGCCGCTCATCCCGATGGCCCACCAGTACGTGATCACCAAGGACGCCGGACTGCCGCGCGACATGCCCACGATGCGTGACCCCTCGTTGCTGGTGTACTACCGCGGCGAGAGTGGGGGGCTGGTTTCGGGCGGTTACGAGCGCAACCCGGCGCCATGGGGCATTGACGGCATACCGGGCACGTTCAACAATCAATTGCTCTCAGAAGACTGGGAGCGTTTCGCGCCAATATTTGAGGCCGCGACGCAGCGGGTGCCCGATCTCGCGAACGCCGAAATCGTTCAACTTATCAACGGTCCCGAGGCCTTCACGCCCGACGGCGAGTTCATCCTCGGGCCTAGCGAGGTCGGCGGATTCTGGGTGGCGGCCGGTTTCTGCGCCCACGGTATCGCGGGCTCCGGAGGCATGGGCCGTCTCATGGCCGAGTGGATCGTGGGCGGCCAGCCCGAGCTCGACACCTGGGAGATGGACTCGCGCCGTTTTGGTCCCCACTACCGCAGCCGCGAGTTCGCCCTGACGCGGACCTACGAGGTCTACGCCACGTACTACGACGTGAAGTATCCCGGACACGAACGCCAGGCCGGCCGGCCCCTACGACTCTCGCCGGCCTACGAGCGACTCGTCGGTCTCGGCGCAGTCTTCGGCGAAAAGGGCGGCTGGGAGCGGGTCAACTGGTTTGACTCGAACGTCAATGATGGCGACGAAGCCCAGCGGCCCAGTGGGTGGGCCGGACGGCTCTGGTCGCCAGCGATCGGCGCCGAGCATCGCGCCTGTCGCCAGTCGGCCGCGCTCTTTGACGAGACGTCCTTCGCCAAGCTCGAAGTAGTGGGTCCGGACGCCGCAGGATTCTTGGAGCGGATCTGCGCGAACCGGGTGGCCAAGGCCGTGGGTTCGCTCACCTACACCCAGTTGCTCAACCCGCGCGGCGGCATCGAGTGCGACCTGACTGTCGCGAGACTGTCGGCAGACCGATTCCGAATCGTGACCGGCACTGCCTTTGGCAACCACGACCGATCGTGGATCCAGTCACAGGTGGGCGAGCGCGAGCACGTCACGATCGAGGACGTCACATCGAAATACGCGTGCTTCGCGCTGTGGGGCCCGAACGCTCGCGACATCCTGCAGTCGCGAACCGCGACGGATTGCTCCAACGAGGCATTCGGGTACATGAAGGCGAAGGATCTCAACGTGGGACCAGTGCCGTGCCTGGCCCAGCGAGTGACCTTCGTGGGCGAACTGGGTTGGGAGCTGTACTGTCCCTCCGAATACGCGACCGTGCTCTGGGACACGCTGATGGAAGCGGGTCTGCCGCTCGGTGTGGTGCCGGGCGGATACAAGGCCATTGAATCGCTACGTCTAGAAAAGGGGTATCGGGTCTGGGGCAGTGACATCACGTCGATCGACACGCCCTTTGAAGCGGGACTCGGCTTTGCCGTGCGCATGGACAAGGGCGACTTCGTTGGGCGAGATGCGCTTGAGCAAAAGTTAACGCCGACGCGCCAGCTGGTCTGCCTCGTGTTGGACGACCCTCGAGTGATCGCGCTTGGTTCGGAGCCCGTGCGTCTGAACGGTCAGGCCGTGGGGCGAATAACGAGTGGCGGCTACGGCTACAGCCTCGAACGCTCCATTGCCTACGCGTACCTGCCGGCGAGTGCGGCGACGCCGGGACAGCGCGTTGAGGTCGTGGTCTTTGGCGTCGCGGTTGGTGCCGAGGTGATGGCCGAACCGCTCTTTGACCCCACCAACGCCCGTATTCGCAGTTGAGCTGTTACTGGTTGTGTCTGGGTTCGAAAACTCAATTGGCGCTATCTAAGCGAGCGCTCAACGCATCGACGTGGGATATCGCCTCTTCGAAGTCCATGGCCTCGTAGAGGGTCATGAAGCGATCGGCCCGGCCTTGCGTGTACGCGGCAAAATCAAAGTCCAGCGTTGAGACCGCCAACTGGACAACACCCCACATTGCCTCACGAAGTTCTGTGACGAGCTTCATCACGTTGAGTACAGCCGTTAGTTGGGCGTCGCAGTAGCCGAAGTAGTGGGTGAGCAGTCGTTCGTCGGCTGGCGCGAGTAACCCGTGATTGATTGAGAAAAAGGCGAGATCGAAGAACGGGTCGCCCATCGCTGCGTACTCCCAGTCAATTATTCGTATCTGGTCGTCAAAGAGGAAGTTTTCGTTGAGCAGATCGTTGTGGCAAAAGGCGACCGGCCGAAACCGGCGGGCTTCGCTGACGCGTTCGATGATGCTGAGCGCGCGAGGAAAGTCGAACGGCTCGACGACGCCTTTATTAAGGGCAATCTCGTGGTAGGTGCGCACAACTTCGAAGGGATTAAAGAACGCGGGTATCGTGCCGGCGTCGTGCACGTGGTGAAGTGTCGTGATGACCTCGCGCAACATCGGCTCTGTTGCCAACTCCGCGGGCAGCACTGGACGACCTTCGAGAAAGCGCGTCACGAGGAAGTCCTGGGGCGCGGACTCGTTGAGCACTTCGGGGGCGACGCCGATGGAGGCCGCTAACTTATTGGCTGCCACTTCGTGATTTCGGTTGATGCCGAGCAGCGAGGTGTCGTGGCCGGGGATGCGCACGACCACCTTCTCGTCGCCGAAGTCGGCGAGGAAGTTGGCGTTCGTCATGCCACCGGTCAAGCGCTCCACGTGCACCGCACGTCCGGGCCACAGGGACTCGACCAGTTCTTCGACTGCGGTTGTCATCGGCCGATGCTATCTCTCGATTACGACGTGACGACGGGGCGTTACCCTTAGGGATTGTGAGTGATGCATCATGACACTGTTCGACGATCAAGCACCGCGACGTGAGGTCGCTCCCGGAGCGGTGCACCTGCCGGGGTGGCTGACGCTGGACCAGCAGCAATCTCTGGTTCGCGCGTTCCACGAGTGGTCTGTCGGACCGGTACCAATGCGGTCAGCCACGGTGCGCAGTGGATACCTGATGTCGGTAAAGACCGTGTGCCTGGGTTGGCACTGGCAGCCGTACAAGTACACGCGCACCGCGGACGACGTGAACGGGCATCCGGTGGCGCCGTTCCCCGAGTGGTTGGGCGACATTGCCCGAGCGGTTGTGGCCGAGGCGTGCGGGCGCGACGATGAAGCGCAGTACCAACCCGATGCCGCGATGATCAATTACTACGACGACGTGGCCAAGATGGGAATGCATCAAGACAAGGACGAGACGGTCAACGAGCCAGTCGTCTCACTCAGCGTGGGCGATACATGTCGTTTTCGATTCGGCAATGTCACAGGCCGCAACAAGCCCTATACCGATGTTGACCTTAAGTCGGGTGACGCCTTCGTATTTGGAGGAGCGTCACGATTCGCCTTCCACGGCGTGACAAAAATGTTTCCGCACACCGCGGACCTAGGGTGCGGACTTGCGAGCGGCCGAATCAACATCACCATGCGCGTGACGGGAAAAGCGTGACCATTCAGCACGCCTTGGTGCGCCGAAAACGGCACGCGGTCGATTTTCAGCCTGTCGTCGCGGCGAGCGCCAGCGCGGCCAGGTGTTCCTTCAAGCCAATCCCGTACGCCGTGGGGGTGCCGTTGTAATTCTCGATGAGTGCGGGGCCGCCGCTGCAGTTCCAATTTTCGTCCGTGGCGTCCCACGTCCAACCGAGGTAGGAAACGCCGTGCGCGTCAGCCCACGCCATGTACTCGAGGTCGTACGAGTCGGTGCAGCCGCTCTCTCCGAATTCTCCGGTCACGATCGGCACGACTGCGGCCAATGGCGCAATGTTGGAATCCCAGCACGTCACGTTGTTACAGCCGTTCCAGTTGTAGGTGTGGAAACTGACTACCAGTTGGTGGTCGTGGTCGACCGGCTCGAAACGTTGCCAATTGGTCTCATTGTTGGACCACGCCAGTCCGCCGAGCATTAGCGGCGTCGTGGCGCCCGTACCACGCACCGCGTTCACCAGTTGCTGCATGCCTGCGGTCTGGTACGTCACTTTGTGCCCGTTACTGTCGTAGGTGGTCGAACAACCATTGCGCCAGCACGGCCAGGATTTGACGTACGGCTCATTGTAAAGATCAAAGAGAACGCCGTGGTTGGTCATGAATGTCGTGGCCACCGACTTCCAGAACTTGGGTGAGTGATCGGCGTCGGCCATGGGCCACTGGGTGATGGCGATGTTCTGGGCCGGCGCGGCCAGATGCAAGTCAAGAATCACGTAGAGGCCGTAGGACTGCAACGTCGCAACGTACTGGACAATGGCATTGCGATATTTCTTGCCGCCGGTAATGACGCCATTGATGCCGAGCCAACAGTCTTCGTTCAGCGGCACTCGTACCGCATTGATGTGCCATGACGCCATGACGGCAACGGACGCGGCGTCCGAAGGTCCGTCAAAGACCTTGTGATTGCTCACGCATTCGTATTCGGCACCCGAACGATCCACTCCGAGCAGCTGTACTATTTGACCGGCGCCATTCACCAGATGGTTGCCGTCAACGCTGATGCTGAGGGGTGTCGCCGCGTTGACCGGTCCGTTCAGTGCGAGGCCACCCAAAAGAAGGGCCGAGATAACTGCGACCCGCGACGCACGGAATACTCGGATCAATGTCGGCTTTCGAGGGGCGTCAAACTGAATACGAACATTGGAGAACTCCTGGCAATACGTCGAGTAACTCACTCAGTTGAAGTGACGATGATTGAGTCGGCGGCGTACCGCAGGCAATCGCTAGCGCTTCTTGTTCTTCTTCTTCTTTTTCTTCGGTTTCGTGGACTTCTGAAAGTCGGCCGGCATCGAGGTGAACTGCGAGACCGAAGGTGTGGCCATTACTTCATTTGTGGCCGCTACTGAGACCAGTTCGCTTTCGACGTCCTCATCGTCATCTTCTTCAACGTCGTCTTCTTCGTCTTCATCCTCGTCGTCTTCTTCGTCATCGTCTTCAACGTCGTCAACTACTTCGACATCTACGACATCCACCACGACGTCTCCGTTGGTCGAGGGCTCCTCGACGGCAATGAACACCTGCTCGTCGACGGAACCTAGGTGTGAAGTTGACGTTTCTTCACCAAAGAACTCGTCGTCGTCCACTTCGACGACGTAGGTTGGTTCGTCATCTGCGTGATCTTCGAACGCGGGGCTCGGGGCGTACTCGACGTCTCTGACGTACGCGCCATCACCGCTCGAACCGTTGCCCTGGCTCGCCAACTCGCGCTCGAGCGCCGGGCGCAAAGCGAAGATCACGGTCGCCGCGTAGAGCGGTAAGAAGTCCTCGATCTCGAGCCCCAAGAATTTGGAGAGCGACGGAAAGACGTTTACCGAAGGACGCTGCGTATTTTTCTCGTAGGAACGGTAGGTGGACGGACTGACACCGATCTCGGCGGCGGCCCGGCCCTGATCGAGGCGGCGCTGCTTTCGTCGCGCGAGCAGGGCGTCGCCGATGTTGTCGCTGGTCATGTCCGTGCCCCCTTGCATTCCAGTAACTATATCTATACGTTCCGGTGGAGGGTTGGGGTTTGTGCCACGCGACGTTTGGCCAAAAAAGGGCCCGACGGTGGCGCTTTATTGGGGTCCGGCGTGGACCTGCCGCACCGGGAAACGGTGGGTCCGGCGAAATCGGATCGGCGTCGCCGGGATGTCGCCGTGGTCCTGGTGCACTACGAGTGCATTTCGACGTTTTCTTGGAATTTCTCCAGGAAGTAACGAATCTGAATGGCCGCCGCCGCCCCTTCGCCCACGGCCGAGGCAATCTGTTTGGTCGAGCCCGAGCGCACGTCACCGGCGGCAAAGATCCCCTCCACATTGGTCTGGAACATGTGGTCCGTGAGGATGAATCCGCGCGCGTCGACGTCGACCAGCCCGTCGAGAAAGTCGGTATTGGGATCGAGACCGATGAAAATGAAGGCCCCGTTCGTCTCGAGGTCAATCTCCTTGCCGTCGTGATCTATGGAGATGGACTGGAGTTTTCCTTCGTCGTTGGCGTTGAACGATTTGAGCGCCGCGCTGACGAGCACGTTCATCTTGGGATGGTTAAGGACCTTTTCCTGCAACAATTTGTTGCCGGTGAGGGTTGGCAGGGCCTGGACCACGGTGACACAGTCGGCGAATTGGGTGAGGAACAGGCCCTCTTCGAGACCGCTGTTCCCCCCGCCCACGATGGTGAGGTCCGAGGCTCCCTTATAGAAGGGCCCGTCGCAGGTCGCGCAGAAATGGACGCCGGCGCCGATGAGATCGGCCTCACCCTCGGCGTCGGTTCGTCGGTAGGTTGAGCCCGAGGCGATCAAAACGGCGGGCGCCTGGACGAAGTCGCCGGTCGACAAATCAATGCGAAACATCGGGTCGTCGCGAGTGATCTTGGTCGCTCCCACGGCTTCGAGGATCTCAACACCGTATTTTTGTGCCTGGCGGGTCATGCGTTCGGCGAGTTCGGCTCCGCCCACCCCGTCCGGGAAACCGGGGTAGTTGTCGAATCGCTCGGTGATGCCGGCCTGGCCACCCGGAGCAGACTTCTCCACGATCAGAACCTTGGCGTTTTCGCGCGCGCCGTAGATGGCGGTCGTGAGTCCGGTCGGACCGCCGCCGATGATCACGAGGTCATAGGTGGGCATCGAGGCGTTACGCGACAGGCCAATGCGATCTGCGAGTTCGTCGTTGGACGGCTCGGTGAGAAAGGTTCCGTCGGGAAACACGATGGTCGGAATTATGCGTTTGCCGTCGTTGCGCGACTCGACTTCGGCGACCTTCTCGGGTTGGGTCTCCAGATCAATCCACGTGAAGGGGATTCGGTGCGAGATCAAGAACTGCTTCGCGCGGCGACAGTCGGGGCACCAACTCGCACCGTAGACGACGAGGGGGGTATTTTCCGAGGGAGTTGATGTGCTCATGGCTTCAATCTATTTGATGATTGTTCGGTTCCGTACCGCGAGTGCCCCGGCTCGTGACCGGGGCACTCGCGGTGATCGGGCACCTCAGCTGGCGGCAATGCCTTCTGAGGCGACGGGGATGTTGAAGATGGTTTCAATCTGGGTGAGCGCGCCGCCCGCGCCGATGCTGTAAGCGTCAACTGTTCCCTGACCACCACTTTCGACATAGAGCGTCTGACCGTCGGGCGAAACCGCCGAGTCAATCGTGCCCGCGTGCGCAACTGCCGCGGTCGCGTTGACGAGTTGCGGCGCCCCACTGGCGTTCTCGTCAAAGGAGCTGACATTTCCGCTGCCGGCGTTACTGCCAAAGAAGTAACCGTTGGCTCCCGAGATCCAGCACAGGGCCGCCTGACCGTCGGTCGCCGAACCCAGCGATTTGAGCGTCCCGTTCGCGTTGACCGTGTACGTGTTCACCGAGCTGTTGCCGGCCTCGGCGGACACCACGTTGCCGGCGCTGTCGAAGGTGAATGCGAACGGCAGCGGAAAGTTGGATGGTGTGACGACGGGGGTCGCGCCGAGCGCGCCATTAAACCCGACCGAGAACACGTCAAAAGCGTTCGTCGACAATTTGGTCGAAATAATCAAGTGCTGCCCGTTGGGCGTGTAGGCAACTTCACCGACACCGTGGTGGAAGTCTGGTGGCGTCGTGTTAGAGAGTCCCAGGTTACGAACCTGCGCGCCCTGGGCTACTAGAAAGTCACCGAACAGTCGGAACTGCGCCACCGAACCAGTACCGCCAGAGTTGAGCACCGAGACCAAATCGCCGTGAGAGGCGACCGATACCGGAAACTGTCCTTGAGAGGCGACCTGCTGGAGCCAGATGAGACGTGTGCCTTGAATCGCAAAGACCGTCACAGTGTCACTGCCGGCGTTCGTTGCGACGAGTTCGGAGTTGTTGTTGATCAACGTGAGACCGCCCTGGCTCGCAATAGGGTCGGCCGTGGCGCCGACCGCCGTGGCGCCGAATCCGCCGGTCGCGTAGCTGCCCGCGAACGAGATGGTCCCGTCACTCGAGCGCGAGTAACTGAGCACGTTGTTTCCGCTCGCCGACTCGGTCTCGACAAACAAGGCGTGGCCGGCTTGTTGGGGTTGAAAGTCACGGTTGTGCGTCGCGGCGCCGGCGTTTAAGGCGCTAGCGGTGATACCGAGTCCAACAATGAGCGAGCCCGCTGCGGCGGCTCGGATGGATGACTTCAATTTCATGGGATTCTCCTTAACTGCGGCAGGGTTGCCGAAGAACAGTCCTTCGAGAGTGGGTTGCGTTACAACAAACTTTTGTCAGCGCGTCAAGCGATGCTGACTACCATGGGTCGGTGGATGACGCCGACCTGCTTCGCCAGTTGCTCGGAGGCGACGAAAAGGCCTTTACCGAATTGGTAGTGCGTTATAACGCGACACTCATTCGAATCGCGCTTTACTACGTCAATAATCAGGCCAGCGCGGAAGACGGGGCCGATCGTCATTCAAGACGTGGCTCTTTCACATCCTCGTGAATCGCGCTCGCACGACGGGCACGAGAGAGCACCGATCGATCCTGGTCGATCCGACGTCAAGTGAGAGCAGCGTTGCGGCCAGTCGATTCGACGAGGGTGGTACGTGGCGCGTACCGCCGGAACCCTTCACTGACGCCATCGACACCGCGGTCAGTAACGAGAAGATTGTGCGCTTTGTGCACGAGGCGATCGCCCGTTTGCCGGAGCCCCAGCAGGCCGTCGTAACGCTTCGCGACGTGGAAGGACTATCTACTATGGAAGTCTCCGCACTGCTGGAACTTTCCGAGGCCAACGTGAGGGTCATCCTTCATCGCGGCCGAGCCCGAGTACGAAACGAAGTCGAGACGAAGATGACGGGAGGTGGATTGTGAGACTAAGTGCGCATCCCCTCGTTTGCCGCGAGGCCGTCGAACTGATGAGTGACTACCTCGAGGGCTCGCTCTCGCGTCGCGACCGTCGACGGCTAGAAAAGCACCTCGCGAACTGCCCGCACTGCACGATGTATCTCGACCAGATGCGCGCTACCATCGCCGCTAGCGGTGCCGTTCACCCCGAAGATCTGGACCCGCAGGCCCTCGACGACTTGACCGAACTGTTTCGTCAGTATCGCGGCGACGCCGACGAGGGCTAACGCGTCTTCATGTTTCGAGAATCATTTCGCGATGGTTTCTCCGTGTCAACCAATCGATTCGTTGCGATGAATGGCTGAAGATGACCTCGACGGTTACGACTCGCCGAGTGCGGGCATTGCGCTCGACCCGCGGCGACTGGAGGCCTTCAGCGACGGTGTGATGGCGGTGATCATCACGATCATGGCCTTTCAGTTGAAGACGCCGGTCACGGCGAACTGGCATGGACTGTCAGGTCGGGTGCCGTCACTGCTCGTCTATATCTTGAGCTTCACGGTGATTGGCATCTATTGGAACAACCACCACCATCTGCTTCGCTCGACCAAACACATCAACGCCGCCGTGATGTGGTCCAACTTGGTCCTGCTGTTCTGGCTTTCGCTCGTACCTTTTGCGACCGCGTGGGAGGGCAGCAACCACACGCGCGCGCTACCGGCAGCCACCTACGGCGTCGTCGCGCTTGGTTCAGCGCTGGCATACTTTGCGCTCATGCGGTCGATTCTGCGAGCAAATGCAGAAGACGACGCCATTAGGACGGCAATTGGTAAGAACACCAAGGGGATGATCTCGCCGGTTATCTACGTGATCGGCGTCGCCCTCGCGTTCGTGACTCCCTATCTGGCTTACGGATGTTACGCGGCTGTGTCACTGATGTGGATTATCCCCGATCGTCGGCTCGCCAAGAAATCTTGAAGATTCAAAAGGGCATCGATCGCCACGCGCGAATCACCCCTCGAGGCGGAGTGATTAGCTGACGCGGTTGGTGTCGCGTTGGTACACGCGCATGGCGACGCGTGTCATCACAATCGTCCAGACGCCAATCACGATCCAGGACTGCGCTGGCGGCCAGCCGCTGGGCGTGAGGACGTACCTCGACGATTGGACGAGCCAGTACGAGGGAATGTCTTTCACAATCTTGAGCATGATGCCCGAGGTGAAGATTGGCCCGAACGATCCGCCCAACAGCGCGAAGAGAGACGTGACGCCACCCAGGGCCGGTCCGAGTGAGTCGACCTTCATGAGGTGTCCGAGCAGAATGCCGATCACCGCGAAGGGAATCAGCCCAACCAGCAAGAGCAGGACCATCTTCAGCCACTGTGTCGCCGAGAGACTGACGCCCAGGGTGCTGCCCGCGATGCCGAGGCAGATGATGGTGAAGATCGCCATCATGTAGCCGCAGAGCACCTTTGCGCTGAAGTAGACCCTCGTCGACAGCGGCGTGATCTTCATCTGACGGGTCCAGCCGATTTGTCGCTCGGCCGCGATTCGTGCGCCGCTCGAGAGCATCGCCGTCATCGCGCCCCAGGACGCCATGGCCGTCATGTAGTACAGCGGGAATTTGATGCCGAGCACGATGGCGTTCTTGTTGGCCCCCGCGATCGAGAAGAACAGGACCAGCGGAAAGATCAGCGAGAAGATTAAGAATCGTCGATTTCGCAGCGTGCGAAGAACCTCGAACTTCAAGTACGTGAGGTGCTTCACTGCAGTTCCTGACTCTGGTCGCCGTCAACGTCGTCGGCGGTCAGCTCGAGAAAGGCCTCTTCGAGGCCCACCCCACGAACCTCAAAGTCGCGCGCTCCGGGGTATCGCGTGAGCAGCTCTCGAAGCACCTTGTCGCAGGCGTCGCCGTCAGCACACTTGATCGTGATGCCTTCGCCGCGACGGTCGGCCGCGGTCACGCCCTCGATTTGTAAGAGTTCGGCCACGTCGACGTTCGCCAGGGTGGCGCGAATGACACGGCCACCGACCTTCGCCTTGATCTCCGTGGGCGGGCCGTCGGCGACAATTCGACCACGAGCCATGAGGACGATCCGGTCAGCGTAGGAATCGGCCTCCTCGAGGTAGTGAGTGGCGAAGATCACGGTCTTGCCTTCGGCGGCGACTTCGCGCATGATGTTCCAGAAGTCGCGACGGCCTTCGACGTCGATCGCGGCGGTCGGTTCGTCGAGCACCAGTAGGTCGGGATCAGCCACGAGCGCCACCGCGAACCGGACACGCTGGGTTTGACCGCCGGAAAGCTTGACGGTCGATCGCTTGGCGATTTCTAGCGTGCCCGTCAGTTTCAGGACCTTGTCGACGTCGAGCGGATGGGGGTAGAGCGAGGCGACCATGGTGATGAGTTCACGAACGTTGAGGTATTGCGGGGGAGAGCCGGTCTGCAGCATCCCGCCGACTTCACCGGCTTCGACGGCTTCCTTAGGTGACGTGCCAAAGAGCGTGACCGTTCCCGTGTCCGGGCGTGAGAGGCCGAGGATCATGTCGATCGTCGTGGTCTTGCCGGCGCCGTTGGGCCCTAATAGTGCGACGATCTCGCCCTTGGGAATGGTGAGGTCGATACTGCGTACGGCTTGGACGTTGCCAAAGGACTTGGAAAGGTGAGACAGCACGATTGCGTCACGGCGCACATCGGTGTTCGTCATATCTCCAACCTTGCCACAGATGGAGGTAGGACAAAAAATTAATATGCGGAGGCGACACTAGGGTGTGGCGCATCAATAAACAGTTGTCCGACGATTAAGAGAAAGGAAGACCAGTGCCGACTGCCGACGAACTCTTAAGCGCGCACTCGGTGCACCAACTCACGAAATGTCTTCGCCGGGCCGCCCCGGATCTGAAGTGGTCGTCACTCAAGGTCAGTACTCGGACGTTCCCGGAATTGGGACTCGGCGAACGGGCCGTGATTGTCCGTGACGCGCTGCTCATCGACCTACCGAGTTCGTACGCCCTCTGTGCCAAGATCTTTCGCGCCGCGCTGAAGAATGACTCGTTCACCAGTTGGATGCTCTGGCCGGTGGGCGAAGCCGCAGCACTGAAGGCGTTGGCGTCGTCGCGCGACGCGGACTTCGAGGATGGGCTGAAGTTGCTGGCACAGTTGACGGGTCGATTTTCCAGTGAATTCGCCATCCGCACGTTTCTTAATGATGATCTTCGTCGGACACTTGACACCGCGGTGCTCTGGACGGCAAGTGATGATGAAGCCGTACGTCGACTGGCCAGTGAAGGCACGCGACCACGCCTACCGTGGGCCAAACAGGTGCCAGCATTTCGCACCCAGACCGCGGCGGCGCTGCCCATCCTCGACCTGTTGTATCGCGACGAGTCCGAGACTGTTCGTCGTTCCGTCGCCAATCACCTCAACGACATCAGTCGGGCCGATCCCGACCTCGCGGTGAGAACGGCGAGGCGCTGGCTCAAGAAACCTGACGAGAACACGTCGCGTTTGGTCCGTCACGCGATGCGCACATTAGTAAAACAGGCGAATCCCGGTGCACTGACGCTGCTGGGCTTTTCCTCCGCGGATGACATCTCCATTGGTGCTCCGTCGCTCGCTAGTCACGTCGTGTCATTGGGCGGTGAACTGGTCTTCGAAGGCGTCATTGTCAACGAAGGATCGCACGCCGCTCGCTTGGTGATCGACTACGTCGTCCACTACCAAAAGGCCAACGGCACCCAAGCACCCAAGGTCTTCAAACTCAGCGCCAAGACATTGCAGCCGGGCGAACGTCTGACCGTGCAGAAGCGTCACTCCTTCAAGCCCATCAGCACCCGCAAGCACTACGCCGGGCTGCACTCGTTGGGACTGCAAGTGAATGGCACTCGCTCCGAGATCGTCAACTTCGACGTGGTGGACTGACGCCGTGACGTCTTCGGGCGTCATCTCGAACGAGAAGTAGTGAATCGCTAGTGTTAGTTTGAGTGCGGTGAGCGATCGAAGCGCAGTACCCGATTCGCTGAGGATAAACATGCGACTCCTCACCCCGGTCGCTGGCGCCATCACCGCACTTCCGCTCGTCTGCGTGTTCGTGTTCGGTCTCTCGATTGGTAGCACCCGAGCCGCAATCTCCATGGCCATCGGCGCCAATCTGATCGCGATTGTCTCACTCGTCGGGGCACCACGTCTCTCGATTGGACTCGCGGTCTCGGACGCCTTCGCGATGGCCGCGTCGGTGTTTCTCGGTTCCGTGACCGGACCCTATCCCTGGCTGCACTCGGTGGTCATGATCCCCTGGTGCTTCGCCGCGGGAATGCTCGTCGCCTTCGGCAAAACCCAAGCCACGATTGGCACGCAGGCAATGATCGCCTTCGTGGTGCTCGGCCGCTTCTCGGGCACACCAATGAACGCCCTCGACCTCGGACTGCTCGTGCTCGCGGGCTCGCTCGTCGAGGTGGCGGCACTTTTCATCTTGCGGCTTCCTCCGAGTCTGCGATACCAGCGCAGTCACCTCGCCGATGGATTTGAAGCGCTCGCCGAACTGTCACGTCGCGATCCCCACATTTCCACCCACGACGTGGCGACGACATTGGACGACGTTGAGAGCGCGCTCTCGGCGCCATCGCTTTTTGGACGCACCGACGTGCGCGACCTTCGAGCGGTGCTCGACCAAGCACGACGAATGCGCTTTGAACTCACAACGCTCAACGGACTGAGGGTGCGAATTTCAGATGATGACGAACAGTCAGTCGGTACAACCATTAGCAAGTGCCTTTTGACACTCGCCGCAGCACAGGAAGAAATTGCGGCGGGTCTTCGTCAGCCGCGCCACTCAGTTGACTGGCAGGATGACGTGGGTAAGTTCCGCGATGACGTGGCGCAACTTGAAGCCGAACTAGTACGTGCGCCCGCGGAATCGAACACTGTGGCTCGCCAGTGCCTGTCATATCTCGCGGCGCTCGGCGGTCAGCTTCGGGCCGCCGCCAGTCTGATGGAGAAGTCGCGCGTTCCGGGCAGCCGTCACGTGTGGCGACCGCATTTGGCACGGCGTCCGGGTTCCAATCCACGAGACTTTCGAAGTGATCTCGCCGTCGTGCGGGCGAACCTCCGTCGTGATTCGCCGGCCTTTCGCCACGCGGTGCGCTTAGCAGTCGCCGTGCCCGCGTCGCTCGGAATCGCCACGTGGCTGTCGCTGCCACGTGGCTACTGGCTCGCTTTCTCCGTGGCGGTCATCTTAAAGCCCGACTACAGCACGCTCTTTGACCGCGGTCTGGGGCGGGTGGTAGGGACGCTGGTTGGCGCCACGTTGGCTGCCGTCATCGTTAGTGAACTCCACCCCGATTTGTTCTGGACGACAGTACTGGTGGCCGTGATGGCGTGGGCGGTCTACTCCACGTGGTCGGCCAGCTTCTCGGTCGCGATGGGTTTCGTGACTGCCCTGGTGCTGATATTGCTCAGCACGTCACTGCACGACGCGGTGGGTACGGCATTCGACCGATTCATTGACGTCACGCTCGGGGCCGTCATTGCCGTCGTGGCCTATCTCGTCTGGCCCACGTCGCCGAAGGCGGGTGTTGAGGAGTCGCAGTTTGGACTGTTCGCGTCGCTGCGCGATTACCTGGCCATCGTCATCGACGTGGTTGAACGAAAGCCCGCATCGGATGATCAAGTGATGGCGCGTGCCAAGTCGACGCGCTTGGCTTGGGCCAACTCTGAAGCGGCCGTTGACCGTTCGATACAGGAACCGACCGCCACTCGCATTGATCCCTCCCAAGGCCGCGGGCTACTGGCGGCCGCCCAGCGAATCGTGCGCGCCACTCAAGGTCTCTGGATTGACGCCGAACGCGGCGCGACGATCTCGCCGTTCGCGGCGCTGGATGAACTATCGACGGGGCTACTCACCGGGCTCGATAATCTCGCCAATGACTTTGCCGGTCGACCGACGACTCCGATGCCAGATCTGCGTGCCCTGTTCCGGGCTGTCGAGTTGGCGCTCGCTCAAACGGACGTCGCGCCGTCACTCGCACTTCACCTGGACGAACTGGTCAACTCAATCGACACGGCGGCCCACCTCGTCGGGCTGAAAGCAACCGAGATTCACTGAAGGTATTTCTCCACGATTTCCTCGCGGCGCAACGTGGCGTCGTTGGGATTCAGTCCGGCGTCACGCCTCGCTCGACGCTGGCGCAGTAAGTCCCAGCACTGGTCGAGTTCGACCTCGATGTCCTTCAGTCGTTGCAGTTCTTCCGTGGTCGCCGGCCTTCCGTCGTGAGATTCTTCAAGCTCCAGTTCCTCGTCGGCAAGTTTGTTGATGCGATTGAGGACGGTGTTGTCATCCATGGAAGGTCCTTTCGATCGTGCACGTACAATCTCTCTCGTCTTACAGTATGCGCTGTAGTCAAACCAGGTGACTCCAACGTGGGGCTACCACGACTCGGGAGAATGGTGCCAGTGGGGTCGCGTGAATGATTATCCATTTGTATTCTTTATTGGCGTGACGGGTGCGAAGAGAGCGGGTCTCATTGTCCAGGGGTCCAGCTTCAGAGCGCAAAACCACAAGGGATACGGGTAATTGAGATGAAATCGTGAATCACCTCAATCTGTTCGAGAGTTGGGGGCGGGTAGTAATTCGTCGGCGCCGTAGCATCCTCGTGATTGCCGTGATCGGCGTGCTGTTTGGTGTCGTGTGGGGGACCGGAGTAATCGGCCAACTCCAGAGCGCCGGAGGATTCAACGCCCCTAACAGTGCGAGCGAAACCGAGAGTGCGCTGGCCACCAGCGCATTCGGGCGTGACGCCGGGGACGTGGTGGTCTTGTATTCGAGCGCGACCACGCCGGTGCACTCGCCGGCCTTTCAGGGTGCGGTGACAAGCACTTTGGCAAAACTGCCTCGGGCCGACGTGCTGTCGTCGGCGACCTATTGGTCTACTGGCTCCTCGCAGTTCGTCAGTGCCAATGGTCACGAGACGTTCGCCGTGCTCGAGATGAAGGGCTCGAACGACGATGATCGCCAAAACAGCTACGACGCGATCAAGGCCGACCTCAACGCTCCTGGTCTTACGACCAGCGTCGGGGGCCTCGTGCCGACCGATGAGTCGCTGAGCAATCAAACCACCAAGGACATTCGCCGGGCGGAGACCCTCTCGTTTCCGATCCTGCTTATCCTGCTGTTGCTGATCTTCGGTAGTTTGACGGCCGCTGGATTGCCTCTGGCCATCGGCGCCGTGGGCATCCTGGGCTCGTTCACCGCGCTGCGCGTGCTCGCGCTCTTCACACCCATCTCGATCTTCTCGGCCAACGTGACCACGATCATGGGCTTGGGGCTCGCGATTGACTACGGCCTCTTTATGGTGAGCCGGTTCCGAGAAGAATTGCATCGACAACCAACCGTCGAAGAAGCCGTGGTGCGCACGGTCGCCACGGCCGGTCGCACCGTGATGTTCTCGGGCATCACCGTCGCGATCTCCATCGCCAGTCTGATGCTGTTCCCCGAGCTGTTCCTGCGTTCTATGGGCTACGGCGGCGTGCTGACGGTGCTCGTAGACATGCTGGCCGCACTCACCGTGATGCCGGCGCTGCTCTACTTGCTCGGTCCCAAGGTCAACTCGTTACGCATTCGCAAGGCCATCAAGAGGCCGCCGGTCGCGGTGGAGAGCGGGCGTTGGTACCAGATGGCGATGCACGTGATGCGCCGGCCCATGGCTTACATGGTCGCCATTGTTGTGATCTTGCTGGTGCTCGGCTCGCCGTTCCTGCACGCAGTCTGGGGTGGGGCTGACGCCACGGCGTTGCCGCTGGGTTCCGCGCCGCGCATCGTGACCCAGACGCTCAATCACGACTTCCCCAACAATCCCAGCGCTCCGATTGAGGCAATCGTGAAGTTCAACGGTCCAATCAAGGGCTCATCAACTCGACAGACGGAGCTCACCACCTATGTGAAGGAGGTGGCCGGGGTCGCGGGGGTGACCGGAACGCAGTTATCCGGCGTGCGCGGCGATATCGCGCGAGTCGACACCGGCTACGCCACTAATCCCAATTCGCCGACGTCCGAAACCATCGTGAAGGACGTGAGGGCGATCGCGAACCCGGCTGGCGCCAAGGTGTTCGTGGGCGGACAAACGGCCGAGTTGGTTGACACATTGTCGAGCATGGGCAGCGTGCTGCCCTGGATGCTGCTCGTCATGGTGCTGGCAACGTTCGTGATGCTGTTCCTCGCCTTCGGATCAGTGGTGCTGCCGCTCAAGGCCATTGTCATGAATGTGCTCTCCCTGTCGGTGATGTTCGGGGTCTTAGTGTGGATCTTCCAGGAGGGTCATCTCTCCGGGTTCTTTGGTATCACGGCTAACGGAACGCTGAATCCATCGACGCCGATCTTGATGTTCGCGGTGATGTTCGGGCTTTCCATGGACTACGAAGTCTTCCTGCTCTCGCGCATTAGGGAGCACTTCCTGGCTTCCGGCGACAACACAACGTCTATTGCCGTGGGCCTGCAGCGCACCGGTGGGATTATCACCAGCGCGGCGGCGCTACTTGTCATCGTGGTGGGACCGTTCTCGCTCTCAAGTGTGTCGTTCACCAAATTGATGGGCGTGGGCATGATTGTGGCGCTCGTGGTCGACGCCTCGATTATTCGCGTGGTGTTGGTTCCCGCGACTATGAAGTTGATGGGCCGGGCCAATTGGTGGGCTCCGGCACCTTTGCGCCGCCTTCACGAACGCATCGGACTCGGTGAAGGCGAAAGCGGCAATACGCCGGATTCACCTTCATTGCCGGTGCCCGATTTGGTTGTCTCTTAGTTAGTCGTTGCTCCCTTGCTGAGTCTGCACAGGACTACCCATAGATTTGAAGTAGAGAATTCGACGTCGAGGCTCGTTCTTAGTTTCGGAAATGGGGAGCGGCACACAAAGTGAGTGAATTCGCCACTCGGCTGAAGAGAGTTGTTGACGTTTTTTCTGACGACGCGTTCGACGTCGACCAGTCGGACTCAATACCTGTCAGCCACCTCGACCAGCTGGCCGAACTCGGTCTGTACGGCGCCTTTGCCCCGGTGTCCGATGGCGGGCTCGGACTCGGTCTGCCAGCGATGTGTTCCGTCGTCGAGGAATTGGCTGCCGCCTGCCTGGCTACGACCTTCGTGTGGATCCAACACTTTCGTTTGCTCGCCGCCGTGCTCGATCCCACTGGCCCAGCCGTGTTGCGCAATCAACGCTTGAAAGTGATCAGCGGTGAGGTGAGGGGAGGAGTAGCGCTCGGTGGGATGCTCCCCGGACCCGCGAGGATGAGAGCAACGCCAAAATCGGATGGCTGGCTACTGGACGGCGAAGCGCCGTGGGTGAGTGGATGGGGAATCGTTGACGAGCTCTTCATTGCCGCTCGCGGACCGGACCAGACGGTCGTCAATTTCGTCATCGACGCGAAAGATCAACCTGGACTCGATGTGACTCGCCACCAGTTGTCAGCGATAAATGCCACGGCAACCGTCCGGTTGGGATTTGACGCACTGTTGATTGATGCCACGCGGATGATCGGTGAAGTCGCGTATGACCCAACACGCGAGACACCGGAGGGACTTCGGGTCAATGGTTCGCTGGCCCTGGGGGTGGCACGCCGATGTTGCACGCTGCTCGGACCATCTCCGTTAGATGAGGAGCTCGAGGGCCGTCGCAGCGAATTGGACAACGCGACGATGCAGACAATGGCGTTGGCGCGCGCTGGTGCGTGTGAACTGGCGGTACGCGCGTCGCACGCACTTGCGGTGCATCGGGGCAGTTCCGCGGTGACTCGTGGTGACATCGCCGAGCGCACGGCGCGCGAGGCGGCGTTGCTGCTCACCTTTGGCAGCCGTCCCGCGATCAAACAGGCGCTGCTCGATGATTTCGGTTCAACCCCGTAGAGCGGACGCCTAGCCCCAGACTTCGTTGGCGGTTTCGACGACGAGGCGCAGCTTGGCCACCTCGTCGTCGACGGTGATGCTGTTGCCCTCGACGGTGGATGAAAAGCCACACTGGGGCGATAGGCAGATCTGATCGAGCGGGACGAACTGGCTCGCCTCGTCGATACGGCGCTTGAGTTGGTCCTTGGATTCCAGGGCACCACGCTTGGTGGTGACAAGTCCCAGGACGACCATCTTGCCCTTGGGCACGAAGCGCAGCGGCTCAAAGCCGCCCGAGCGCACGTCGTCGTACTCGAGGAAGAACCCGTCCACGTTGAGTTCCCCGAAGAGCGCTTCGGCTACGAAGTCGTAACCCCCTTCGGCGGCCCAATAGGACTGGAAGTTCCCGCGACACGAGTGCGTGGTGATGGACATGCCCTCGGGTCGCCCGGCGAGTGCCGCATTGATCTGCTTGATATAGCGAAGGTGCTGGTGTTCGGCGTCCTCACCGCGCTCAGAGATCATTTGGCGCTGCGCCGGGTCGTTCAGGTAGGCGAGTGACGTGTCGTCGAGTTGGAGATAGGTGCAACCCAATTTGCCCAGGCGACGTATCTCCTCGGCGTAGGCGGCACTGAGGTCGTTCCAGAACTCTTCGACGTCGGGGTAGACGGCGGGGTCAATGGCGGCCGCGCCCCCGCGGTAGTGCACCATGCTGGGCGAGGGGATCGTGAGCTTGGGAATGGCGGTGGTGACCGTTGACTTGAGGAACGTGAAGGCGTCTGCGAAGATCGTGTCGTCAATCCTCACTCGGTCGTTCACTCGCAGCGCGGCCGACGTGAACGACGTCGTGCCCTCGTTGTTCATGAAGGCCACCTGGAGTTGCTCGTCAGTGCGGGTGATACCGCCGAGCTGGTAGATGAAATCCATGTGCCACGACGTGCGTCGGAATTCGCCGTCCGTGGCGGCCTGGAACCCCAGTTCTTCCTGCAGGGCCACGACGTCAAGAATGGCCGCATCCTCGACGGCCGTAAGCGCGTCCGCGTCAATGCGCTTCTCGGCGAAAGCCTTTCTCGCGTCGAGCAATTCGGGCGGACGAAGAAAACTACCGACGAGGTCGGCGCGAAATGGGGGAGAGAGTCGCTGGTTCATGCCACGAGAGTACTCTTTCGCGCGCGACGCGCACCGCGGACGACGAATAGGCGCGAACCATATTTACCCTTGATATCGACTCGCAAATATTTTTCAATTGGACTTGACGAGACCCGTGGATCTCGCTAATGTACAACCATATGGTTGTACATAGAAAGAACGATCAGAAGGCGGACAAGCTCTTCCATGCGTTATCCGATACCACCCGTCGCAGCATTGTGACGCGTTGTCTCCAGGGCGAACACACGGTGTCGGAACTGGCTCGTTCGTATCCCATGAGTTTCGCGGCCGTCCAAAAGCACGTCGCGGTCCTAGAGAGGGCGGAGCTGGTGACTAAGCATCGACGTGGACGAGAACAGATGGTGTCGGGCAACATGCGGAGCATCCGGTACGCCTTTGACGTGCTCGAACAGTTCGAAGAGCTATGGCGTGGCCGAATCGAACGAATGGACGAAATACTTTCCCAAAACCCAAAGTAAGGAGACAGAATGACCGTTATTGATGTTTCAAAGGATTTCCAAGCCAGGACCCTGACCTTCTCGGCCGATTTCAGCGCGCCAATTCAGCGCGTGTGGCAGTTGTGGGAGGACCCCCGTCAGCTCGAGCGGTGGTGGGGTCCGCCGACCTGGCCCGCGACGTTCACCCAACACGAACTCGTCGAGGGCGGGACAATGAAGTACTACATGACAGGCCCCGAGGGCGTCCAATCGCGCGGGTGGTGGCGGATGATTGCCGTTGATCCGCCGCACAGCTTGGAATTTGAGAGCGGGTTCTCCGACGAGACGGGCGCTCCGTCAAAGGACACGCCGAGTATGAACATGCTGGTGACGCTCAGCGAAGAGCCCAGTGGAGTGACGCGGATGGTCGTGCAATCCTCATACCCAACGAAGGCCTTCATGGACAAGGTCATGGAGATGGGAATGGAAGAAGGCATGAAGGGCGCGCTGTCGCAGATCGACGGCCTGCTGTAGTTTCAGGATTCTCCGGAAACGTCTAACTCTTGAACGAGGGCCGGTGGGGCGATAAGCCGGTACGCGTCGTCCAGCACGTCGGCGAGCACATCGAATTCCAAATCGAGGTCCAGTCGTACGCCGACCCACCCGCGGTGGGCCACGTACGCCGGCAGAAAGAATATGTCGGGCCGTTCATCAATCAGGTGGGCCCGGAAGTCCGGCACGCAGGCGGCCCACAGTTGGGCAAAGTGGACCGCGTGGTGGCCGTCCATCC
>JBEKQN010000056.1:0-12655 GCA_049519675.1 Acidimicrobiales bacterium | reverse complement strand
TGACGTCGCGCGCAGGGGTCGCGGCGATCGCGGCGACGATCACTGGACCGAACGCGCCGGTGCGTTGGTCGCGCCATTGTTGCACGCGGCGGCGCTGCGCGACGACACATTGGGAGCGCTCGCGTCGCAAATTGACGAACGATCGAGCGATGCTACCGTGCACGAACTGCACGAACGCTACGGCGATCATCATCCATCAGTGGCCCTGCTGCGCGGCGTGCTCGCGACCGAGGAACGCGAACGATCCAGCATTTGGTCCACGACGTCGGGACTCTTCGCCGGCGTGCGCACCGATGCGGCTCGCGCATCGGCCCGCGAGGCACCGCTGGACCTCGATGCCTTCCTGGCGGGCCCCCACCAGCTGCACGTCGTGGCACCCAGCCGACACCAGGCGGTCACCATCCCGCTGGTGGTCGGACTGATCGAAGAAATCGTCCACGCCACCTACGACCGTCACGAAGAGGGAGCCCGATTGCTGCTCGCCCTGGACGAGCTGGCCAACGTTGCCCCCCTGCCCCGCCTAGCGGGCATTGTTTCGGAAGGCGGTGGCCAGGGAGTGCTGACATTGGCCTGCCTGCAGGACCTCAGCCAGGCCCGCAGCCGCTGGGGTGCCGCGGCGGACGGCTTTCTCTCGCTGTTTTCGACCACCGTGGTGCTGCCGGGTATTGCTGACCGACCGACACTCGAACTGCTCTCTCAACTGGCAGGACGCACCCTCGTACCGAGCCCCACCCTGCAAGTGGGCCCCCGGGGCCGGTCGGCCGGCCACTCGACGAGTTGGATCGAACGCGACCGCGCCACGATCGCTGAACTGGCCCGCGGCCGACCCGGCTTCGCGTTGGGACTCGATGCGGCCAACTCTATGAACTGGATTGAACTGACACCGGCCCACCGCCACGAACGTTTCCGCCCTCACCGCGAACGCTCCGACCACGAACCCGAGCGCTCACGCGAGCGCTGAGTCCAATCGGACAGCTCAGCCACGTGCACCGGCCGGGCCCCGCGTACACGAACCTGGCCAATCATGCGCGCCCGAGCAATGCCGATGGTCTGTTCACGAATTCCGCGCGACTGACCCAATTCCGGAAAGAGCCGGTCGATGGTGTCGCCCACCTCCCTCGTGGGCTGGCCAAAGGTCGCGGCGTTGGCCCAGGCCGCCACGACGTCGCGGCGAGTCACGTCGTGGTGGCCCTCGAGCTGCGCGCTAAAGGAGTGTTCGTCGAGTTGGTTTCGATCACCGTGAGGCGCCAACACGATGCCTTCGGGTTCGAATCGCTCTAGATCGCCGCGCCACCTCTCGACGGCTTCGGCGCGCCGCCACGTGAGTTTTTCTCCCCGACCCTGATGGTGCCCTCCCCACAGCGCGCGATAGCCCTCGTCGACTCCCAACACGTGTTCGATGCCGTTAAAGGATCGCCACGCCGTCCACGAGGTGCGCTGGGCCAGTTCGTAGCGCAGCGAGGAGCGATAGAGCGAGTCGGCCGTGGGCGCGTGCGCGAAGAGCGCACGACTGTCGAGCACCGTGCGCGATCCCTGGGGTCGGGCGCCGACGAGGACGTGGTCGTGCAAGTGGGGTTCACCGTGGCGATTAAGTCCGTGCGTGAAGCTCACGATCCGCTCCCAGCGCGCCGCCACTTCTCGGTCATCACCGTCTCGTCGGTCACGCACCACCACCGCGCGTTGCTCGAGGTAGTCCAGCGACGCCGCGACTGACGTCCGGTGCGCACTGATCACTCCCGGCGCCTGGAGTGGGTCCAAGGCAATCAGCATCGAGATCGGTCGTGGCGCCGCGACGACGAGGTCATAGCCCACCACCTTTGAACGCTCCGTGCTGGTAAAGACCGGTTCGACCGCCAACGGGTCCCGAGTGTCGCCGCCGCCGCGCATCCACCAGCCCGGGGCGCCGTCGCGCAGCGAATCGAGTTCGTGGGCGGCGTCGTTGGTGAAGTACGTGGCGTCGCGTGAACGACGCACAATGAGCCGGATCATCGGACACCTCCCAGAGGTGCCCAACGGTCGCACTAGAGCAGCTGCGCCATCCGTTTTGCGAGTTCGTGTCCGGCTTTGGCGTACTTAGGCGTCGCCACGACGGCGCCCGGCCCCGCTTGGAGCATCAGGTGGTCCAAGAACGCTTCGTCGGAGAGCCGGAACTTCACCGCGTGGCGGCGATCTTCCAGCGTCGTCCACTGCGCGTTGGGCAAAGTCTCAAAGAGCCAGCGTTGGTACCCTTCGACAACGACCACGACTTCGTCGCCGTCGTTGCCCACCTGGGTCAGCCAGTTCGTGACGTCGTCGTCCGGACGCTCTTCGAGGGCCGGCGATTTCGCCAGAATGGTGCTGATCCGATCCACGCGAAAGGTACGCCACGCCTCGCGGGTCGTGCAGTAGGCCCGTACGTACGTGTGGCCGTTCAGCACCTTGATCTCGCGCGGTTCAATCGTGCGCACCTGGGACTTTTCCGCGACTCCCGAGACGTACTGGATCTTGATCTGCTCTTCTTCGGCGACCGCTTCCTGGACAACGCTCAAGAGCGACTCGTGGGCCGTGGATTCGACCTGGACGAAGGCCCGGGTGGTCGCCTCGATCTTGTCAATTGCCGTCTGCAGTGCCGGATCGCTATAAATACGAGCCGCCTCGCGCAGCGCGATGTTGAGCTCGAAGAGGTCACGCCACATCAACGGCGAATTCTCCACGGTGCCCGTCCAGTCGAACTCTTCAGCCCGGTACGTCGAGTCATCCGACGCCTCGTTATCCCAGTCCTCGCACTCCTTGATGACGTGGGCCGGATAGCCAAATTCACCCTGCATGGGCATGAAGGACACCAGGCGGTCCATGGTGCGCCGCACCAACGCCGGGTCCATCGAGAATCTTGTGGCCAACTCGCTGATGCGCAGACCCTCGTCGGAAAGGTAGACCGCGTGCAGTAGCTGCAGCGTTTGACCCAGGACGTCATTGGTCGACGGACCGGCGAAGTGCACGTCGTCGAGTGAAGGTCGCTTGGCGCGGTTCACTTCGCGCAGCCATTCGCCCAGCTCGTTCTTGAGCGACTTCGGGCTTTGCACACGCACGCGATCGGCCGCTTCGAGGGCGAAGCGCAGCGCGGCCCGCGGGCTCGAAAACGAGATGCCCAGTTCCACAACGCCGTCCTTCTTCTGGGCCGCGAGCGCGTGCGGGAATTGGCGCAGCAAGAGATCGGCGTAGTTCTCGTTCGTGGTCACGACCACGTCGATGGGACGCGGCGCGCGCGAGAACTCCGGACGCCAGGATTTAGCCAGCTCCGCCGTTGCCTCGTCGATGTCAAACGAGTCAGGCAGCACCAAGGGCATCGAGGTCATGCGGGTGAAGCGATAGCCCTTGACTTCGTCGGTTCCCTGCACTCGCGCTACCAGATACGTCGCGCCGTTAAAGAGACCCACGCTGAGCGGCTCAACGAGGCGGTTCTTATTGGTCGAGGACTGATAGTCAAAACTCAGCGCCCGACGCAGGTGCAGCGCGCGCAATACCGGCGTGTAGTAATTCGTGAATTCCAGTCCCCCGTCACTCGCGGGACCGGCGTTGAACAGACTGAATACGCCCGAGGCGCCGAACCCGCAAAAACGCAGTGCCATCTGCACCACCCGCTCTTCGTCGGGGCTGAACGCGATCTTCGGCGCGTAGCCACTCGCCGGGTCGATCCGGTATCCCACGTTGCCGTCGCTCGAGGTCACGGTCTCAATCTCAAAGCCCAGCTCACGGATTCGTGCCTTGTCGCGTTCGAATTTCTGGCGCACCGCGGCCTCATTGCCTTGGTAGGCGCGGACCTTCTGGGGACCCTTGGAGCTCTCGGGGTAGGCGTCAATTTCGAGGTTGCGGACAATCTCCTCCTGGCTGAGCGTGGCGCCGGGAAAGACGCTCTGGAGCAACAGGACCAGCGCGATTAATCGCTCGCGACTCTGATCGTTGGTGACACTCGTGGCGCTCATGAAACTCCGTCTTTCTTACATCGAGAGTATCGGCACCCGGTGAACTGGCGCACGACTGGTGAGCTCGCTTACTGCCCGTTCTTCTCGTGGGCGTCGCCGATCGCCTCTTCGCGCCGCCAGGTGCCCGAGCGTCCGCCCGACTTTTCCCACAGCGCCACTTCGCCAATGGTCATCGTGCGGTCAATCGACTTACACATGTCGTAGATGGTGAGCGCGGCCACGGTGACTGCGGTGAGCGCCTCCATCTCGACGCCCGTGCGGTCCACCGTATCGACACTGGCTTCCACGTCAATGTGCGTATCGGCAATGGCAAAATTCACGTAGACGTTGCCCACCAGGACCAAATGCGACATGGGCAGCAGCGAGGCGGCATTTTTGGCCGCCTGAATGCCCGCTACTCGTGCCGTTGCCAGCACGTCTCCCTTATTCGTGGCGTTGGCCGCGACGCTCGCCGTCGTAGACGCGGACATCGTGATGCGGCACCGTGCGAGCGCGCGTCGCGCACTGACCTCAGAGGGCCCTAGATCGCGCGAGAAGGCCCCGTCATGCGGGGTTCTACGTAATTGATGGAAGTCGTCCACCGCGCCATGTTACTGAGGTCCTGACTGGCCAGACGACGAAGGACGGTACACTGCCCTGGTCGCGGTCGCTACAGGAGTTTGCCGATGCCCACCTACGAATACGAGTGTCAGACGTGCCACGAACGCGTTGAGGCGGTCCAGAAGTTCACCGACCCGTCGCTGACGATCTGTCCCAACTGCGGGGGTGAGTTGCGCAAGGTCTTTTCGGCCGTGGGCATTGTCTTTAAGGGCAGCGGCTTCTACAAGAACGACAGCCGGGGCGCCAAGACAACCTCAGCACCTAGCTCTGCGACAAGTGACACCACCACGACGGCGCCATCGGGCGATTCGTCGTCCACGCCGGCGCCCGCAGCGCCGCCGGCGGCGAGCACCAAGAAAGAATCGAGCTCGACGACCGCGTCGAGTTCCAGCGATTAAGAGCCCGACACCGCGATACCCGAGATCGCCAGCGACTGACCGGCGGCGCTGCCGGGCAGCCACTCCACGTCACTGCCCACGTACAACACGTCCAGCAGCATTCGTTGCAGGGTCGAGGCAACGGTAATTTCGCGCACGGGCTCACACAGTTGCCCGTCTCTGATCATCAGACCCGTGATGCCCACCGAAAAGTCACCGGATATGGGGTTCACCCCTGAGTGCACGCCCGTGAGCGACTCGACGTAGATGCCGTTACCCACGCGCGCGAATATTTGCGCCTGGTCGAGCTCGCCCGGCAGCAACGCCAGCGCGCGACATCCGGCACTGGGAGAACCCGCGATCCCGCCGCGTACCGCACTGCCGGTCGAACTAGTGCCCGCGCGACGCGCCGAGACGGTGTCGTAGACGAACGCCTTCAGCTGGCCATCTTCGATCATGACGTTTCGTCGACAGGCCAGGCCCTCACCATCGAACGTAGACGCCGAAAAGTGGCGAGGGTCAGTCGGATCATCGAGCAGGGTGAACAGCGGCGACGCGACCTCCTCACCGATGCGGTTGGCGAAGAAGGAGCGGCCCCGCACGACGGCTTCGCCACTGAGCGAACCGCCAATAATCGCGAGCAGCGTTGCGGCCGTTCGCGGATCAAAGACCGCCGTGCACTTCATCGACGCCGGTTTGACGGCGCCCAGCATGCGCGTCGCCCGGCTCACCGCGTCGTTGGCCGCCTTGTGCACGTCCAGTTCATGTGGGGCTCGCCCGGCGCTCAAGCCCCAGCCGGTCTGGTCGTCCTTGCCGTCGTTCGCAATTGCCTCCACCGAGACGTACGCGCCCGAACGCTCGTAGGTGGCGCGTACTCCCAACGTCGAGGCAATGGCGGCTTCGGCGACGTAGTCCGAATAGTCCGCCGATTTAACCTGGCGAATCCGCGCGTCGCCCCCACGCACCAGGCGTTCGAGCTCGACTGCCATGGCGATCTTTTCGTCCAGCGGAGTGGTGCTCACGGTGGGGTCGGTGAGCTGCAATGTCGCCGGGACGACGCCGTCGGGCCGAGCGAAGGCCACGAACTCATCTTCGGTGGCGAAGCGCATGTTGTCACGCGCCTCGCGCAGTGCGTCGTCGATCACTTCGGCGTCGAGCGATCCGGCCCAGGCGGTACCAACTTGCGCCCCGCCCTCATTGTCGCGCAAGACCCGTACGCCGATACCCGCCGACGAGGCGGTCGACAACTGCTCAATCTCTCCCTGAAAGGCGCGCACTTCGGTGTCGACGCCGCGGGAGAGGTAGATCTCGATCTCTTCGGATCCGCTCGCCGATTCGAGGATGCGTTCGGCCTCTTCGAGTAGTTCACTCATGACGCAGTACCGCCAATGGTCATGCCGCTCAGGCGCATCGTCGCCTGACCGCAGCCCACTGGCACGCTCTGGCCGTCCTTGCCGCACGTGCCGGGCATCATGGAGAAGTCACTGGCGACCGCGTCGACGCGTTGCAGGACGTCGGGTCCGTTGCCAATGAGGTTGCAGTCGCGCAGCGGCGCGGTAATCTGACCGTTCTCGATGAGGAACGCGGCCGTCATGCCGAAGACGAAGTCACCGGTGGCGGTGTTGACCTGGCCACCACCGAGTTGGGCCACGTAGACGCCGAGCGGCGTCTGAGCGACGATCTCGTCGGCGTCACTGTCGCCTTCGAGCAGGTACGTGTTGGTCATGCGCACCATGGGCAGGTGCTGATAACTCTGGCGACGGCCGTTGCCGGACGAGGCGCGGCCTTCTTTGCGCGCACGAAGGTAATCCCACATGTAGTCAGTGAGCACGCCGTTCTCGATCAACACGTTGCGCGATCCCGGGCGACCCTCGTCGTCCACCGCCAAATAGCCCCATTCGCCGGTGACCGTGCCGTCATCAACGAGCGTGACCAGAGGGTTCGCGACCAATTGTCCGACGCGCCCGGTGTAGACCGAGGCCTGCTTCAAGATGGCGTCCGCCTCGAGACCGTGACCGCACGCTTCGTGGAACAAAATTCCTCCGGTGCCACCCGCCAGCACGACGGGCAACTCGCCCGACGGCGCGGGACGGGCGTCAAGTTTCGTGATTGCCTGGCGAGCCGCGCCGCGAGCCGCTTCGCCAACCGCGTCAGCGGTAAGTATTTCGAATCCGCGGGTGCCGGCGATGGGGCGGTAGCCCGTCTGCATCCCACCGTCACCGCTCGCGACGCACGAGACGTTAAAGCGAGTGCGAACTTGGTGGTCGGCGGCAAAGACACCGTCGGAGTTGGCGACCACGAAGTTTCGGGTCGAATCACCGAGCGCCACCTGCACCTGGCTTATGGAGTTGCCTTCGGACCTCGCGACGTCGTCGGCGTGCAACAGCAACTCGATTTTCTTGGCCTTGGCGACGTCGCCCGGGGCGGTTTCGGCGAGCGACGGATAGTCAATGAGATCGCTGAGTTTGATTTCGCGAACTCCCCCGCCGCCCTCGCGAGCCACGGCCGCGGCGGCCTGTGCCGCGGCCACGAGTCCGCGTTCAGAGAGGTCCGCGGTGTGCGCGAATCCCGTGGTCTCACCCACGACCACACGTATGCCAGCGCCCCGGTCGCGACCCGAGCTCAGTTCTTCTACGCGGCGTTGATCAAGCATGGCCGAAGACGTGGTGCGGTCTTCGACAAAGATCTCGGCGAACTCGCCGCCGCGCTCTAAAGCGGTGCCAAGGACGCGTTGGAGCACTTCTGGTTCGACAAGTGGTGACATGAAAACAATCGTACCGGCTTGGTATTGAGGCGCTAACAGTAACGAAAGGCCAAAACGGTAGGCTAGATAAGTGATTCTTGCGTCAATTGAAAGCCCCGCCGATCTACAAGGCCTGAGTTACGACGAGCTAAACCAATTGAGTGCCGAGATTCGAGAGTTCATCATCTCGACCGTCACGACCACCGGTGGACACCTCGGATCGAACCTCGGCGTGGTCGAACTCACGCTCGCGCTGCACCGGGTCTTTGATTCGCCGTCGGACATCTTGTTGTGGGACACCGGCCACCAGGCCTACGTGCACAAACTGCTCACCGGACGACGCGAGGCTTTCAGCGGGCTGCGCCAGCGCGGTGGACTGTCGGGCTATCCCAACCGCACCGAGAGCGAACACGATTGGATTGAGTCGTCGCACGCTTCCACGGCGCTCTCCTACGCCCACGGCCTCTCGGTGGCGCTCGAACAGCGCAAGGAACTCATTGGTCGCGGCGGCAAGCGACACGTAGTGGCCGTCGTCGGCGACGGATCGCTCACCGGCGGCATGGCGTTCGAGGCGCTCAATAACCTCGGTCACTCGAACCAGCGTGTGGTCGTGATCCTCAACGACAATGGACGCAGTTACGCGCCCACCATCTCGAAGCTCTCCGAATCACTCACGTCGCTGCGTCTCAATCGCACCTACGTCCAGCTGCGCGAACGAATTCGTGGCACGGTGCCGAAAATCCCCGCCGTCGGTCAGGCTGCCTACCTTGGCATGCACGGGGTGACCTCGGTCATGCGCGAGATGGTGACGCCGCACACGTTCTTTGAGACCCTCGGGGTTCGCTACGTCGGGCCGATCGACGGGCACAACATCGAATCACTGGAAACGGCGCTACGCAGCGCGGCCCTCTGGGACGGGCCAATCGTGGTCCACGTCCTGACCGAAAAGGGCCGCGGCTACGCGCCCGCGGTGAGCGACGACCTGAAGCTGCACGACTACAAACTGCCCCCGCGCGTCAACGACGAAGTGGTGGCGCCCCAGTCCTTCATCGACACGTTCGCCAACTCGCTGCTCACCATGGCCGCCGCCGACGAACGAATTGTCGCGATCACCGCCGCGATGGCGGGACCCATGGGACTCCTCGACTTCCAGGAACGCTTCCCGAAGCGCTTCTTTGACGTCGGCATCGCCGAGCAGCACGCCGTGACGGCGGCCGCGGGCATGGCCATGGGTGGACTGAGGCCGGTAGTCGCCATGTATTCGACCTTCTTCTCGCGGGCCTTCGATCAAGCCCACTTGGACGTCGGACTGCTCAACCTGCCGGTGGTGTTCGCCTTCAAGAGCGCCGGCATCACCGGCGATGATGGCCCCAGTCACCACGGACTCTTGGACATGGCGCTCTGTCTCGCCATACCCAACATGACGATTTTCGCGCCGTCAACGGCCGAAGAGATCCCCGGGATGCTCTCTACGGCGCTCTCAATGTCCACGCCCACCGCGATCCGTTTCCCCAAGACACTGCCCAAGCCCTTTGACGGCCACATTGGCGAAGGATTGCACGCGCGTCAGGTCACCCGTGGCGACGGCTCTCTGTGTGTGCTGGCCGTGGGCAAGATGGCGCCGAACGCCTACAAGGCCTTGGAATTCATTGGCGAGGAGAGTCTCAAGGTCACGCTCTACGACGTGCGAGTCTTGCCGCCCGATCCCGCGATGATTGACGACGCCCTGAGCCACGAACGGGTCGTCACCATTGAAGACGGCACCCGACACGGTGGCGCGGGCACCCTCATGGTTTCGGCCCTGCGCAATCGCGCCCAAGAATTGGCCCAGCCTTTTCCCACCACCCGCATACTGGGGGTACCACGGGTGTTCCTCGAGCACGACCATCCCGACTCGCTGTTAACCGAATTGGGTCTCGACGCAGAAGGGCTATCGGGGGCGTTTCTGCGTTTGCTCGAAGACAAGCCGGAATTCCCGCGAGTGCTTCCCGAATCACCCCACGCGCACTATTTGTGAGGTTGGCGTCGCGAAAGGTCACGGTAGTTTGAGGCCATGACCTACGAAATCGAAAAGTCCGAGGAGCAGTGGCGCCAGGAACTCTCGCCCGAGCGCTACGCCGTGTTGCGCGAAGCGGCAACTGAGCGGCCCTTCTCAGGTTCGTTACTGCACGTTGACGCTGACGGCGTCTTCTCGTGCGCCGGGTGCGGGCAACGTCTCTTCACCACCAATCAGAAATTCGATTCCGGCACCGGGTGGCCGAGCTTCGACGCGTGCGAACCAGGCACGATCATTGAACGCACCGACCGCTCGCTCTTTGGCAAGCGCACGGAGATCCACTGTGCCAAGTGCGGAGGTCATTTGGGCCACGTATTTAATGATGGGCCCACACCGACCAGGATTCGCTACTGCGTGAACTCCGCGGCGATCGACTTCCGCGAGGCGAGCGACTAAACGTCGAGGAATCTGCGTATGGCGACTGCCGAGCCGACCGAGCCAATGACCGCACCCATGATGAGCACCACAGCGTTCGAACCCACCAAGTCGCTGATACTCAATTTGAATTGCGTCGGCAGCGGATACCACGTGTGCAGCGCGGTGACCGCGCCCATGGCGACAATCGCGCCCAACAGTCCCTGAATAAACCCTTCAGTGATGTACGGGATCCGAATGAACCAGTTGGTCGCGCCCACCAACTTCATCACCGACACCTCGCGACGCCGCGAGAAGATGGCCATGCGGATGGTGTTGAGAATCAAGACCAGGGCCGAGAAGAACAACACGCCGGCGAGCGCCAAGAAGATGATCTGCATCACTCGGATGACTTTGTTCATCTCGCGAATCTGCTTGTTCGGCGCCGTCACTTCGTAAATGCCGGGCTCGTTGGAGAGCGTCGAGCGCACGAGGAAGGCGTCAGAGGGCACCGTGGGCACGCACTGATACGACGAGGGCACTTCGGCGACCGTGAGCACCGACGACTCGGGCAGCGGCAGCAGTTTCTTGGCCTCCTGGAAGTCTTGGGCCTGCGTGAAGTAGACGCAGTCCTTGACGATCGGCATGGTGGCGAGTTGGGTCTTAATGGTCGAAATCTCGCCCGCCGAGGCCGTGGGTTGCATCCACACCGTGACCCTGGTCCCCTGCTGCCACTGGAAGGAGGCCTGCGCCGCACTCTGCTTTAAGAGCAGCGCACCGCCCACCAGCGAGAGGGAGACGGCCACGGTGAGTACTGCGGCGACCGTCATCATCCGGTTGCGCCAGAGGTTACTGAAGGTTTCCTTAAAGGCGTAGCGGAAGTACACGCGCACTAGAGCACTCCCACTTCGTCAATGCCGTAGACGCCGCGTACCTGGTCGCGGATCATCTCGCCCCGGTCGAGTTCCACGACGCGACGACGCATGCGGTCCACGAGTCCCTTGTCGTGCGTGGCCATCACGACCGTCGTGCCGGTGCGGTTGATCCGTTCGAGCAGGGCCATGATGGATTCCGAGTTGGTCGGGTCCAGGTTGCCCGTCGGTTCGTCAGCGAGCAGTATCAGCGGACGGTTCACGAACGCGCGCGCGATCGCCACGCGCTGCTGCTCACCACCGGAGAGTTCATGGGGCAGGTTCTTGGACTTGTCGGTCAGACCGACCAGTTCAAGTATTTGCGGGACCTGCGACTCAACCGTCGAGCGCGGGCGACCAATTACCTCCAGGGCGAAGGCCACGTTCTCGAAGACCGACTTATTGGGCAGCAGTCGGAAGTCCTGGAAGACGCAGCCAATGTTGCGGCGCAGATACGGCACGCGCCATTTAGGCAGGTCGCCAATGTCGCGTCCCGCTTCGAGAATTCGCCCGCGATCGGGCAGCTCTTCACGCAGCAACAGCCGCAAAAAAGTCGTCTTGCCCGATCCCGATGCGCCGACGAGGAAGACAAATTCGCCCTTGTCGATGTCGAGCGTGATGTCCTTCAAGGCGGAGGTGCCGTTCTTGTAGGTCTTAGAGACATTCTCGAAGCGAATCATGGCAACACCCCCTTTGGGCTGATTGGAATCAGTGCGCAGGCGCTGACATACGTAACGACCATTCTAGTTTGGCAATATGTCAATACCGTGCCACCAAAACGTCCGTGTTTCTCTGGTCTCAACTACGAACGCGCTCGCTGACGTCGAAGTTCGGCTTCCATGAATCCGTCGAGGTCGCCCTCTAAGACGGCGTCCACGTTGCCCGTTTCGTAGTCGGTGCGGTGATCCTTCACCAGCTGGTAGGGCGCCTGCACGTAACTGCGGATTTGCGAGCCCCACGCATTGTCGCTGCGCTTGCCGCTTAATGCGTCCATCTGTGCTTGGCGTTCCACCCGCGCCCGTTCGGCCAGCTTGGCGACCAGGATCTGCATGGCGCGGGCACGGTTCTGGTGCTGGCTGCGCTCATTCTGACAACTCACCACGATGCCCGACGGCAGGTGCGTTATGCGGATTGCCGAGTCGGTGGTGTTGACGTGTTGACCGCCCGCACCCGAGGAACGGAACGTATCGATGCGCAGGTCCTTCTCGTCAATCTCGACCTCGCCCGATCCCTCGTCGAGCAGCGGCGTGACGTCAATGCTGGCGAAGCTGGTCTGGCGCCGGGCCTGGGAATCAAAAGGGCTCATGCGCACGAGACGGTGCACGCCGCGTTCGGTCGAGAGCCAGCCGTAGGCGTAGCGGCCCTTCACGATGAACGTCGTCGACAACAGCCCGGCCTCTTGGCCCTCGGTCACTTCATCGATCTCGACGCCGTAGCCGCGTCGCTCGGCCCAGCGTGAGTACATGCGCAGCAGCATCTCGGTCCAGTCCTGTGCGTCGGTGCCGCCGGCACCGGCGTGCAGTTCGGCGATCGCGTCGTTGGCGTCGTAGGGTCCGGAGAGCAGGCTGAGCATCTCGAGCGACTCCAGCGAATGCTCGAGCTGGGCCACGGTAGAAGAGAGTTCATCGAGCAGCGACCAATCGGCTTCGCCC
>JBEKQN010000055.1:0-12841 GCA_049519675.1 Acidimicrobiales bacterium | reverse complement strand
GGCGGCGCTGCCCTTCTTGGGCCACGGAAGTTTGAGTCTCGCAGGAATCACTGCGGGCAACGTCGTTGTCGTTGTTGAGGTTGACGTCGTGGTGGTCCCGGGCAACGTTGTCGTGGTGGACGTCGAAGTCGTCGAGGTCGTCGAGGTGGTCGTCGTTGTCGTCGATGACCGGGCGATTGCTGGTGTCACCACTACCAGCGTGGCAACTAACAGTCCGCTGACGCCAACGGAGACCAGCGTGCTCCGGCGAAGTAACCGGCGCGGGGTTAGTTTCACCCGTTTACCTTACTTTGCGAGATACGCCGTTCTGGTTACGCCGACATGACAAAGTCGAACGTGAACGTTCAACATCACTGATCAAGCTCCGCCAACCTTCGTTCGAGGAACGCTCGTTCGACTTCATTCTCACATTGGCCGAGCGCCTCGAGATAGGCCACACGGGCTTCAGCACGGCGGTCCAGCTGTCGCAGAAAGTCGGCCCGCGCGCTCGCCAGATAGTTGTAGTCGCTCAATTGTGATTCCGGCGCTAGTTGCGCCAGGGCCGCAAGGCCAGCGTCCGGGCCCCGCGCGATTCCCAGGGCGACGGCGCGGTTGAGCGCGACCACCGGTGAAGGCCACGACACCAACAGCAAGTCATAGAGGGCAAGGATCTGGTTCCAATCGGTCTCCTGCCACGACGGCGCTTCCGCGTGCACCGCCGCGACGGCGGCCATCAATGCGAAACGACCCGCCGGTGACTGTCGAAGTGACTCGCGCACGAGCTCCGCTCCCTCACTGATGGCCTTGGCGTCCCACTGGTCGCGGTCCTGTTCGGACAGGAGCAGCAACGTGCCATCGGCACCCGTGCGCGTCTTATGTCGCGCGTCGGTGAGCACGATCAGTGCCAACAGTCCCGCGACACCGGCATCATCAGGCAGCAGCACCCGTAACATGCGCGCAAGTTCGAGTGCGCGCTCCACTAGGTCGCGACGCATGAGGTCAGCGCCGGACGGTGCGGTGTGACCAGTAGTAAAGACGAGGTGCACCGCCGCCAGTACCGCCTCGATTCGTTCGGGCAGATCGGCCTGCGTCGGCACCCGATACGGGATGTTCGAGGTCTTGATCTTCTTTTTTGCACGCGTGAGGCGCGCGGCCATCGTCGACTCACTCACAAGAAAGGCCCGCGCCACTTCGCCGGTCGTGAGCCCGCAGAGCAACCGCAACGTCAGCGCAACCTGGGTCTCAATCGATAGCGACGGGTGACAGCACGTAAAGATCAGGCGAAGGCGGTCATCGGCAATGAGTGAATCACTCCCGACAATCGCCTCGGTCTCATCGTCGTGGCGAACCACCTCGGTGAGCAACCGATCGTGCGTGGACTGTCGTCGCAGGATGTCAATCGCTCGACGCCGCGCGACGGTCGTGAGCCAGGCACCCGGCTTCACCGGCACACCGATCTTCGGCCACGTGACCAGGGCTTTGGAAAACGCATCCTGCACGCACTCCTCGGCCACGTCAATGTCACCGGCTACCCGTATGGTCGCGGCGAGCACGAAGGCCCACTCGCTCTGATAAGCGAGCGCGACCGCAGCCTCAACCTCGACCGACGGGTGCTGGTTGATCAGTCGAAAACCCGGATAGGGCGAACTTCCACGCCGCCGAATGTCGCCGGTACCTGGCCCGCAATCGCGATTGCCTCGTCCAGGTCGGCCGCTTCGATGACGTAGTACCCGCCGAGGGCTTCTTTAGTCTCGGCGAATGCACCGTCGGTGATGAGCAGCTTGCCCGAGGCGTCACGGCGTAGGGAGGTGGCGCTCGAGGTCGGGTGCAACGCGTTGCCGCCACGAAGCTTCGCAGCATTAGTTTGACCGAACGTTTCGTGCTCCGCCATCATTTTGCCAGCAGTCGCACCGTCGGCATTCGCCCACGAGGCTTCATTTTCGTAGATCAGGACTAAGTATTCAGACATGTGCACTCTCCTTGCAGTTGGGCCCGCACTTCGGACCTCACCCATACCGACGATCGGGGATCGACAAAATCGACAGTCCCGACAGTATTCACCAAATTATTAGTTGATGGCGTTCCACTCGTCGTCGCTCAGGCGGCCCAGACGTTCCAGTTCGTCGAGGCTGGAGAGCGTCAATGCCGTCCTCGCGTCGTCGATGTAGGAAATGTGATCAAATCCCAGCCGGCGCCAGGGCTGAAAGAGCGAGCGCGTTGTCGAGGCATTCGAATAGATGCCGCGCACCAGCGCACCCGACTCGCCCGCCGCCACGACCAAAGCGGGTCGAAGTTTGGCGCGCTGCTCTGGGATGACAGGATCAACCGCGTCAAAGGGGATCTCGGCGAGCACGATGGTCGCCACGAAGGGATGTTCGGCGCTGAACCGCTCTGATTCGGCGGGAGTCAGCAGCAGGCGGCGCCGCTCGATCGTCGGTACTGGTTCTGCGGGCACCGGCGCTGGCTGTGCCGGTGCGACCTTCTTGTCGCTCTTCACGCGCACCGGACGTGCCGGGTGCACTGGCGCGCTGTTGCGGCGCCGGCGCTTCTCCTCTTCTCGGCGAGCCTTGCGCTGCTCGCGAACCTCGGGGTCAATATGCTTTGGCGCCAGCAACGCCGAGCTGGGCGCAATCTCCGGCAGTTCGGGCAGCGCAAACTGAGGCCGCTCTTCGAGCAGCTGTCGACAGTGCGGCGCCGCGGGAAACTCCTCTCCGATCGCGAAGGTGAGCAACGCCACGATGTCATCATCCGTTGCTCCGTCAGCGATGAGTTGGTCAACGGCGGTGGAGAGTTGCTCGTAGGTGGGCGAGTCCGCGTGGTCACCGAGCGCGGTGATGACCTTTTCCAATGGTTCCATCGCGAGCAGTTCTACGAGACCCTTGACCGCCGCGATCGGTGCGCCAATTGCGAAGGCCGTGACGTCACGACGTTGCTGGAGGCTGCGCAGCGGCATGCCCACCACGGCGCTGATCTTGGCGTTGCCGCGCAGGTCCAGGGAGTCAACTGCCTCTAACACCGTGGCGTCGTCGATCTTTAAGAGACCGCGACGCACGTAATGCACCGGACTGGGAGTAGACGGCGTCACGACGACCTACGTTAAGAGATGCTTGGCGACCACGATGCGCTGGACCTGGTTGGTGCCCTCGTAGATCTGCGTAATCTTGGCGTCGCGCATGAAGCGTTCGACCGGAAACTCTTTAGTGAATCCGTAGCCGCCGAGTAACTGCACGGCGTCCGTCGTGACGCTCATCGCGGTGTCAGAGGCAAACGACTTGGCGGCCGCACCGATGTAGCCCAGCTCTCCGTCGGGGTCGCCGGCGTCGATGATGGCGCAAGCTCGGTAGACCAGCGACCTCGCCGCCTCGTTGCGGATCGCCATGTCGGCCAGCATGAAACGCAGCCCCTGCAGGTCACTGATGGGCGCGCCGAAGGCCTTGCGCCCCTGCATGTACGTGCCGGCGAAGTCGATAGCGCCCTGGGAGATGCCGACGGCCTGGGCGCCAATCGTGGGCCGCGAACGTGCCAGCGTGTGCATGGCGATCTTGAAGCCCTCGCCCTCCTCGCCAATACGATGCGACATCGGCACGCGCACATTGTCAAAGACAACTTCACCGGTAGGCGACGCGCGCAGACCGAGCTTGTCTTCAAACTTGGGGAACTGCACGCCCGGGCCCTTTTCGACGAGGAAGCAGGTGATGCCGCGACTCTTGAGGTCCAAATTGGTCGAAGCGAAGACCGTGTACGTGTCCGACACGCCAGCGTTGGTAATCCAGAACTTCGAGCCGTTGAGCACGTAGTCGTCACCGTCGCGCACCGCACGACATCGCATGGCGGCCACGTCCGAGCCCGCGTCAGCCTCAGAAAGGCAGTAGGAACCTTGAATCTCGCCCGTTGCGAAACGCGGCAGGTACTGCTGCTTGATCTCTTCGGAGGCAAAATTCATGATGGGCAGCATCGCCAGTTTGGAGATCAGCATGGTCACCGACGTCGAGGCGCAGCCCCGGGCGATCTCTTCGATCATGATTGCCTGGGTCACCATGTCGCCGCCCGATCCGCCGTACGCCTCGGGCACCCATACCGACGGCAGGTCCATCTCGCGACAGGCGTCCCAACTTTCCTGGGGGAAGATCTGCTCACGGTCGTAATGCGCGGCGTGCGGGGTAATGCGACTATCGACGAATCCGTGCATCACCTCACGAAAGGCTCGCTGCTCGTCGTTGAGATCGAAACTCATGGCAAATCTTTCGTAGTGCTAGTGGCCGGCGTGAGCAACGCTAACCAGCAAATCTTCTCTCGTGACGCCATCAACAAAACGGCGCTGCAGCGCATAACTGTGCGCCAGACCCGCAAATGGAGCGGTCTGGTCACGCTCGATCAGTGACGACGTTCGCAGTCCGAAGTGGTCCAACGCCACGTGCACGTCCTCGGGGATTGGGCCGCGACCCACGAGGCTGGCGCGTTTGGCCGCGACCAGCGCGACGCCCAGTTCCACGTCGTGGCGGTCATGGGGATGGGCGAAGTGAAGTTTGGCGCACTCGCGCTGGGAGATCGTGAGGGCAAATCCCTCGCCGGGTGCCGGAGTCCCGTACCCCTTGCCCGAGGCGGGGTTCAGCGAATGCTGGAGTCCGGGCTTGGGCGTACGTCCAATTTCGGGGGTCTGCGTGGGCATCGTCGGGCGCACTTCACCGGACGCGGGAACAGGAGAAAACGTGGGTTGGGTCACACTTCGACACTACCCCTGAAAAGTCGGACTAAATCCTGGTTAGCCAAGTTTCGTACTGCGCTAATTCGCCACGCACGGCCTGATGGTACGTCGCTTGCAGGACCTTGGTGATGGGTCCGGGGTGACCCTCGCCCACGACACGGTCATCCACCGAGGCAATGGGCACGATCTCGGCGGCCGTGCCAGTGAGGAAGGCCTCATCGGCGATGTACAGGTCGTCACGGCGCATCGCTTCAAAGCTCACTGAATAGCCATGGTCGTTGGCGATGCGCACCACGCTCGCCTGCGTGACGCCGCGCAGCGCGCCGGCCTCCGACGGCGGCGGGCTGATGATCAGTCCGTCGCGAACAATGAAGAGGTTTTCACCCGTGCATTCCGAGATCCGCCCGTCAGGGCCGAGCATGATTGCTTCGTCGTACCCGGCCTTGACCGCTTCGACTTTGGCGAGGCTCGAGTTGACGTAGCCACCCACGGTCTTAGACGCCGTCGGCATCGCGTTGGGGGCGTGACGCACCCACGAGGAAATCTTCATGCGCACGCCGTTCTCGACGCCCTCGTCACCCAGGTACGCGCCCCACGGCCAGCAGGCAATGGCCACGTTCACCGGTGCGGGCAGCGGGTTGACGCCCATCTCGCCGTAACCCAGGTACACCAAGGGCCGCAGGTAGCAACCATCGTCCATCTTGTTCACGCGCACCAGTTCGACGGACGCTTCACAGAGTTCGTTCAACGTGTAGGGCACGTCGATCATCAGGATCTTGCAACTGCGCAACAGTCGCTCCAAGTGGTCACGAAGTCTGAAGATGGCCGGTCCCTTCGACGTGGGATACGCCCGAATGCCCTCGAAAGCGCCAGTGCCGTAGTGCAACGTGTGGGTGAGCACGTGGACCGTGGCCTTCTCCCAAGCAACCAGTTCGCCGTCCATCCAGATCTTCTTGGTGGGAGTAATGGCCATTTCTACAACCTCTCTAGTAGTTGCTTCGTCACGCCGAGCGTGCCCAGCGTCTTCACGTCACCAGCAAAGTCTTGCACGGCGAGCGCGACACGCTGGGCCGCCTCTACTTCACCCAGGTGCTCGAGCATCAGCGCCGCTGAGGAAACGGCCGCCAGCGGATTGGCGAGACCCGTGCCCACGAGGTCGTGCGCGGCCCCGTGCACCGGTTCAAACAGCGACGCGCCCGTGCGCGCGGGATTTAGGTTCGCGCTCGCGGCGTAACCAATGCCACCGGTCACGGCGCCCGCGAGGTCCGAAAGGATGTCGCCAAAGAGGTTGTCGGTCACGATGATGCCGTAGCGCTGCGGACTCTCGACCAGGTAAATGCACGTGGCGTCGACGTGGTTGTAGTCCACTTCGACAGTGTCGAACTCGCCGCCCACCTCCTTCACCACCCGGGCCCATAGGTCGCCCGAAAACGTGAGCACGTTGGTCTTGTGCACCAGGGTCAGCTTCGGCGTGGGCAGTGACGCCGCGCGTTCGAAGGCGTAGCGTACGCAGCGCTCGACGCCAAAGCGGGTGTTGACCGATCCCTGCGTGGCGACTTCGTGGGACGTGCCCAATCGCAGCACCCCGCCCTCGCCGGCGTAGGGTCCCTCGGTGTTCTCGCGCACGATCGCGAACTGACAGCCCTCGGCGAGGGATCCCGCCACGCCGCGGAAGGGTCGATAGTTGATGTAGAGGTCGAGCCCGAAGCGCATGCGCAGCAATAGGCCGCGTTCCAGCACGCCCCCGGGGATCCTGGTGTCGCCAATGGCGGGTCCTACGGCGCCCAAGAGGATCGCGTCAAAGCCCCGCAGATCCTCAAGCGTCGCCTCATCGAGCACAAAGCCGTCGCGTAAATACCGCGCCGCGCCTAATTCGAAGTATGTGGTCGCCAGGACAACGCCGGTCGCTCGCACGACCTCGAGGGCCGCCTCGGTAACCTCGGGTCCGATGCCGTCGCCGCCGAGCACGGCCACGCGATACGTGCGCTCGTTACTCATGATCTGGGCCCCCTTTGGTACTCCTAGTTTGGTCGCCGGACACTTGCAGGGGCAAACCCGCGAAAGAATCTGTCACATCGAAGGGTAGAATTAGGACTTCTCCTCGACAAAGGTTGCGCCATGGCCGGCGAAATTCACCGCATCACCCAAGAAACCTTGGACAAACTCGAAGCCGAGTACCTCGAACTGACGACCGCGGGGCGCACATCGATCGCGCGCACGATTGAATCTGCTCGATTGATGGGTGACCTCTCGGAAAACGGTGACTACCACGCCGCCAAGGACGCCCAGGGCAAGATGGAATCGAGAATTCGCCAGATCGACAACGTGATCCGCAACCACGAGATTGTCGAGCGCGACGAACACGCCGACGCCGTACAATTCGCTTCGATTGTCCAGGTGGTCTACGAAGGCGACAGCGACGACGATTTCCAAGAGTTCTTCATTGGTTCCATTGAGGAACGGCCCGACGATGTGCTGGTCGCCTCGCCCACCTCGCCGCTGGGTGAGGCATTGCTGCATCACTCCATCGGGGAGGTCGTCGAATACGAGGCGCCGTCAGGCATCCTTCGGGTAAAGATCGTGGGTCTGCGCTAAATCGTGGCCGGCCGAACCGTTTTTGACAAGATCTGGGAAGAGCACGTGGTGGCGTCTCCCGAAGGCGAGCCCACGCTGCTCTACATAGACCTGCACTTGGTCCACGAGGTCACCAGCCCGCAAGCCTTTGACGGGCTGCGCCTAAACGGGCGAACGGTGCGCCGTCCCGACCGGACCCTCGCGACGGCCGACCACAACGTGCCGACAGATCCGCTCAGCACGCCCGTGAACGACCCCATCTCGCGTCGGCAGCTCGAGGCGCTCGACGAGAACTGTGCGCAGTTCGGCATCACGTTGTTCCCTCGCGGTCACGAGAACCAGGGAATCGTTCACGTCATTGGACCAGAGTTGGGCGTCACCCAGCCGGGCATGACCATTGTGTGCGGTGACTCGCACACGTCGACCCACGGGGCCTTCGGTTCCCTAGCCTTCGGCATTGGCACCAGTGAGGTCGAGCACGTCCTGGCGACCCAAACACTGCCCCAGCAGCGGGCCAAGTCAATGTCGGTCACCGTGAAGGGCATCGCCCCCGAAGGCGTGAGCGCCAAGGACATCGCGCTCGCCATTGTTGGGCGCCTTGGTACCGGCGGCGGCACCGGGCACGTTATTGAGTATCGCGGTGAGGCGATTCGTGCGCTCAGCATGGAAGGTCGCATGACCGTGTGCAACATGAGCATCGAGGCGGGCGCGCGGGCCGGGCTCGTAGCGGTCGACGACACGACGATTGACTACTTGCGCGGGCGTCCCGGCGTGCCCGAGGGTGAAGAGTTCGAGGTCGCGGCGACACGGTGGCGTACCTTCACGAGCGACGACGACGCCCACTTCGATGTCGAGGTCGAGCTCGACGCCGCTGACCTCGTGCCCTTCGTCACCTGGGGCACTAATCCCGCCCAGGTCGTGGCGCTCAACGGTGTCGTGCCCACGCCCGACACCATGAGCGATCCCGATCAGCGAGAGGCCACCGAGCGAGCACTCGCCTACATGGACCTCACGCCGGGCACCGTCGTGCGCGACATTCCGGTCGACGTGGTCTTCATTGGATCGTGTACCAATTCGCGCATCGAAGACCTACGGGCCGCGGCCGCGGTAGCCATCGGGCACCACGTTGCCAATCACGTGCGAGCGCTCGTCGTCCCCGGATCGCATCGAGTGAAGAAGCAGGCCGAGGACGAGGGTCTCGACAAGATTTTCACTGACGCTGGGTTTGAGTGGCGGGAACCAGGCTGCTCGATGTGCCTGGGCATGAACCCCGACACCCTGAAACCCGGACAGCGCTGCGCGTCTACGTCGAACCGGAATTTTGAGGGTCGCCAGGGACGCGGAGGTCGAACTCACCTCGTCTCGCCGGTCGTCGCCGCCGCGACCGCCATTCAGGGCCACTTCTCCTCGCCGGGAGAACTCAGTTCATGAAGCCGGTCAATGTTGTCGAGGGTCGATGCGTCCCGCTCGAACGCTCCGACGTCGACACCGACCAGATCATTCCTTCTGACTGGCTGAAGCGGGTCGAGCGCACCGGCTTCGGGCGAGGACTCTTTAGCGAATGGCGCGACGATCCCGAGTTTGTGCTCAATCGACCGGATTTCGTGGGCGCGACGATCATGAGCGCCGGGCCACGCTTTGGCATTGGCTCGTCGCGCGAACACGCAGTGTGGGCCCTCATGGATTTTGGGTTTCAAGCAATCATCGCTCCGTCCTTCGGCGACATCTTTCAAAACAACGCCGCCAAACAAGGACTCGTGATTGTGCAACTCGGCGCCGACGACGTTGAAGAGTTGACCAGCTTGGTCAAACTGGAGCCCACCCGTTTGGTGGTCGTCGACGTCGTGCACCTGCGCGTTGAAGTGCCCGAGGCGGGATGGCAGCGTGACTTCACACTCGACCCGATGACCCAGCAGCGCTTGCTCAATGGCTGGGACGACATTGGCCTGACCGAGCGTCGCGAAGATGCGATCACCACCTACGAATCCTCGAGCGTCGCCCCGACGCTCGAGGGCATCTTTGACGATGCGGGCCACGTTCGTTAAGTCAGTCGGGCGTTACGCCGCTTCCCGCGCCACACTTCGCCAGGGCCTACATCCCTGGTTGGCCCACATGACGATCTCGATGCTCACGATCTCGCTGGTGTCGCTGGGCGTAACCGCGAGCCACGCGTCAGCCGCGGCATCACCGAGTCAACTTTCAATCTTCGTCGAACCAGCGGCCGGCTTCGGATTCTTGGGCCACGCGATCCTGGGCGCCCATCACACGATCGACCTGTCGATATACGAACTTGAAGACCCCTCGATCGAGGCCGACCTCGCCGCTCGGGCGCGCGCGGGAGTTGACGTGCGGGTGGTACTCGATTCGGAGTACGGCATCGCGAGTGACAACGAACCGGCAGCCAAGACCTTGGAGCGCAGCGGGGTGCACGTGGTCTTCGCGCCCGACAATCAAATATTCCACGCGAAGTACCTCGTCATCGACGGCACGTCGCTCTACATTGGCACCGCCAATTTCCAGGCGCAGTACTACTCGTCAACGCGCGATTTCTGGGTGCTCGATCGCAACCACGCCGACATCGCCGCCGCTCAATCCACGTTCTCGGCCGACTTTGCCCACCGAAGCGCATCGCTCAGCACGGGCAGCGGCGACCTGGTCTGGAGTCCAGGTTCCACGAGTGCGCTCGTGGATTTGATCCAGTCCGCCAAACACGCCCTGCTGGTGGAGAACGAGGAGATGGACTCGTACACCATTGAGTCGGCCCTGGAAGCAGCCGCCCGTCGCGGCGTCGACGTCGAGGTCGTGATGACCTACGACTCAGAGTGGCATTCCGCTCTTTCCGAATTGGCTCGAGCGGGTGTGCACGTGCGTACGTTGTCCGAGAGTCAGGTGTACATCCACGCGAAGGTCATTTGCGCTGACTGCACGGCCAGCAACGGCACGGTGTTCGTCGGCAGCGAAAATTTCTCCACGTCATCGCTCGACTACAACCGCGAGTTGGGCATCATCACCGCCGCCTCAGCGGTGGTCAACACGGTTCGCTCCACTGTCGCAGGCGACTACGCCCAAGGAACTGCCAAGTTCTAAACAATCTGTACAGACACTTGATCCGAGCGCTCGGGAAGGTTGGTAAAACAGTGTCTTCGTGCCCATCGCGACAGACCAAGTAGAACGCCGCCACTGGTAGCGTGAGATTGGTTGAGGTTTCGCATCAACGTCGACGCTGGCTGCTCTGGATTTCGGCAGTTTTCGCCAAATCTTGCGGAGGAGAGTCAGGGGAACACCCGTGCGCCGCCCTCATTCCACGATCATGGCATCTCCAGATCCGACTCACGTTGGCGTCGTCGCTCCGCCGAGCGCTGCGTCCGTGGGCTTGTCACCACCCCGCGCCGGCGCACGATTGGACCGATTGCCGTCAACTCGATGGCTTGGCGCCATCATGTCGTTGCTCTTTCTGAGCTGGCTCGTGGAGTCCTACGACATTGGTCTCACCGGTTCGGTGCTGCCGTCACTCACCCACCAATTTGCGCTCACGACGTCAATGCGCTCGTTTGTCGCGATCGCGGCCAACATCGGCATCGTCATCGGGATCGTTCCCGCGGGCCACTTGGCAGACCGATTTGGTCGGCGCAAGATTCTCATCGTGGGCACGTTCGCCTACGCCGTTCTCACGTTCTTGACCGGAGTGGCACCCGACATTGGTTCGGTCATCGCGTTGCGCATCGCCGACGGCATGGCGATGGGCGCGGTCTTTCCGATTCCGTACATCTACGCGTGCGAACTCTGCCCGCCCAATCGCCGCGGGCGCTACACCGGATGGGCCGACTCCTTCCTCTCGTTCGGCTATTTTTTGTCCCCGTTGCTCGCGTTGGTGCTTATTCCCAACGTCGAGAACACCTCCGGCTGGCGCATCATGTTCCTCATTGGCGGATTACCAGTGTTCTTTGCGCTGCTGGCATGGCGCTACCTGCCGGAGTCACCACGTTGGTACGAGTCAAAGGGTCGTTGGGTTGAGTGTGAAGCAACGCTAGCAATCATGGAAAAACGTGCGGAGGTATCGAGCGGTCATCCGTTGGCGCCCCTCCCGCCCGACAACGCGGCCACGTCGAAGGCGTCGCCACAACCGCTGCGCGCGGTGTTTCGCCGCCCGCTTCGCCGACGGGCCGCCACGCTCTGGGTGACGTTCGGCGGCACCTTCTTCATCTTCTACTCAATTCAGATTTTCATGCCGACGGCGGTAACCAATATGGGTTACACCCTCACCTCTGCCTTCGCGTTCACCGCGGTGATTGTCGGCATCTCCATTCCCGGCAAGCTGCTCGAGTCGTGGGTCATCGAACGGTGGGGGCGAAAGCCCGTCATCGTCAGTTTCACTGTGCTCGCGGCCGTGGCGTCGCTGCTCTTTGGCTTCGCGCGTGGCGCCGTGCCGATTTTGGTGCTCGGTTGCCTAATGTCGTTCTTCGGCATTGGAGTGGACCCGGCAGTTAAGACGTACACCTCCGAAAGCTTTCCGACCGAGATCCGTGCGTGGGGCGTAGCCACCACCGAAGGGTTCGGGCGGCTTATCTCGGGCGTGATCGGGCCGTCGTTCATCCCGTTTGTGCTGTCGAGTTTTGGCGTAGGCGCCGTGTACGTGCTCGTGGGTTCGGTGGCGCTTGTGAGCGCCTGTGTCGTGCTCGTGTTCGGACGAGAGACTCGCGGATTGACCCTAGAAGAGAGTGCCGCGGCGGATGATGCACGACCGCAACGAGTTTGAGGCGAAGTTGTTCGACTCTGATGCGATCGCACACTTGATCATCAACTGACGGGAAAAATCGCGGTCAAATTGCGTGTCCGCGCGCGGACTTTCTACCTCACTACTTCACCACAATTTCGTGATTCACACCTAGAATGGAGGGAGTTCATCTCTTCTGGATCCGTGCACGTCCGCAAAGAAAGGTAGTCGCCATGACCGAGCAAAAGTTAGCCCACCGGCGCCGTCTCGACCGCGGCCTCTACATCTCAGAGGGCATCATGGCCTTGGGCGCGGCAGTCTTTTTGGTCGGCTTCGTGATCGAAAGAACGTCCAACACCCCTGGCAAGGCCTTAGAAGCCACCGGGTTTGTGATCTTCGCGATTGGACTCTTCGCGGCCGGCGCGTACGGCTACCTGTTGTCCCAGCACTTCTCGCGCACGGCCTCAGATCCCAAGACTCAGATTCAGGTAATGACCGAGGGCCCCCGACCGCACTTCAGCTATTTGGGCACTCGCATGCATCAAGCGGTCGGTGACCCGACGGCCACGTTGGTTCGCGAAGTGCAGGCCAACCCCGAGAATGACATATCCAAGGCGCGTCTCATCGAGCGCGAGCGCCAAGGTTTAGAGGGCCTCGAATAGTCCGGCCACCGGCTCACATTTTTAGGTGAACGGTACCCTGACTTGATGTTCATTGTGACCAACGAACGATTCGAAGAGCTTGCGGCCGACGCCCTTGCGTCGTTGCCGCCGTCACTTTCGTCGGTGATGGAAAACGTCGCCGTCATCGTCGAAGAAGAGGCCCAGGGTCGTAATCTCTTTGGTCTCTACGAAGGTATTCCGCTCACC
>JBEKQN010000054.1:0-12928 GCA_049519675.1 Acidimicrobiales bacterium | reverse complement strand
GCAAGGACATGTCAAAGATTCGCGGAGGCGTCGGGGTGCTTCCCTGGAGCGGACCCATGTTGATTCTGTCGGTCCTCGCGCTGTCGGCGATGCCGCCCTTCGGAATTTTCCGCAGCGAATTCCTTATTGTCTATGGCGGCCTGCGTGAGCCCCGAGATACCGTGGCCGCGATCCTCGTGGTCCTGGTGACGTTGGCATTCTTTGGTCTGTCGTGGTTCACCACACAGACCATGCTCAGTCCCAGCGTTCCACCAGTCGAAGGCTCGCCCGAAGCGCAGGTCGTCAAGGGCGAAGTGAGCAACTGGATCGTGGTCTCGATGGCCGTGGGACTGTTGGCCCTGTTGCTACTGGGCGTGCACCCGCCTTCGCAGTTGAGTCATCTGCTCGACCGCGCCGCGTACGAATTGCGGGCTGCGCGATGACGATCATCAACGCGTCGAGTGCGGTGGACATCCAAGACTTCGTCGGCACCGTGGTCTCGAGCGTGCAGCGCGGTTCGCGATTTGCCGGTCTCTTCGCGAGTGCGCTCGGCAACGACACGCGTGTCACCGCGGTCCTGGACGTCGATGGAGCGTTAGAAGTTGTCCAGACGGTACTTGCTGGCGGTCACAGTCAATTTCCGTCCCTGGGATCGCTCATACCGTCGGCTCGGTGGTACGAGCGCGAGATTCACGACCTCTTCGAGTTGGAGCTGCACACTGACGGTAGCAACGACCCACTTGTGTTCTCGCGCGCGCCCAGCACCGAGCGGTCCCGGTCGGGCTCTGGGTTTCCCACCGGGGCCGCCCAACTCGGTATCGCGCCGCTGCCCGCGCACCTGCGTGGCGAAGGGGTGTTCACCATCTCCTACGGCCCCGTGCGCTCGGGCGTGTTCGAGTCAGTTGAATACGTGGTCGAGACTCCGGGCGAGGACATCCCTCATCTGCGTACTCGACCGTTCTATAAGCACCGTGGCGTGGAGTCGCTCTTCGCCGACATGAGCGTTGATGACGGTGTGTTGCTCGCCGAACGGTGCGAAGGAGTTGCTTCGCTGGCTCACGCCTGGGCCTTCTGCGCTGCGGTCGAGGAGATCGGCGGCGTACAAATTACTCGTGGCGCAGCGCTGGTTCGGGTGATACACGCCGAACTGGAACGGATTGCCAATCACCTGGATTCCACGATTCGCCACACGGAAGCGGCCGGACAGGCCGTCGCCTACGCCCGCTTCTCGTTGCATAAGGAGCGGATACAACGCCTGCGCGCTCAGTTGTGCGGGAGTCGATTTGGTCGCGGGGTGGTGGTACCCGGGGGAGTGGCGGCAGCGCCACTCTTGAACTTGGTTGAAATACTCGCGGCCATCGACCCGCTCGAACTGGCCGTGGCGAACGATTTGCACTTGCTGATGGACACGCCATCGTTCCTGGACCGACTGCGGGGCACCGGCGTACTGCCCGGTTCACTCATTGAGGAGTTTGGTGCGCTCGGACCACTCGCGCGAGGCTCGGGGTTGATGCACGATGTGCGCTGGCGCCAGCCCTACGGCGCGTACGCGTCGCTTGAACCACAAGAGATGGAAACACGCGGGGAAGGCGATGCGCTCGCCCGCCAGCGAGTGCGGGTCGACGAAATCACGGGATCGTTTCGCCTTATTCGCGAAGCTGCTCAACTCCTCGACCAATCGAAGGATTCAACAGGGTCTCAGTGGGCCGTCGACGTGCCGCCTTCCACCGGCTCGGCCGTAGTTCGCGTAGAAGCACCCCAAGGAGAGATCCTGTCGCTGATTGAGATGCGAGATGGCGTCTTGACGCGAGTGAAGCAGCGATCCGCGTCATTTCACAATCTGGCGCTGTTCTCGTCAGCGTTTCCCGGCGATATTCTCACGGACTTTGCGTTCATTGAGGCCAGTTTCGGTCTCTCGATTGCGGGGGTGTCAAGCTAATGGCCTGGATTCCCAGAGGCATTCGCGAGGGCATAGTGACCTCGTGCTATCCCCGAGAGGCGGACGGCTATGGGCCCGAATTTAGGGGCTCGATTGAAGTGAGCGAGTCCAGCGCTACCACGAGCGACTTGGTCGATGCGCTGCGCGTGTGCCCGACGGGAGCGATTTCGTTGCGTGACGGAAAGGTGGCGCTGGATCGCGGTGCGTGCATCCTCTGCGGTCGCTGCACGCAGGTGCTTCCCGCGGTCTTTCAATTCTCGCCCAATTTCGAAATCTCCACCCGTCAACGAAGTGATCAGGTTGTCCCAGTGATGGAAGAGAGCGAGACCGCGATTTTTGCAGTGCAAAGCGAACTCGCGGCGAGGGTCAAGTCTCTTCGTCGCTCGGTGCACATTCGCCACGTCGATGCCGGTTCCGACGGTTCGGAGGAGTGGGAGATTGCCGCTTTGACAAATCCGGTCTACGACGTGCAGCGACTGGGGATTTATTTCACCGCCAGCCCGCGTCACGCAGACGTCCTGTTGGTGAGCGGCGCTGGTGCGGTAGGCATGATAGGTCCGCTGCAACACACCTACGACGTGATGCCTCATCCCAAGGTCGTCATTGCGGCCGGGGTTGACGCAGTCAGCGGAGGGTTGCTGCAATCGAGTTACGCGACGCGCGCCGGCATATCTTCGAGCGTGCCGGTCGACGTCTTCGTTCCGGGATCGCCCCCCACTCCGTTCGGGTTGTTGCATGGGATCTTGATGGCCGTCAACCTCCTGGCGCCGCTTCGCACGAACGCTGTTGTGAAACACACTGATCGCTCGGTAAATTCGCCCCGGAGCGGTGACTCGTGAGCGGCGTGCTTTTCACCGTCGCAATCGCGTGCTTCGTCGCGGGTGCGGCGCTCGATCTACTTCTCGGCGTCACTTCACGTCTCGTTCGAACCATTCCGTATCTCTTCGGGCTCGCCGGGAGCGCTTGTCTCTTGGTTGTTGGCGTGCACGCGGTGACAACGCACGCAGTGTCGGTAAATCTAACGCACCTCTTCGGCGTCGGTCACGGCGCGCTGGACATCGACCAATTGGCCGGTTTCTTTCTTACCCTGCTGTTTGGTATCGCGGCGGCCGTGTCGGCGTGTTTCATTTCGTGGGTGCATCCCGACCACCGAACGCATCATCGGGGTGTGGCCACTGGTTACCTCTTGCTGTTGTTGTCAGTTGCGGTGATTCTCTGTGCCGCTGACGCGTTTGTCTTTCTCTTTGCCTGGGAACTACTGACACTGGCCTTCTATTTGCTGACGTCGGTCACTCGATCGTCACCGCGCCAACTAGGCGCCGCGTGGTCCACGTTAGGCATGGGCAAGGTGAGCGGTGCGGCCCTGCTCTTCGGTTTCTTGTTGCTCGCCAGTCACAGCGGGAGTCTCACTATTGCCAACTGGCACGCAGTGGGACCGGGTGCAGTGCTCGACGTCGCCTGGGTCCTCGTGGTGGTTGGTTTCGGAGCGAAGCTCGGACTCGTTCCCTTCCAGGTGTGGATCCCGCTCGGCTATCCCTCCGCTCCCGGTCCGGCACGCGCGGCGATGGCCGGGATTGGCGCCAACGTTGGGGTGTACGGTCTCTGGCGCTTCATGGGCGTACTCGGCCGCCCACCGGTGTGGCTGATCGTCGCGGTCTTGCTCTGCGGCGGCGTGACGGCCCTGCTCGGGATTACCTTCGCCGGTGTCCAGTCGAGCCTCACCAAGTTGGTGGCGTACTCGAGTATCGAAAACGCGGGACTCATCGCGACCGCCTTCGGCGTCGCGCTCACTGGCGAGTTGGTGCGACTACCGGCACTGGTGGCCGTTGGACTCTTAGCGGGCACGCTCCAGACTGTCGCTCACGCGGTTGCCAAGTCTGCGCTGTTCGTCTCGCTCGCGAACGTCGAAGCGGCCGAAGGATCGGACGACCTCGATCAACTGCGCGGGGTTGGACGACGCATGCGCTGGAACGGGCTTACCTTTGGCGCAGGTGCGCTCGCGCTCGCCGGTCTTCCGCCGACGATCGGTTTCGTATCGGAGTGGTTCATTCTTGAAGCACTCATGCAACAGTTTCGAGTCAGCGGATTGGCACTTCGACTCGGGTTGGCCGCCGCGGCGGCGCTCGTCGCACTCACGACCGGGTTGGCCGCGTTGGTGTTCTTGCGAGTACTGGCGCTCACCATGCTCGGCAGACCGACGGTTCATCGCGAGCGGCATCGTGAAGTTGGTGTCTTTGGCAAAGTGGGACTGTCGATCCTTGGTATCAGTTGTCTCGCGTTGGCGGTGCTCAGCCCCTTAGAAGTTCGATTCATTGCTGATGGTCTCGGACCGGTGGTGCCACGGCTCGTCACCTTGCACGCGCTCAAGTCGCCGTGGATCCTTCAACCGGTCTTCTCGGGATTTTCGATTCTGTCGCCATCGTGGCTGTGGGTCATACTGCCGAGCGCCATTGTCGCGGTCTTTGTCGTCACCATGGCCCTGTCGCGAGGCAAGTTCCTTAAAGTCCGTCGCGTGCCCGCCTGGCACTCAGCGTCGTCCGGGGTTGAAGGACCGTCAAGTTACACGGCCTTCGGGTTCGCCAATCCGTTACGTCACGTGCTCGCGAACGTCCTGGGCACACGGAGAACGCTTGAAGTGGAGTGGACCGATGATGACGACTCGACAATCGGTCAGCCGGCCCATATCGCCACCCATACGACCGTCATCGAACCCGTCGAAACGTACCTCTACCGCCCGCTGCGCGCTGGAGCAGTCAAGGTGTCGCGCGTCGTCAAACGCCTGCAGTCGGGTCACCTCAACGCGTACGTGGCCTATATGTTGATTGCCGTGCTCGCCGCCCTAGCGATTGTCTCGGGGATCAAGTAATGACGCGTCACCTTCGCTTGCCCTAAAGGATCTCCGGCAAATCTCCACACTCCGGTAGTCCGCAACTCCTACCACCAACGCGGAGGGCCGCGAGAAGAGGACGTTTTACTGCGACGACGTCGCAAAAGTCAGCCGGTGCACGTCGCGAAAGAGCAGAAGCACCAGGGCAGTACACTCAACCTCGAGCGTCAGGAAGGCCGAATCTGCGATGAATTCATACCGCCAACTGGACGTTGAACGTGAGGGCGACACGGTTACCATCTGGCTGAACAATCCCGAGCGGCGCAACGTCTTGACCCTCGAGGTCTTGCTTGAATTGATTGACGCCTTCTGTGATGTTGGCGACAGTGACGCTACGGGAGTGATATTGGCCGCTAAGGGATCGGTCTACTGCGCGGGCCATGATTTCACGGAGATGCTCGACCGCGATCTCGATGATGTTCGCCATCTCTTTCAAACGTGCACGCGAATGATGGACACGATGCAGGGTATTCCTCAGCCCGTCATCGCACGCGTCCATGGCCTCGCGACTGGCGCGGGATGTCAATTGGTGGCGACCGCAGATCTTGCGGTCGCTTCCGATGACGCGACGTTTTGCACTCCGGGAGGCAGTGGGGGACTGTTCTGCACCACGCCGATGGTGGCTGTTGGTCGAGCCATCGGCCGCAAGCGTGCGCTAGAGATGGCGATGAGTGGTGACGCGATTGATGCCGACACGGCGGGCGAATGGGGGCTCGTCAATTGCGTTGTTACTCCAAAGGATTTGGAGTCCGCGACGAGTTTGTTGTTGCATCGAGTGACGCGGGGGAGTAGCGCATCCAAGGGTGTTGGCAAGCACGCCTTCTACCAACAAATTGACTTAGACCAAGCTGCTGCGTACGAGTTCGCCATCGAGGTGATGGCTACGCAAAGTCAATCCCCTGACGCGCAGGAAGGAATAAGTGCATTCGTCGAGAAACGTCCGCCCGTGTGGGGGGAATCGAGATAGTTGCAGATTAAAGCTAAATCGACGCTTGATTTAATGCGCGAGTGACATTCCCAACACAAAAAAGGCACCGCAGAGCAGTGGGGTAGTGAACACGAGGGCCAAGGAGTAGCCCCAATGGTGCTGGCGCTGGAGAATAGCTGGAATCGCCAAGGCGGATGAGAAGGTCGTCAATCCCCCACAAAATCCAGTGATTATGACGGACTTCACGTGCGCGTCGGCGTGGCCAATGAGTCGATAGGCGGCTAATCCAGCGATTCCGCAGCCCACCGCATTGGCAGCCACCGTGGCCCACGGTCTCAAGGTCGGATTGTGACGGCGCACGAGGTATTCGCCCAGAAAACGGATGACACATCCGGCCGCACCGGCCACCACCACCAAAATGAAGATCATTTGGCGTGCCGCCGAAGAAGTCCGGCCCATGCCGCAATCGCCCCGCTCAGGAGGGCCCCTGCGGCCACTAAGAGGCTCCCGGCTATAGAGAGGTGCCAGATTGCGGCCAGAGCGACGAAAAGGCTCGAATAGGACGTGAATCCCCCAAAAAGGCCTGTGATCAGCAATAATCGCATCAAATTGTTGGGGTCGTGGTGTCGAAGCGCCCCGCGAAGGAGTTTGGTGGCCAAATACACGCCCACCACATTGATTGCGAGCAAGATCCAGGGGATTTTCGAGGTCCAGTCACCTCCGGAAGGGGTGGGTTGGAGCTTCAGCAGGAGGTCTCGTAGCGCTGTGCCCACTGCACCGCCGCAGGCGACAACGAGAATCGCAACCGCTAATTTCTTATTGCTGAGTGTTACGTGGGGGTGGGAGCGCATTGCTGCATCGAAACTAGTTGATGAGCAGGAGCGCCCCGGACACCCGGGGGAATACATTGATTGAGGTCATATTGGTCGATAAATCAGTAACTTTACATAACGTACATTATCGGCGGTATTTGTCCAAACTGGTGATAACATGACGCCATGCGTCGGTTGCTTTGGACTGTTTTATTTTCCGCCGCCAGTATTGGGGTACTAGCGCTCCCTGCTGGGGCTGACATTGTGCAGCCCGGAAACCTTAATCCGATCGTTCTTTCGTACGATTTCAGCAATAACAGTTCACCTGCGTCGGCGACCAATGGGCCCTTTAACATCACGGTCGACATTCTGCCAGAGCACACACCAGGCTTCGTTCGCGTGACCGCCGTAGCTCCAGAGGGATCGGCCAGTGTCCCCCTCGTGTGCGCGTACCAGCCAGTTCAGCAGAGCCAGGTGCAGTGCTCATTCAACTTCACGTCGAGCGGCCTGTGGTCGATTCGTGCTGATTACGCATTGAGTGGCAAGACCACGACCACGACCACAACTACAACCCCGTCTAATCAGATCTTCGCAGTCACTGTGCTGCGCGTCGGCAGTTAGTTGAGCCCGACCGGGCCCGTCTTATTTGGCGTTCTGTGGGGTGACCCCTTCAGGGGCCTCACCCAAGAGATTGTTGAGGCGCACGACGTCAATGAGGCCCTCGTCATTGCCCACGAACGCCGACCAGAATTAGCCCGCCCACGAACGGCCTATCTAGTTAATTAGTTCACTCGATAGCAGCTGTCCTACACTTCGACTCGTGGACTCTCTCTTTGATGTCTCGGGCAAAGTCGTCCTCGTTACCGGCGGCAGTCGCGGCATTGGTGAAATGATCGCGACGGGATTTGTCGACGCGGGGGCCAAGGTCTACATCTCTTCGCGCAAAGCCGACGTCTGCGATGCGCTGGCCGCGGAGTTGTCAAAAAGTGGTGATTGCACTTCCCTACCGGCCGATCTTTCCACCGAAGCCGAGTGTCGACGCTTGGCCGGTGAATTGGCCACGCGAGAAGATCATCTCGACGTATTGGTGAACAACGCGGGCGCCACGTGGGGCGCGCCGATGGCCGATTACGACGAAGCTGCGTTCGAGCGCGTATTGGCGCTCAACGTCAAGGCGATCTTCCATATGACTAAGTTCCTGCGCGCGATGCTCGAAGCTCACGGCACCGCCGAGAACCCCTCACGAGTGATCAATATCGGTTCCATCGACGGCATCCACGTGCCCTCGATGGAGACGTACGCCTACTCGGCCTCCAAGGCCGGCGTGCACCAACTCACGCGCCATCTCGCCAAATTCCTGGCACCTCGAGTGACTGTGAACGCCATTGCGCCTGGACCGTTCGAGTCCAAAATGATGCACGCGACGCTCGAGGCGTTTGGCACTGAAATCGCGGCCGCCGCTCCGCTGAAGAGGATTGGTCGGCCGTCTGACATGGCCGGCGCCGCGATCTTTTTCGCGTCACCGGCGGCCAGTTACATCACGGGTGTGGTCTTACCCGTCGACGGAGGTATTGCGACGCTGGCCTAGTGGCTGGCTGGCGCCGTACCGAGCGTGACTTTGAGGCTGAAGTGTTTCTTGCCGCGTACTAGCTGCAGGGTAATCGTGTCACCGGGGTGCAAACTTGACAGCACGCTGGTGATGTCCTGGGAGCTCGTGATAGGTGTGCCGTTGACGCCGACGATGATGTCGCCCTGTTTGACGCCCGCCTTCGCCGCACCGGTGCCGGCAATCACGCTCATGACGACAGCACCTTCGGAAACCTTGAAGTTGTATTGCTGCTGTAATGCGGGCGTCATCGACGTGATTTCCACACCAATGAACGCCCCGTGCGTGACGATGCTCTCGCCGGCCTTCAGCGACTTGAGCAGTGATTCAATCGTCGCTGCGGGAATTGCGAAACCAATGTTTTGCGCGCTGGTGCCATCCTGAAGCGTTCCCGCGACGGCGGTATTCATGCCAATCACGTCACCTTCGGAGTCGAGCAGAGGGCCGCCTGAGTTACCCGGATTAATGGCGGCGTCGGTCTGAATCATGTTGTTTAACGTTTCCGTTGCGGTTGCCGACGACGCGGTCACCGTGCGACCCAGGGCCGAAACAATGCCCGACGTCACCGTTGGCGTGCCGGCCGCGAGACCGAGCGCGTTGCCAATCGCGACCACGGCGTCGCCGGTCACGACGTCATTGGAATTGCCGAAGGTCATCGTGGGCAAGTTCTTGGCGTTGTTGATTCGGATGAGAGCCACGTCGTCGATCGGGTTGGTGCCGATCAGCGTCGCCGGCATACTCTTGAGCGAGCCAGTGCGCGTCACCCTGATGGTTCCCCCATCGCCGACCGCAGCCGCGATGACGTGATTGTTGGTAACCACGAGTCCGTTCGACGTAATGATCATGCCGGTGCCCTGGTCCTCAGAATTATTTCCCTTGACGTCAATCGAAACAATCATCGGTTCGACTTTTTTGACAATGGCGGCCACGCTCATGCCGTTAGGCAGGCGGGCCGCGCCCGGAGGATTCGTGACCGAATTAATGGTCACTCCCCCGGGTCCGCTGTTGTCCCGCGACGCGTAGTGACCCGCGAGACCGCCGACGAGAGCTGCGACGAGCAGCAAAGAAATACGTGTTGACCACGGGCTTCGCGAGCTACGCGACTGCGTCGATAGGGGTACTTGATCAACGATTGGAGTGTGCACGTAAGCCGCTGCGGGCGCGGCGATTAGCTCGGGATCGGCGGCGGTTGGTGCGTGCGTCTCCGCCTCGGGTGAAGTATTAACCGAATCTTCATGTACGGCGGGCTCGTGCGCGGGCTCGACATCCACGGGAGCGGGTGCCGCGATGTCTCCAGTGGCGGGTGTGTGGTCGGGTTCGTCGGATGGAATTTCATTCACGGTGGCAATGCTAGGGGACCAACGTAAATTTGACTTAAAAGCCAACGAAATATTTGTAACGCATAGAGCGACTAGATTGGAGCCCTATGTCTCGGCGTATTGACATCGAAATAACCAGTTTGAATGGTGACGTTGCGACGTGGCGTGCCGCCGGCGCGAAGCTGCCGAAGGGTGTCTTGAACGCCTCGCTTGTCGATGGCGGCCCCGTCGTGGGTAACGTCTATCGCGCCGACATTGAGCAGTACATGGAGGGCATCGAAGTCCTGTCCATCATGGCGCCCAAGACCGCCTCCCCTCTCGATCCGCGTCACGAGCGACTTGAGTTGATTCCGTCCACAAAGCAAGGTCCAGACGTCATCGTCACCTACGCCCCCAAAGGCCGAGGTGCGCGTCGTGATGGCGACCGCCACGAAGGTGAAGGCCGACGTGACGGCCCCAAGCGCTCGTCGAGCCGTCCGTCATCGTCGGAACGACCCACCGGTGCCGGGCGCCATGACCGGCCCGCGCGCGGAGATTCTCCGGAACGAACTGCCCGACCGGAGCGCGCGCCGCGTGCGGAAGGTGCTGAGCGCACGACGCGTCCTGAGCGCACGGCGCGACCTGCTCGTGGACCACGCACCGAGCGCGCCGACGACGTAACGCGCGCTGACGGCGCCGATCGGGGTGCGCGTCCCGAACGGGGTCCCCGACCGGAGCGCTCCGCACGGCCCTCATCGAGTGGCCGTCCAGGCCGTCCCGGACGTCCCGAGCGCCCCAGCGGTCCGGTTGCACCCCCCATGACGACCACGCACCGAAATGGCCTGCTCGCCACGCTCTCACCCGAACAACTGCCCGTCGCCGAACAATTGCTGCGCGGTGGGATGCCTGCCGTACGTGCGGCCGTTGCGGAACAGAACAAGAACGCCACGGCGCAGGGTCGAACGACAGTCGACCCGGTCACGATCGATCGCATCGCCGAGGATTTGCTCGGTCGTACGACGCTCGCGTTGTGGAAGGACAGAGCGGCGGGTGCCGTCGGCGCGGGTCGTGAACTGCGCCTGCGTGATTTGCGCGCGGTGGTGACGTCGGCGAAGACAGTGTCACTAGACGAGGACGGGCGCGCGCAGCTAAAGGAACTGCAAGCCGCGCTGACGCTGCGCCTGGAGACCTTGCGAACACAGTGGACCGAGAAATTGGACGCAGCGGTGGCGTCAAAGAACGTGCCCGAGGCACTGCGCTTGGTGGCAAGCCCACCGGACATGTCGACTCGAGTGAGCGCCGAAATGGCCACGAAAGTGGTGGCGCTTACCTCCGAGGCGTTGACGGCCGAGCAAGACGTCGCGCGCTGGAAAGAGATCGTCAATTTGGCTGTCGAGACGTCGATTCGACGCAACGTGAAACCTCAGGGGATTCCCGGCGATGACTCCTGCAAGATGCTCGCTATCAAGAACGCCGGTGCCATACCGGAATTCGCGAAGTTGTTGGGCATGAGAGTACCGCCGCCACCGCCGCCCACGCGCGCGGTGCGCCGACCGGCTACTCGCCGCGCATCGTAAGCAGTCGCGCCTTCCAGCCAATCGACTCGTAGAGCGACTTGGTACCACGGTCACCGGGCAATGCGTACGCATCCACTGGTGGCGACGCCAATGCGCCCAACTCATTCAACATCGCTCGCGCTACTCCCTGTCGTCGATGGTGGCGATCGACGTAGAGAGTTTCGACGACCCGATTGCGGCAGATGACAATGCCCACGATCGTGTCGCCGTCATGACAGGACCACACGCATCCGAGTTCGATTAAGCGCTTAAGCAAATCTCGTGACGCGACGCCACCACGAATTGTGGCCAGCAATGCATCGCCACCGCGCTTTTTTTCCGCCTCCGCCGTCGCCGTATCCCACAGCGATTTTAGTGCGGCGGTGGTCTGGGTTGCGGGGCTAACAATCACGCGTCACGCGCAGGCCCGTCTTGTCAAGTTACACGCAGTCACGACACAGCATCTTGTCCCTGTCGGCCAGTTGGCTGGTCTTCTTCAAGAGCCGGCACGAATCACAGCGGAATTCGTCGTCCTGCTTGGGCAGGATCGTCTCGGCGGGGTCGATGGTGGTGTCCACCTCGACAATCTCGTCGTCATCTTCGGGCGTGCTCGTGCGGCGAATGGTCTCAGCCAACACTTCGTCCAGCGCCAGCTCGACGTCGGCGTCATCGGCCACGTCTTCTTCTTCCTCGGGCACCGCGACCTCGACCAGAATCTCCTCGTCGTCGATCTCGAGGACGTCATCGCCTTCAATGTCGGCGTCCTCAAGCTCTTCCTCGCCGACTACTTCCTCGTCGAAACCGTCGACGAGTTCTTCTTCATCAAATACTTCTTCTGTTGATTCATTGGTGGTCATAAATTTCCTTCTAAGTAGCGCTGGCAGTGTAGAACTTTTTGAGCACTATTTCGTCGTTTTAGACTAAAAAATGGGTAAAAACACCAATTATCAGTAATTACTGCGATTTCTCTCGGCCGATCGCTCCGCTTCGAGCCGTTCCAGATCGGTGTCGGAGAAATCCACGTACTGCATGGCGTTGGCAATTGCCCTGTGACCGGCCTGTTCGCGAATGAGCCGGGCCATCTCGTGGGCGACCCGACGGTAGCTGGGATGGCCCTGGGGTCCCGAACGTAGCTCTATGAGGTGCATTGCCTCGCGAGCATTCATCTGTATGGAGTAGCGAATTCGAAAGGCTAAGGCAACGACGTACTGGCACTGTTCGGGGAATTGGGTCCGGACGTCGTGGTAGAAATCAGCCGAACGCCGCAGCGATTCTTCGAAGCGTTCACTCAGTCCGGCCTCTCGCACAACGTCGGGCACGTCGTACCCGAGGTCTGCGGTGAGCGGTTGCCACTCAATCGTGAGCATGCGGTGGCGCTGCAGGTCACGAAAGGCGCCGTAATCGGTCACGAGCTCGAAACGGTAGTCGGTGCGCTCGAAGGCTCGTCCCGGTCGGTGGCGCCGATTCTTACGGTCGCCCACGTACGTCGCCATGAGGTTTGCCCGTTCGAGTTCGTTCAACTGCTCAATCTGTTTGACGGCCTCGTCGTTCGACATCGACGAGTTGGCGAAGACGATCGCTTCGAGGACGCGACGTTCGCCTTCGGGATCGAATGACACGAGTCGAACCTGCTCCTCGTTTTCATGTTCGTTGGCTTCGTCGGCGTACGACCGAATGAGATCGCGAGATGATTTCTTGGTGGCGGCAAAGTAGTTCGTCCACGCGACGCCGCGCTCGGGGACCTCGACGCGCTTGAGGAACGACGGGATGACCTTCACGAGTTCATCGAGCATCAACTGGGCGTATTCGCGAACCTCGGGTAGCGGATGGGCGCGCATTCGAAGCAGCAGCGCCTCGTACGCTTGGCCCGACGCGTAGATGCCGAGATTGGATAACGCGCTCGCGGGCAGCAGTCCGCGCACC
>JBEKQN010000053.1:0-12972 GCA_049519675.1 Acidimicrobiales bacterium | reverse complement strand
ACAAAGAGCAGCAAGGGATAGATCCACCAATGTTGATGAGTCACGCGAAATAAAAGTATTGACCCGATGAAAAGAACGGCGCCATCGAGGCGCAACCATCGTCGTGGCTTTCCTGTTACAAACGTTGGTTCCATTGATTCAACTTACGGCTCGAGCCTGCGCATTGCGCGTATTTGACCGGAAGCGTACCCCGAACGCGATGCGTCGCAACTTTTATCGAGACTTAGGATGACAGAAGGATCCGCATTTCTTTGGTCTAGTGCGACGAAGGGAAGTTCGACATTTCCTGGAAACTAAAACTTCCCTTGGTTACAGGGTTGATAACGGTCCTCGTTCTCGGTTTCACGCCGCGCTTCGTTGACGCCGCGCAACTGCCGGGCCAAGTCATCACGGTGCAGGCGGCGACGTCGCGATCAAGGGTGGTCGTGCTTCGTACGTGGCGACTTAACGCCAGCGGCCAGTACGTGCAGGTCAACGGTCCCTACGTCGCCTTCGTTGGCTGGCACGGCGTCGGTCCCACAAGAGAGGGACGTGAGAGAACTCCCGACGGAGTGTTTACCTTGACGCACGCGTTTGGGAACGAACCCAACAACGGCACGCGACTGCCGTACTTTAGAGCGGGGCCCGACGACTGGTGGGATGAAGATCCGAACTCTCGGCACTACAACCGTCACGTGATTAGTCGTTCCTCGCCCGGCGAGAATTCGGAGAATTTGTATTACTCGGGCGCGGTGTACGCGCACGCAGTGGTCATCAATTACAACATGAATCCCGTGGTGAGGGGCGCCGGCTCGGGTATCTTCCTCCACGTAAGTGACGGCATACCCACCCAGGGATGCGTGGCGATTGGCGCTCGTCAACTTAACGTCGTGATGCGTTGGCTGGAACCTTCGCAGAACCCCGTGATCAGCATTGGCGTGGGAGCGCGGGCGCTCGCAATCGTACGTCATCACTAGTTCAATGCCGATCTTCTCTCTCCTAGAGCCACTTCACTTCATAGGCTTACGGTTATGAAGTGTCGTTTTCTCACGCCTACTCGGGGAGTTGTCATACAGTTCGCTCTGCTTGGGGCCACCGTCGCGATCTTGATTTCGAAGCGGCGCTCGGTCGCCATGGCGGAGACGTCGAGTGATGTTCGGTCAGAAAGTGTCGAACGATCGGACAACCTTTCTGGCGCGCCCGACTCGAGTTCCTGGCGTTCTGTGGGCTCACTCGGTAGCGCTCGGTCCATTGGATCAATCGGGTCATTTTGTTCCATTGGCTCGATCGGCAGTTCATTTTCGATTGGCTCGATCGGCAGTTCATTTTGCATTGGATCAATCGGGTCATTCCTTTCGATTGCGTCGATTGCCTCCGCGGCGTCACTCGGATCATTCGCGAGTTTTGGCACATGTTTTTCGTCGCGCGCATTCGGGGGCACGTCGCGCCAAATTTGACGGTTCTCAGGTTATCGAGGTAACTCACCAAGTAGAGAGGTCCTCAACTCCTGTGTGATTGAGTGGAGATTCACACCAGTCTGACCAAACCTTCTTTCGCCGGCCTGGCGTGGCGCTCGGCACCAGCCGATGAGTGGGCCGGCCCGGCGCGCCGCACATATTGTGAGTTGCATGTCGAACTCTGTCGAGGTTACGTGGCGGCTGGATGACATCACGATGCGTGGAACGCTGACGCTGCCCGACGGCGATGGTCCATTTCCGGCCGTCGTATTGGTCGCTGGCAGTGGGCCGACTGATCGTGACTGGTGCTCGCCGTTGCTCCCTGGCGCCAATGGCAGCGGCCGACTGTTCGCGGAAGCGTTTGCGGACGCCGGCACCGCGTCGCTGCGTTACGACAAGCGAGCTTCCGGCCCCGACGCAGCCGAAAGTGCCCGAGCTCTTTTCGGCAGGCTGAGCATGCGTTCGCACCTCGAGGAGCTCGTCGCGGCCGTAGGTGTCCTTTGCGGGCACGGACGCATCGACGCGACGCGCATCGTTGGGTTCGGCAACAGCGAGGGCACGTTGCATGTTCTCCACTACGCCACTAGCCACCAGGACGTACCGTTCGCTGGCATCGTGCTCGCCGCGCCTCCCGGACGGTCCGTCGGCGAACTCCTGCTGGCTCAGCTCGCACTCCAGGCAACGCAGGTGGCGGATGGCGCGCAGCTCATGCATTTGGTGGAGGACGCCGCCGCGCGCTACGGCGCCGGACAACCTATGAACGTGGACCCGCGCCTCCCCGACAGCGTAAAGATGGTGCTGGCCAGCTTCGAGTCGCCGGCCAACCTTCCGCTGGCCCGCGAACTGTGGAGCGAAAATGCAGCCATCGTCCTGCCAGAGGTGGAAATACCCACCCTCGTACTGATCGGTGGCAAGGACCTCCAGGTTGACGCCACCACCGATGGCCACGCACTGGAATTGGCTGCGACCGGGAAGGACAACGTCACCTTCGCCTACCCAGCGAACGCGAACCACGTCTTCAAGGAGGACACGCGCCCGCTCGCCGAGATTGTTGCAGCACCCGGCAGCGGCTACAACGAGGACGGTACTCATCTCGACCCCGAGGCCCTAGTGACGATGCTCGACTGGCTCCAAAGAGTCTTCGCCTAGCCATACCACCGGGGATATCGCCTCGCGGCTGAAAACATGCGCAGGATGAACGCCTCACTAAAGCGTGCGGCCAGCGCACGGTTGCTACACGTCTTCACGTGTCGGTCAGCGGCACGCCGTATTCAGCGCAGATCTATTTTTTTCGTCACACGAGTGGTCATATTCGAAGAGAACGGGCCGGTATGACGCCCTGATTGAGGTATTTGAAGCACCAAATCATCGGCCAATTCCTGGCGTGAATGTTGATAAACTACTATTTCTATAGAAAACCTTGCTCTGGCAAGTGGAGTGTTATGCAAATCGACATATATCTAGTCATGGGAAGTGCCGTCGTGGGCTTCCTCGTGGGCATGACCGGATTGGGCGGCGGAGCGCTCATGACGCCGATGCTGGTGTTGATCTTCGGGATTGCTCCTTCGGCCGCGATCTCGTCTGACCTCATCGCCGCGCTGTTCATGAAGCCCTTTGGCGTCGCAATTCACTGGAAGCGCAAGACCGTCCAGTCCGGCATTGTCAAGTTGCTCTGCATTGGCTCGGTCCCCATGGCTTTTCTCGGGACGTACGTCATGCACCTCATGGGCAACAGCGCGACCGCGGAGCGTGATCTGGAGATCCTGCTCGGCACGGCGTTGATATTTGGGGCGACGGCGATGATCGTTCGCTCGTTCCTGCCGGGTCGTCACCGCCAGACCAACAAGCCGCTCGTTCTGCGCAAGTACCCCACGATCGCCATCGGCGCGGTCGGCGGATTCATGGTGGGGCTCACGTCTGTTGGTGCCGGTTCGATGATCCTCGTGCTGTTGTTGATGGTCTATCCCAACTTGAAGAACCACCAGCTGGTGGGCACGGACTTGGCCCAGTCAATTCCATTGACCATGGCTGCGACGGCGGGGACTTTGCTCTTTGGACACGTGGAATTTTCCCTCACGCTGTCGATCATCATTGGCAGTGTGCCGGCGGTCATCGCGGGCTCGCTCATCTCGTCAAAGGGGACGTTCCAGATTGTGCGGCCCTTCATCGCGGGCGTCGTGCTGCTGAGTGGACTGAAGTACGTGGGCCTACCAATCCCCGCGTTGGGTGTGGCGGCCGTCTTCATCACGGCGATTGTCATCGTGATGACGGTGCGCGCCACGCGAGTTGACAAGCCTGAGCGAAACGAACTGGAATTACTCCACGACGAATCGCTGAACGCCGCGCTGCCAAGGGTGGTGGCTCCCGAGCGCTGATTCACGCAGTTGGCAATTACTTCTTGGCACTCACGACGCCGTAGCGAATCATGGAGTCGGCCATCGCTTCGGTCATCTCGCGGAGGTCTCGAAACTGCATGTCTAACTGCGAGGTAATTTTTGTGTTGTCGATTTCAAGGCCCTGATCCACTTCGGGCAAGATGATGCGCACCTGCTTGTCCCAGATCGCGAAGATGGGCAGCAAGAAACTCGGCAGTTTGGCGGTGGGAATCTTGAAACCCTGGCCCCGGAGATGTTCCGAGAGAATCAAGGCAATGTCTCTGAAGGCGTGGCTCGGAATCGCGCAGATAAAGCGTTGACCCGACGCATCGGGCGTGGTCATCGCCCGTACGTGCGCGCTCGCCACATCGCGCACGTCAACGGGGGCGATGCGAATATTGGGTATCGCGGGAACCGCTCGTTGCATGATCTTTTTGATTGCTTCGGCCGAAAGACTCCACTCCTTGGTGAGCAGTGGACCGAGTACGAGCCCGGGATTGATGACGACCAAGTCCATCGCCGCGTTGTCTCCGAGTGACTCCATGTAGTCCCACGCCGCACGCTCGGCCAATGTCTTGGACTTTTCGTACGCGCCGATGTGTTTGCTCGTGGCGTCGGACCAATCCTGTTCGCTAAAGACGTGATCGCGTGGTCGTCCGTAGAACACCGCCGCAACCGACGACGTCATTACGACACGCTGCACCTGGGCGTCGTGCGCGGCTCGCAACACGCGCAGCGCGCCGTCGCGCGCGGGGATGATGAGCTCGTCCTCGTGCTTCGGGTTTTCGGGCGGGAAAGGGCTGGCAACGTGCAGTACGAAGCGGCAACCCCGGACGGCCTCGTCCCAGCCAACATCAGTCGTGAGGTCCGCCGCGACGACGCTGAAATCCTGGCCCAGACGCTGGCGGGCCCCGTCAGACAAATGCGGTGCGAGGATGTCGGCCACTTCCTGGGTTCGCCCTTGAGCGCGCGCCGTGCCGCGCACCTCGTAGCCAGCCTCCAGCAACTGGAGAATGCAGTGTTGGGCTATGAATCCGGTCGCCCCGGTTACCGTCACGGTGTCGGTCATGGCCCCCCTGTATCGTTCGCGAACTGACTTTGAGGCTAGCGATACGGATTCAATCGTGGCAACCGCTAGGCGCGAATGGCGTCGATAATCCGCAATCGCGACTCATCGCGGGGCCACCCGCCCAGAATCATCGTGGTCAGACACGTGGAGCGCCACTTCGTTTCAATCTCTTCGACGATCTTGTCCACCGGGCCGACCAGCGCCACGTCTTCGACCATGGCTGTAGGCACGAGAGCGATCGCCGTCGGTCGATCGCCGGCGAGGTAGGCGTCCTGAATGGCCGCGCACTCATCGGCCCAGCCCATTCGCACGAACACGTCGTGATGGAAGTTGGCGCCTTTGGCCCCCATGCCGCCGATGTAGAGCGCCAGGACCGGTTTCAGAAATGATGCGGCGAGTTCAACATCGTCGTTCTCCACCATCCATACGGTGCTGGGAATCTCAAAGTCCTTGGGAATCGAGGCGGTGCCGTTGCGAAAGAACCCCTCGGCCAGGGCCTCGCGATAGAAGCCGTCTGATTTGGGAGAAAACCAGAGCGGTAGCCACCCGTCGCCAATCTCCGCGGCGAGTGCCACATTCTTCGGTCCTTCCGCAGCAATCAAAATCGGAATCGACGTCCTCATCGGATGGATCGTTGACTTGAGCGCTTTGCCCAGCCCCGTTCCACCGTGCAGGGGAAGTTGGTACTGGACGCCGTCGTAGGTGACGGGCGTTTCGCGGGCCATCACGAGGCGCATGATGTCCACGTACTCGCGCGTTCGCTCGAGCGGGCGAGCGTAGGGCTGGCCGTACCAGCCCTCCACGACTTGAGGGCCCGACGCACCGATGCCGAGTAGCAGTCGCCCGCCGCAGAGGTGATCAAGCGTCATCGCGGCCATGGCGAGCGCCGTGGGCGTTCGTGCCGACATCTGACAGATCGACGTGCCGAGTTTGATGGTGCTCGTTCGCGCACCCCACCACGCCAATGGCGTGAGGGCGTCGGAGCCATACGCTTCGGCGGTCCAAAAACTGTCGAGTCCCAGCGCCTCGGCTTCTTCGAGCTGTTGGACGACGCCTTCGGGCGGACCGGCACTCCAGTATCCGGCCCCGATGCCAACTTTCATGGGTCGCTCCTCTCGTTGGGTGCATCATCACACAGGCAGCGTCAGTGGGAAAACGTGTCGCTCGGTGATAAGACCGGTTCATGCCGATCACCAACGTCAATGTCTTATCGCTTCCCGTGGCCGACCAGGATCGGTGAATTGACTTTTATGTCAACGTGCTCGATTTTGAACTGCTGAGCGATATGCCAATCGGGCCCACCATGCGCTGGGTGCAGGTCGCGCCCCGGGGCCACAACGTCAATCACTCTCGTCACGTGGTTTCCTTCGATGGCGCCCGGCCCGTTAAAGGGATTGGTGCTGGAGAGCAACGCGCTCGACGGCGACGTGGCCATATTGCGATCGAAGGGCGTCGTCATCGAAGGTGGGATTCAAAAACAGCCGTGGGGGCGCTTTGTGACCTTTGACGACCCTAACGGCAATGGCATCGTGCTTCAGGAGTCGTCACCTCAGGGTTGAGGTGGCTTCATTCGCGTGCTTCAATTGCTGAAAGTCTGCCTTATTGCAGCCTTTTCGCATCTTTAGGTGGGGCCAAAGCGTGTAGTTGACGGGGCGAGAAAACCGTGTCATTATTTACCTAGGAAACTAGTGAAATAGAGGCTTCATGTTTGAGTTCTACCTCGACACCCGTTCTGGTGTTGCCCCCTATCTTCAGTTGGTCCAACAAGTTCGTCGGGCTCAGAAACTGGGACTACTTCGTGAGGGTGACCAACTGCCAACCGTGAAAGAAGTGGTGGGCAAGATCGCCATCAATCCCAACACGGTCCAGAAGGCCTACCGGGAACTCGAGCACGAGGGACTCGTGGGAGCCCGTCCCGGCGTGGGCACGTTCGTCACGCAGACACGAAGTGAAGCGGCACTGTTGGCCCAGGGCCCGCTGCGCTACGACTTGCAGCAATGGTTCTTGGCGGCCCGCTCGGCCGGCCTCGACGATGACAGCATCGAAGCGCTCTTTAAGCAGTGCTTTCGGTCCACCTCCAAGGTCGTCGTAGCGTGACCGCCGTGCTGGAGGCCGAGGGATTGGGCAAGCGCTACGGACGGCGTTGGGCACTGAGTGACTGTTCCCTCTCAATTCCCTCGGGTCACGTCGTCGGACTGGTTGGGCCCAACGGGGCCGGAAAGTCCACCTTATTGAACATGGCCGTCGGGCTATTGACGCCCACGCAGGGGAGTCTGTCGGTGTTCGGCAGCGAACCGGCGAAAGATCCCGAGCAACTGGCTCGCGTGGGATTTGTCGCCCAGGACACTCCGTCCTACGCTGGGCTCTCGGTCGCCGACCACTTAAAACTTGGCGCACGGACGAATCCCAAGTGGGACAACGAACTCGCAGAAGATCGAATCACTCAACTGGGCATTGATTTCAAGCAGAAAGCCGGGAAACTCTCCGGCGGCCAGCGAGCGCAGTTGGCGCTGACCATGGCTATATCCAAGCGTCCCGAGATCCTGATTCTTGACGAACCGGTCGCCAGTCTTGACCCGCTCGCACGACGTGAGTTCCTGCAGATACTGATGGAGACGGTGGCGGAGCACAATGTCAGCGTCATCTTGTCGTCGCACCTCGTCGCCGACATTGAGCGGGTGTGTGACTACCTCGTGGTGCTCGTCTCGTCTCGGGTCCAGCTGACGGGTGAACTTGACGAACTGATCGCGTCACACCATCGCCTTATTGGCCCGCGCATTGAAGATGGCGCCTCGATAGAGAATCAGTACGTGGTCGAATCGAGCCACAACGATCGACAGAGCATTGTGCTGGTACGAAGTGACGGTCCGGTCGTCGATCCCGCATGGACAATTGAGCCGGTGAGTCTCGAGGACTTGGTGCTCGGCTACATGGGTCAGGGAAAGCGTCACGACTCAACGCGCTCGACAACGTCTAAAGGCGACGAATGATTTGGCTCGCGTGGCGTCAGTTTCGAGTGCAGGCGTACGTGGCATTAGGACTACTCGGCGTTATGGCAATTGCATTCGCGATAACTGGACCGAGCATTGCGCACCTCTACGACACGGCAGTCGCCACGTGTGGCACCCACGGTGACTGCGCGACGGTGCAGAACAGCTTTCTTGACAAGGATCACTTTCTCCAGCAATTGAGTGTTGTCGTGGTCGTTGTACCCGCGCTGCTGGGAATCTTCTGGGGCGCACCGCTCATAGCTCGCGAAATGGAAACCGGCACCTTTCGACTGGCGTGGACGCAGAGCGTCACTCGGTCTCGTTGGATTGCGACGAAGTTCTGTCTGGTCGGCCTGGCGAGCATGGTGACCGCTGGGCTGCTCAGTCTTATGGTGACGTGGTGGTCGAGCCCCTTCGATTCTCTGCGCGACGTTCCGTTCAGCATCTTCGACCACCGTGACATCGCGCCGATTGGCTACGCCGCGTTTGCCTTCGCGTTGGGCGCCGTGCTCGGGATACTTATTCGGCGAGTGTTGCCCGCCATGGCCGCGACGTTGGTGGTGTTCATTGCGGTAAGGCTGGCTTTCACCAACTGGATACGTCAGCGGTTCGCGACACCGCTGCACATCACCACTCCCTTCCAAGCCCCCGGTCCGGGATTCAATGGTGGCAATGGCCTACCGGGGAACCCGGGCGATTGGGTTGTCTCCGAAGAGACCATCAACTCATCGGGCAAAGTCATCGGACGTTACGGCGGCATCGGACCGAATGGCGAAGTCAACTTCCGCGGAAACGGAAGCGGAGTCACCTATTTCCAGGGCGTGGGTAAGTGTCCGAACAGAATTCCGAACCCTCCGGCGGGTAGCAGGAGTACCAGCTCCCAACCGTCGCCCGCCGTCCAACACGCCATTCAGAAGTGCATTGATAGTTTTCACCTGCGCTCCATCGCGACGTACCAACCAACCAACCGTTACTGGACGTTTCAGTGGTACGAACTCACAATCTTCCTGATAATGGCGTTGCTGCTGTCGGCTTTCGGATGGTGGTGGGTTCGCCGCCGCCTCGCATGATCAAGGCGGACGTCTCAGAATGATCTGGTCCGCGTGGCGCCAAATCCGACTCCAAACGCTGGTGCTCGCTATCGCGACGGCACTGCTCGTGTTGGTGTTTGCGCTCACCGGGCCGCACCTCAACCACGTGTACCAAACCGTGGTCCTCACCTGTCAATCACACAACGACTGCCTTACGGTCTTCAGTAATTTTCAGAGTCAATATCACCTGGCCAGGCTGGTCGGCGTTTTGATCCTTGCCGCTCCGGCCCTGCTGGGAGTCTTCTCGGGTGCGCCACTGGTGGCGAGGGAGATTGAATCAGGGACTTTCCGATTGGCCTGGACTCAGAGTGTGTCGCGCAGTCGCTGGTTGCTCACCAAAGTATTCATGGTTGGACTCATCAGCGTGGTGATCACTGGAATACTGAGTCTCGCGTACACGTGGTGGTCGTCGGCCTATTCCCAAGTGTTCAAGGGACAGTTCATGCCCCTGCGATACATGACCCACGATCTCGTGCCGATTGGCTACGCGGCCTTCGCCTTTGCGTTGGGCGTCACATTGGGTGCGCTCATACGGCGCAGCGTGCCCGCGATGGCCGTGACGCTCGTTGGCTACGTCGGGGGATTAACGGCTTTTACGGTGTGGGTGCGACCATATCTCCAAAGTCCCTTGCATCGAAGTTCACCCCTTCAAATCTTCTCATCGAGCAGATCGAGTGGTCCGGGAACGAATCCCAATGATTGGGTTATTTCTCAACAGACCCTTAATAGCTCGGGCAAGGCAATTGGTCAAGACGGTGGAATCGGGTCCACTGGCAATACTGTCTTCGCGCCCGTAGGCCATGGGTCGCCCGGGACGTTCCGATTCGTTGGCGTTGGCACGTGTCCGAACAAATTTCCCCTTCATCAGAACGGTCTGTCTCGGAACGCCGCCCCGAGCCCAACGTTTGTACACGCCATCAACGCCTGCGTTCGAGGTTTTCACCTTCGTGACCTGCTGACGTACCAACCGGCTAGCCACTACTGGACCTTTCAGTGGTACGAGATGTCGATCTTCATTGTCCTGGCCCTGGCGTTGATCGGATTCACGTGGTGGTGGGTCCGACACCGTCTGACGTAGAGCTCGCTCGTCTCGTTAGAGAGTGCGACCGTCCATGATCAGCAGGCTGCCTGAGGCGGTGGCGACAATCTTCCTGTCGGCGTCGACGATCTCCGCGCTCGAAAACGCTACCCGTCGACCGAATTTCGTGACGACGCCGGTCGCCAGCAATTTTCTGCCATCTGCGTGCACGGGTCGCACGTAACTAATGTTGAGGTCGATCGAGGTATAGCCCACGCCCGGTTCTAAGAGACTGTGCACCGCACATCCCATCACCGTGTCGGCGAGCGTGCAGACCAGTCCACCGTGCACCATTCCAATGGGGTTGTAGTGCGACTCATCGGGAACGCAGCCAAAGACGACGCGACCTTCACCGACCTCTTCAATAGCAAAGTCCAACAACTTGGCGATCGGCGGTGCGGGAATCGAGCCATCGCGAATTCCCTCGAGGAAGTTGCGACCGCTCATGTTTTTGCCGAGCGCGGCCGTTGGCATTGGGTCGTACCACGAGATAATTTTCTCGCGTGGCGTCCCGTACTGGCCTGCGTCACTCATTCGCTCGTCGGCCACGATCTCTCCTCTTACAGGTCGGCTGGAGTGGTCACGCTAGTGGGCGATGCCTGGTCGTCAATGCGCTGGCGGCCCCGTGCCAGGAAGCAGCACGTGATGCCGGCGACGGCGGCCATTGAGGCGCTGAAGAGCCAGAGGTGTCGGAAGTTGGACAAAGCCTCGACTGCGCTGTGTGGGGTGCCAAGGATAACCACGAGGATCGCAATGCCAATCGCCCCGCCGACCTGACGGGCCGTTTGGTTGACGGCACTGCCGACGGCGTAGCGGCTCGCCTGCAGGCTCGACACCGCGGTGGCACCGAGCACCGGAAACGTGAGCCCAATACCGAGTCCCAGCACGATCGTGGCGGGTAACCACATCGCGAGGTAGTCGGGGTGTGCCCCGACGCGCAGCGCAAACATCAGCAGGCCTAGCGTGAAGAACGAAAATCCGCCGAGCAGCACCGGCCGAAAGCCAATGCGCGCGGCCAATCGCCCGGCCGGTCCGGCGACGGACGCCACGACGAGGGGCCCGGGCGTGACCGCAAGTCCGGCCCAGATGATTTTGTAGTGCCACACGCTCGTGAGAAAAAGGATGTTGCCGAGCAGCATGGCGAAGAATCCCATTGAGTAGAACAGCGTGGCCACGTTGGTCACGCTGAAGGAACGGGCCCGAAAGAGGGAGAGGTCGAGTACGGGTTCGGCGTGGTGGCGACAGCGATAGAAAAAGAAATTGCCCAGCAGGACTGCCGCCGCCAACGTCCCAATGACCCCGGGGCTGGACCAGCCCCAACTTGGCCCCTGGGTGATCGCCAAGACCAGACTGGCGAGGGATCCCGAAACGAGCAGGGCTCCCAGATAGTCCGGCGCGGGGTGGTGAGCGTTGATGGCTCCTTCGCTCAGTACCCGTCGACCCATGAAGTAGGCGAGCGCCCCCACGGGAAGGTTGACCAGAAACACCCAGCGCCATCCGCCCACGGTGACCAGCGTGGCGCCGAGGGTCGGACCGGTCGCTACGGCGAGGGCACCGATGCCGCCCCACAACGTGACAATCTGAGTCCGGCGCTCATGGGGATAGGCCGCGAGCAAGAGGCTGAGTGAGGCCGGCAACATTGCGGCAGCGCCGGAGCCCTGTATGACTCGACCGGCAATGAGAAACGGTACCGAAGGCGCGGCGGCACAGAGCGCCGAACCTAGGCAGAACACGCCGAGTCCGAGGTTATAGACGCGACGACTGCCAATACGGTCCGCGGTCCTTCCGGCGATGACCAGGAGTGAACCATAGGTAATCGAATAGGCCGTAATCACCCAGGCCAACGCCGCGGTCGTGTCGCCAGAAAAGCTGCGCTCGAGGGCCGGAAAGGCCACATTCACAATAGAGAGGTCGAGCGAACCCATGAAGGCGCCCAGTGACGTGACGAGAAACACCAAGGTGCGTAGTCGATTTGCCGTCGAAGTCACTTCGGCCGCACCAGTGAGTTCTGTCACAAAATTCACTGTAGCAGGGTACATAGCGTGATGCAACTGACTACACTAGAAATATGGAGCGCAAGAGTTTTTCCGAGATGGACTGTTCGGTGGCCCAGTGTCTGGAGGTCGTGGGCGAGTGGTGGACAATGCTCATTGTTCGCGATGCTTTCTTAGGAGTCACCCGTTTTGACGTGTTTCAAGAGCGCCTGGGCATTGCGCGCAACGTCCTGCAACTGCGTTTGACGCGGCTCGTGGAGTCTGGCGTGTTAGAACGTGTGGCCTACAGTGAACACCCTCCGCGTTACGACTACCGATTGACACCCAAGGGACGCGACTTGTGGCCCGTGGTCAACGCCATGCGCCAGTGGGGCGACCAATACGCAGCACCGAGCGGTCCACCGATCAGCTTGGTGCACCGTAGCTGCGGACACGAGGCCACGGCGAACCTGGTGTGCAGCGAATGCGGAGGATCGATGAACGCTCGAAACGTGCAGGCCGTGGCCGGCGAGGGACGCACGAGGCTTCGTCGTAAGTCCGACAGTTCCGCGCACGATCACCCTGGAATCGCCTCAACTCATTCGACTTGACAACCGGACTCTTTGGAAAGAGAGGGCGAAGCGGCGGTTGTCCGGACGTCCGTGAAAGGTCCTCGATGTATGCGAGCCTTCAGAGTCAAAGAGACGCGTGACTTGGCTGGCAGTTTTTGCTGACGTTGTCTGACGTGCACGTCGCGCATAGCAGGATCAACTTGCGACACTCTAAGTTGGCGCAGTTGTAGAACTTGCTGGTTGGCACATCGCAGCGCTCGCATTTGCCAATCACCTTGGTCTCGTCGCTGAATTCATGGTTCATTCGCGAGTCGAACAGATAGAGCGACCCTTCCCACAGACCGTGGTCACCGAACGCCTCACCGTAGCGAACGATACCGCCGTCAAC
>JBEKQN010000052.1:0-13003 GCA_049519675.1 Acidimicrobiales bacterium | reverse complement strand
CCCCAGATCCGCTCAGAGCGCCCAACGTGGGACTACAACCACCCCGATCACAAGACCGCGGGGCACGGCCACCATCCGCAACCGCAACCAGATGAAGTGACGGTCACATGAAGGTAGAAGCGAAGGTTCTGCTGGGACTCGGCGCCTTCTTTGGCGCGATGTTCATTGTCTACTGGCATTACAGCAATGAGGACGCGGGCGGGGTGATGATGTTCGGCGGCATGCTGCTCGGTTTCTTGCCCGGCGGCTACTACTACTGGTGGAGCCGGCGCATGAAGGCACGCCCCGAAGACAATCCGTACGCGACCCAGGCCCAGGGCGCGGGCGTGGTGGGTTCCTTTCCCGGCACCTCAATCTGGCCCTTCACACTCGGTGTGGGCTGTTTTTTCATGGTGCTCGCCCTCGTCTTTGGCATCTGGCTGGTCATACCGGCGATTGCGCTGGTCTTCTGGGCACTCGTCGGCGGCACGGCCGAGGGACGTCGCGGCGGCAAGGTCTAGATCCACGTGTCGTTGAAGTAAGGCCGTGGAAATACCCCGCATATTTGGGCCCATCACGTGAGCGTGGATGGCGCGTAATTCGCCGGTGCAACAGAGTTTGTTTGGGCATCAATCGGTACTGGACACCTCAGTGTGACTGTCTAGTATTGAAAAGGTTGTAATTCCTCGGGGGCGGACTTCAATCACGGATTCGACAAGTAAGGAGACGCCGTGGCAGTAGTGGAGAGCTCTACGAAGGTTGTGCTGGGTGGCGTGCGCGGCGGTCCCGAAACACCGACGTTGCGCCAAGACCGCTGGTGGATTCAGCCAGTCGCAACCATGTCCATCCTGGTGGCCTTCGTCATCTATTCGACCTGGGCCGCGTTTCAGAACAAGTACTACTTCGTCGGCGCCGACATGCACCGCAACCTCATCAGCCCCTTCTACTCGCCCTGCCTCACCGGTAGTTGCGTCAGTGGGGCCAAGGCCGGCATCGCGTGGAACTACTGGAACCTCTCGCCGGCGCTGCTCATCCTCATCTTCCCCCTGGGGTTTCGCCTGACCTGTTACTACTACCGGCGCAGCTATTACCGCGCCTTCTGGTGGTCCCCTCCCGCCTGCGCGGTCGCCGACGCGCACGCCTCGTATTCAGGCGAGACCAAATTCCCACTCGTCATGCAAAACATGCACCGCTACTTCTTCTACGCGCTGCTGGTCTTCAATAGCCTGCTGACGTGGGACGCAATCCAGTCCTTCTACCAGCCGGGACTAGGACTCGGCGTCACCGTTGGCACCATCGTGCTCACCATCAACGCGACCCTGCTCTGGTGCTACTCGCTCAGTTGTCACGCCTGCCGTCACGTCTGCGGTGGTGGGACGAGAAACTTCTCGGAGCACCCACTGCGCTACCGCTTCTGGAAGTTTCTCACGCCACTCAACGCCAAGCACATGAACTTCGCGTGGGCCTCGCTGGTCTTTGTTGCCTTCACTGACGTCTACGTGCGCCTCGTTGCCTCTGGGGCGCTCACCGACTACAAACTCTTCTAGATCGAAGGACTGCTGTGACAACCTCCCCGTACGAACACCACGACTACGACGTGCTCATCATCGGCGCCGGCGGCGCGGGACTGCGCGCCGCCATCGAAGCCGAGCAACGCGGACTCAAAGTCGGCATCATCACGAAGTCACTGCTCGGCAAGGCCCACACCGTCATGGCCGAGGGCGGCATTGCGGCCGCGATGGGCAACGTCTACTCCGAGGACAATTGGATGGTTCACTTCCGCGACACCATGCGCGGGGGCAAGATGCTCAACAACTACCGCATGGCCGAGTTGCACGCCAAGGAATCGCCAGACCGCGTGTGGGAACTCGAGCAGTGGGGCGCCCTGTTTGATCGCACCAAGGACGGCAAGATCCTCCAACGCGACTTCGGTGGTCACCGTTACGCCCGACTCGCCCACGTGGGCGACCGTACCGGACTTGAACTCATCCGCACGCTCCAGCAAAAGGTCGTCTCCATGGGCACGGACGTCTACATGGAGTGCAAGGTCTTACAACTGGTGCACGATGCGAGTGGTCGCGTCGCGGGTTGCGTCGCCTACTGGCGCCACAACGGCGAGTTCGTCACCTTTGGCGCCAAGGCGGTCATCATGGCGACCGGAGGTACCGGACGGTCCTGGAAATTCACGACCAACTCGTGGGAGGGCACCGGCGACGGTCACGCGATGTCGTTGTGGGCGGGCGCCAAGCTCATCGACATGGAGTGCATCCAGTTCCACCCCACCGGCATGGTCTGGCCGCTCAGCGTGCGCGGACTACTCGTCACCGAGGGTGTGCGCGGCGACGGTGGCGTGCTGCGAAACTCCGAAGGCAAACGGTTCATGTTCAACTACGTGCCGGACATGTTCCGCGCCGAGACTGCCGACACCGAAGAGGAGGCCGACAAGTGGTACGACGACCACTCCGCCGGTCGCCGTCCTCCAGAGTTGTTGCCGCGCGACGAGGTGGCCCGAGCGATCAACACCGAAGTGAAGGCCGGTCGCGGCACGCCCCACGGCGGGGTCCTGCTCGACATTGCTTCGCGACGCACGCCCGAGTTCATCCGGCGCCGTCTGCCCTCGATGTACCACCAGTTCATGGAGTTGGCGGGCGTGGACATCACGCGTGAAGCGATGGAGATTGGCCCGACCTGCCACTACATCATGGGCGGCGTCAAGGTCGAAGCGGACAGCGCCGCAACGGATGCGCCCGGTCTCTTCGCTGCCGGCGAGTGCGCGGGCGGCCTGCACGGTGCGAACCGCCTGGGCGGTAACTCACTGAGCGACCTCGTGGTCTTCGGGCGCCGCGCGGGCGCGGGCGCGGCCGAGTACATCGAGAGTGGCCAGGCGGCGACCGAACTCGACATGGCCGAAGTGGAGTACGCCGTCAAGGAGGCGCTCGACCCCTTCGACCGCGCCGACGGCGAGAGTCCCTACGACGTCCAACGCGACCTGCAAGAGATGATGCAAACCAACGTTGGCATCATTCGCACCGCCACCGAGATCGAGGACGCGATTGTCCAACTCGACACCTTCACCGAGCGGGTGAAGCATCTCTCGGTCAAGGGTGGTCGGGCCTACAACCCCGGCTGGAACCTGGCGACGGACCTGCCCGCGATGCTCACGGTGTGCAAGACCGTGGCCCTGGGCGCGATCAATCGCCAGGAGTCGCGAGGCGGTCACACGCGCGAAGACTTCCCCAAGACCGATCCACACTTCGGAACGTTCAATTTTGCGCACTCCAGTGACGGCGGCAAGTGGGACAGTCCCATCATCACGCACGAGTCACCGCTGTTGGAGATTCCCGATGAACTGAAGGCCCTGCTCGAGGAGGCGAAGTAATGACGGACGTTACGATGCGAATCTGGCGCGGCGACGCGAGCGGCGGCGAGTTCAAGGACTACACGATCGAGCCCAACGAGGGCGAGGTGGTGCTCGACATCATTCACCGCCTGCAGGCGACGCAAACTCCCGACCTCGCGTGTCGCTGGAACTGCAAGGCCGGCAAGTGCGGCTCGTGCTCGGCCGAAGTCAACGGTCGACCACGCCTCATGTGCATGACGCGCATGCAGGACCTGCCCGAGGGTCCGGTGACGGTCACGCCCATGAAGACGTTCCCCATCATCCGCGACCTGGTGACCGACGTGTCGTTCAACTTCATCATGGCGGCGAAAGTACCGGCCTTCCTGCCGCCGCCCATGCCCGAGGGCGGCTACCGGATGTTCCAAAAGGACGTCGAGCGCGGCCAAGAGTTCCGCAAGTGCATCGAGTGTTTCTTGTGCCAGGACGTCTGCCACGTCATTCGCGACCACGAAGAGAACAAGGAGCACTACGCGGGGCCGCGTTTCTTCATCCGCTACGCCGAACTCGAAATGCACCCGCTCGACACCAATGACCGCCGTGACCTGGTGCACGAAGAGATGGGTCTGGGCTACTGCAACATCACCAAGTGCTGCACCGAGGTGTGCCCCGAACACATCCACATCACCGACAACGCGATCATTCCTTTGAAAGAGCGCGTGGTCGACGCCGACTACGATCCCATTGCCTGGCTCGGTCGAAAGATTCGCCGCAAGCCCAAGAAGTCAGCGTCCGAAGCGGCCGTGCAGCCGGCGCCCTAATTCGTGGCTGAATTTCTCTCCGACGAGTGGCTGAACGATCTGAACGAAAACCTGCGCCGCGCTGATCCACTACCGCTCGACGCCAACTCACAATCGTTTCGTGTCGTGCTCGAATTCGTGGACGGCCCGGCGGCACTGCCACGCGCGATCACCTTCACGATGAGCGCCGACGGCGCTTCGTTGTGTGCGGGCGATCATTTCGCTGCCGACGCATCGGTGAGTCTCACCTACGCCGACGCGCTCGCGCTCACCAGCGGTCAATTCGACAGTGCGACCGCAGTGCGCGAAGGAAGGGTCAAGGTGCGTGGCGATATCAACGCCATTGTGCCACTGCTCAGTTGGCTTCAACTGGCCCATCCGCACGCCGAGGCGTAGAACGTCACCGTGGAACCGATTGCGCTCACCGAGAACGACCTCAACGAACCGGGCATCATCGAGGGCTACATGCTGCACGACGTGCAGGATCACGTGGCCCCGGTCGCCGTGCTCTGTTTCTTCAACGAACTGTTAGAGCAACTCGCCGAAGAAGGGTTGTTGACACCGGTCTATTCGCTGCGCAGCGAGATTGGACGCAATCCCGTGTACGAATACGTGAGTGAGTACGGCACCGTATCGGTTATCCATCCCGGCGTCGGTGCACCGCTCGCGGCGGGCATCACCGAAGAGATGGCCTCGATCGGCGTCACTACGTTCGTCGCGTGCGGCGGTGCCGGAGCCCTCGTGGACGCGCTGGCGCTGGGTCAGGTCATGGTGGTGTCGTCGGCCCTGCGCGACGAGGGAACGAGCTTTCACTACGCGCCGCCCAGTCGGATCATCGAGGCCGACCAGCTCGGTGTGCGGGTACTCTCCACGACGCTTCGAGAAATGGAGCGGCCCTTTTTTGTCGGTCGTACGTGGACGACGGACGCCTTCATGAGAGAGACTCGTGGACGCACGCAGCGCCGCATTGACGAAGGTTGCGCGATGGTCGACATGGAGTCCTCCGCCTTCATTGCGGTCGCCAAGTATCGTCACGTTCGATTCGCGCAATTGCTCTATGCCGGGGACTCACTGGCGGGAGAATCGTGGGACTACCGAAATTGGGACAGCGCTCGCGACGTGCGAGAGCAACTCTTCTTCGCGGCAGCTCGGGCCGCACTCGCCCTGCACCAGGCCTAGAGCCATTTCGACGGCCGACACGCGCCACGACCGACCGGAGACGTCGAGATTCAACGTCGCTCTGGACCGACTTTCAAGTCCCGCAATGACATCTCGCCATGGTCAAGGACAAATGGAGTTGAAATGGCGCGCTCGATTGACGCTTCGCATTGACAATGTTCGCTCGCTGAACCCTATGGTGGAAAAATGTCGGCACTAGAAGTCGAGTTCTACAATTTGCTCACTACCTCTGCGTCTCGGTGGACGACGCTGCTCATCGAGGGTCGAACGTGGGCCAACTTCGACATTCAAACTTTCGTGTGGCACACCACAATTGAACGCTTGAGGGCGAACGGCGCCCGCATCGCCACGTTCCAAAGGGCTGACGCCGACGAGACCGAAACCCCCGAAATTGAAGCAGCAGTTGCACGAGTGGAGCGAGCGGAGACGTGGAGTCTGTGGGTGACGCCAGAGAGGCGCCGTGCGAAGTATCAAGTGGGAGAGGAACTCGTTGACGTGGTCATCGAGGGATCGACCTTTTGGAGCAATGGACACGGCCGGTCCATCACGAACGGTGGCAACAAGAACCACGGGCACGGACAGGGAGATGGTCAAAACTTGATACGGACGCCAGAATATGCCGGACTACTGCAGGTCGTGGAACTCTCAGAAGGGACGCAGATTAGGCGACAGACTATTGACGCCAAGGTACTAATTCTCGACAGTGAAGATCCTGATCTCGGTCCAGTTCTGCACGGTCTTACGATTGGAGATGCCGACTTCCTCGAGCTACGCGTTGATCGCGAACGGGGCGTCATACTGAGTGGCTCATCGTGGTTTCAAGGAGTCATCTACAGAGTTCTGGAAATGACCAACGTCGAATTTGATCCGTGTTTCGCCAACACTGCATTCAGTATCGAGCCCGAATTCGGCACCGAATGGACGTTGACGTAAGGATCCATCGCTTTTTGCGGGATCATCGACGACACGCAACGCTGCCCTTGACGATTTGGATTTCGGTCTATCTTCGTAGACCGGCCCGCAGAATCATCGACAGGAAAGACCAACTTTCGTCAGGTCGCCGACGTACCGGCACTCGCGAACCCTCAAGCAATGAACGGGCCGCACGACACCTCGAAATTGACCTTGGACGTCTTTCCGAAGCTCACCACCACGTTGTAATCCTTTGATCCCCACCACGTAGTCGAGAGTGTGTAGCGCCCGACCGGCACGTCAAAGTGGTACCACGTGGTTCCAGGATCGGCCGAGACGTTGTACGTTTCAAACGTCTTGGCGTCCTTCGTCAAAAGGACAATCAGCGGCCCTTGTGATGAGTCATACATCTTCGCCGTGCACGGTCGTACGTCGCCGACAATAAGACCGTAACCGTGTGCTCGTGGGTGCTGTGTTGATGGATGTCTGTTGGAAAGTCCGAACGCGCAGAGTGTCAACGCTGACAGAACAAGGGCCAGAAAAACTTTTATGCTGCGCTTCACGCAGTCATACTATGACTGACTCGCAGCCTTATGGTCGCGCAGAATACTTGTCAGTCGTGCGCCATCCGACGACGCGCGCACAATGTTCGTTCACCTGGTGCCAGATGAAATAGGCGGTGAGAAGCGCCGGGTCTTCTAGATCAAAGAGAGTTTCGCCACGTCGTCACGCTCGCCCAGGAGTTCATCGGTGGTGATCTTGATTTTCTCCTTGGCAAACTCATCGAGCGTGAATCCCGATTTCACTTTCCACGAACCGTTGCCATCAGCCTGGACGGGGAAACCGAACGTAAGTCCCGCGGGGATGTCATAGGTCTCGCCATCGGAACTCACCGCCACCGATACGCAGTCGTCGTCGGGCGTTGGCGTGGTGAGGCTCACGACGGTATCGATGGCAGCGTTCGCCGCTGAGGCCGCAGAACTCGCCCCCCGGGCTTCAAGTACGGCTGCGCCGCGCTTCTGCACCGTCGAAAGGAATTCGCCCTGTAGCCACGCGTCATCGTTGACGGCGCTCACGACGCTTTGTCCGTCGACCGTCGCGTTGGAGAAGTCGGGGAACTGCGTTGACGAATGGTTGCCCCAAATCGCGAGGTTCTTCACACCGGCGACACCGGTGCCCACCTTCTTGGCAATCTGCGACTCAGCACGATTCTGGTCGAGTCGTGTCATGGCGAACCAGCGATCCGCGGGAATCTCGGGAGCGTTCGAGCGTGCAATCAAGCAGTTGGTATTGCAAGGATTACCCACCACCAAGATGCGCACGTCGCTGGCCGCGTTCGCGGCAATCGCCTGACCCTGGGGCTTAAAGATGCCACCGTTGACGCTGAGGAGGTCACTTCGCTCCATACCGGCCTTACGCGGCACGGAACCGACGAGCAGCGCCCAGGACGTATTGGTGAAGGCGTGACTAAGGTCACTGGTGGTTTCCACGTCGGTGAGCAATGGGTACGCGCAATCGTCGAGCTCCATGACCACGCCTTCGAGGGCTTTCATCGCCGGCTCGATCTCGAGCAACCGCAGGACAATCGCAGTGTCAGGACCAAGCAGCTGGCCCGACGCGATGCGAAAGAGAAGTTGGTAGCCAATCTGTCCGGCGGCGCCGGTGATGGTGACGTGAACGGGGGTGGTCATGATTCTCCTTCGAGGTTGCTAACTAGAGCCGGTCCACTATCGCCGACGCGAACTCCGAACACTTCACTTCCGTAGCGCCCTGCATGAGACGGGCAAAGTCGTAGGTGACAATCTTTTCGGAAATCGTGGCTTCCATTGCCGTCACGATGTCATTGGCGGCGTCGGCCCATCCGAGGTGCTCGAACATCAGGACTCCCGAGAGCAGGACTGACCCGGGATTGACCTTGTCTTGGCCGGCGTACTTTGGTGCGGTGCCGTGGGTCGCTTCAAAGATTCCGTGACCGGTCACGTAGTTGATGTTGGCCCCCGGCGCTATGCCGATACCGCCGACCTGGGCCGCCAGCGCGTCGGAGAGGTAGTCACCGTTCAAGTTCATTGTCGCGATGACGTCGAACTCCTTGGGTCGAGTGAGCGTCTGCTGAAAAGCAATGTCGGCGATGATGTCGCGCACGAGCAGCTTCGAACCGGGCTTGCCGTTGCAGTCGTCCCAACCGACCGCGACGTCCGAAAACTCGTCGCGCACGAGTTCGTAGCCCCACTTCATGAAGGCGCCCTCGGTGAACTTCTGAATGTTGCCCTTGTGCACCAGCGTGACACTCGGACGGTCGTGGTCAATGGCGTATTTGAGGGCGGCGCGAATGAGACGCTCCGAACCCTCTTTGGAGATGGGCTTGATGCCAATGGCGCTCATCTCGCGGATATCCCAGCCAAAATTCTCTTTCAGGAACGCGCGCAACTTCTCGGCGTCGGGTGTACCGGCTTCCAACTCGAGGCCGGCGTAGACGTCCTCGGTGTTCTCGCGAAAGATCACCATGTCGACGAGCTCGGGGTTCTTTATCGGCGAGGGCACGCCCTGGAACCAACGCACGGGGCGCAGGCACACGTAGAGGTCGAGAATCTGACGTAGGGCGACGTTGAGCGAACGAAACCCGCCGCCGATGGGCGTCGTGAGCGGTCCCTTGATGCCAATGAGGTAGTCGCGGAAGTCGGTCACCGTCTGCTCGGGCAGCCAGTCACCCGTCTCGTCGAAGGCCTTCTGTCCGGCGAGCACTTCTTTCCACTCGATTGTCTTGTCATACTTCTTCGCCGCCGCGTCCAGCACCAGTTTTGCGGCGGGCCAGATGTCGATACCTATGCCGTCCCCTTCGATGAAAGGAATGATCGGGTTGTCGGGAACATTGAGTACGCCATCGGCGCTTGTCGTGATTTTTTCAGCCATGCCGTCCATCTTACGGCGATTCGCGCAGTCCACTCTTGGGCCATAGGTCCCGCCACGACGCGTCAGTGGCCTATGCGAACAGGGAGTTATAGATCTCACGCGTCGCCGTCGAGCGGTTGAGCGTGTAGAAATGAAGGCCCGGCGCGTGACCGTTGAGCAGACCCTCGCACAGTTCGCGCGCGGCCGCGATGCCCTCGCCACGCACCGCCGTCGGACCTCCGCGCCTGTCGGCCGCTTCGAGGCGGTCCACCAGCGCTGGCGGCACGGGCGCCCCCATCTGGGCCATACGAGCGATGCCGTGCAGGGTCGTCACCGGCATGATGCCGGGAATGATCGGTTTTTCCAACCCGAGCTCGCCGAGTTCGTCGACCAGTCGAACCCACTCGCCCACCTCAAAAAAGAACTGCGTCACCGCGAAGTCGGCGATCGCCAGCTTCTGCGCCAGGAAGCGGCGATCGCTCTCGAGGGTGGGCGACCGGGGATGTCCGTGAGGGTGGGCCGCGACACCAATCGCGAAGTCTCCGGCCAAACGGGTCATCTCCACGAGATCAATAGCGTGCAGGAACTCCGACGTCCGTTGTCCGGGATCGTCAGGCACGTCGCCCCCCAACGCCATCACGTTCTGGACTCCAGACTCGAGGTAGTTCTCGAGGATCACCCGCATCTCGCTACGGGTGTGGCCCACGCAGATGAGATGGGCCATGGCCGTGATCGTTCCGCCCTGCTCGATCTGGGTCACGAGGTCAAAGGTTCGTTGGCGTGACGCTGGCCCGCCACGATACGTCACCGACACGAAGGAGGGTTCGAGTGGCTCTAGCTCTTTGAGCGTCGCGGTGAGTACCGCACTCTCCTCGTCGGACTTCGGTGGAAAAAACTCGAATGACTTGGTCGTACCTTTGGCCAGTACGGCATCGATGCGCACGAAACTAGCTGGTTCGTCCGAAGTCGTCCTCGAGACGAACAATGTCGTCTTCACCGAAGTACGTACCGGTCTGGATTTCGATGAAGACCACGGGCTCGGATCCCATGTTCTCGCATCGATGGGCCTGGCCCACGTGAATGTCGACGCTACCGCCGGCGTCTAATTCAATGGTCGCGCCGTCGAGCACGACAGTCGCGTGGCCGCTCACGATGAACCAGTGTTCCGAACGGAATTTGTGGGTTTGGTAGCTCAGCCGCTTGCCCGGCGTGACGGTAATCTGCTTGACCTTGTAGTTGCTCGCGGTGTCGTCGAGCACCGTGTAACTGCCCCACGGTCGCTCCGAATACTCGCGGCCAAAACTGTCGGTTGTGCTCATTGCATCTTCTCCGCGGCTAACACTGCATTGGCTAACAGCATGGCACGCGTCATTGGCCCGACGCCACCGATGCGTGGTGTGATCCAGCCGGCGACGTCGGCGACACCGTCGGCCAGATCACTGAGAAGTTTCTTGCCGACGAACGTGGTGCCCGCCCCGACCACCGCAGCGCCGGGCTTGACCATGTCGGGCGTCACGAGTCCCGCGACGCCGGCAGCGGCGACAATCACGTCGGCGCTGCGAGTCAGAGCGCCCATGTCGTCGACGCCCGTGTGCACCACGGTGACTGCGGCATTGCAACCGGGTCGGCGCATGGCCATGAGCAGCGCCAACGGACGACCGATAGTGAGTCCGCGACCGATGATGACCACGTGCTTGCCCTCTACCGGCACCCGATACGCGCGCAGTAGCTCAACGATGCCCGCAGGCGTGCACGGCAGTGGCCCCGGCGCGTTCATCACCAGTCGACCCAAATTGGTCGGATGCAGTCCGTCCACGTCCTTGCTGGGATTAACTCGCAACAGCACGTGTTCTTCGTTGATGCCCTCGGGCAGCGGCAGCTGGACCAAGAAGGCGTTGATATCGGTATTCGCGTTGAACTGGTCGACCACTGCTTCAATGTCCGCCTGCGACGCCGTTGAGGGCAGGTGCTCGCTGAAGGATTTCATGCCAATCGCCTGACACTCCTCGTGCTTCATGTTGACGTACATCGCGCTGGGGCCGTCGTCACCCACCAGTATCGTGCCGAGGCCCACCGAACGGCCGTTGGCCGTTAATCGCTCGATTCGGTCGCCCAACTCCATCTTGATTTCACCGGCCACGCGATTGCCGTCGAGAAGTTCTGCGCTCATGGTGCTCCTAGTGGCGAAAGTGACGCTCGCCGGTGAGCATCATGACGATATGGGCGGCGTTGGCCGCGTCGATTACCTCTTGGTCGCGCACCGAGCCGCCGGGCTGGACAACGGCCGTGACCCCCGCATTCGTGAGCGACTCGAGGCCGTCGGCGAACGGGAAGAACGCGTCCGACGCCGCGCACGCGCCCTGGGCGAACTCACCGGCCTTGGCGGTAGCGATGCCGGCCGCCACCACGCGCGACTGCTGTCCCGCGCCCACGCCCACGGCCACGCCGTCGCGCGCGAGCACAATGGCGTTCGAGGTCGTGCGCGCGCACACGCGCCACGCAATCAAGAGATCTTGCAACTGCTGTGCCGAGGGCTTCGCGTCAGTAACGATGCGCCACTCCTGAATCGGGGCCAGCAGTTCGTCGGCGTTCTGCACCAGGGCCGTGTCGCCAAAAGTTCGCACCGAAAGATCGAGCGGTTCGGGCGCGGGCGCACTGAGCAGTCGAGTGGCCTTGCGCCGGGCGACGAGCAGCGCGATTGCGTCGGGGCTGAATGAGGAGGCGATGATGACATCGGCCTGAGGACCGCCGGCAATCAGCTCGGCGAGTGAGGTGTCCACTTCTCCGTCAATCGCCACGATGCCGCCGAAGGCGCTCTGCGCGTCGGCCGCGAGCGCTTTGGAAAATGCGTCGCCCAAGGACGATCCCAGCGCGGCCCCTGACGCATTCGCGTGCTTGATGATCGCCACGCACGAAAATCCCGGGAAGTCGTCGTTCAGTTCGTGCACCAAACGCCAGGCGGCGTCGGCGTCAAAGAGGTTGAGGTACGACAGCGCGGTGCCCGCGTGTTGAATGACGCCGTCCCACCACGGCGTCGAGCCGGTGCGGCGATAACGTGCGCCAATCTGGTGGGGGTTTTCTCCGTAGCGCACCACCTCGGCGCGCTCGAGCGAGAGGTGCAGCGTCTGGGGCACAACAGCTTCGGTAGGACCGGGCACGCCGCCAATGACGCCGCCGCCGTCCAACCACCGGACGATCTGGGCGTCATAAGCCGAGGTGTGAGCAAAGGCCGCTCGCGCCAACTCGTGGCGGGTGGCGTTCGAGAGCGTCCCCGTATCCGTCAACTCTTCGAGCACCGTGACGTACTGACTGGGATTCGTCACGACGCCCACGTGTTGGTGGTTCTTAGCGGCCGCACGGACCATGGCCGGTCCCCCGATATCAATGAGTTCGACCGAGGGGTCGGCAGAAAATGGGTAGAGATTGCACACCACGAGGTCAATAACCTCGATGTCGTTCTCCTCGAGATCAGCCATGTGCTGGGGCTGAGAACGATCGGCCAGAATACCGCCGTGAATTTTGGGGTGCAGCGTCTTTACCCGACCGCCCAGCATCTCGGGCGACCCGGTGACGTCGGCGACGTCCAGGTGGGCCACGCCCGCTTCTTGGAGCTCGGCGGCAGTGCCGCCCGAGGCCACGAGTTCGACGCCCAAGAGGGCGAGACCGGCGGCGAACTCAACGAGTCCCGTCTTATCCCACACACTGAGCAGCGCACGCATCTAGTTCTCCTCCAAAGGTTCAGCCACCGTCTCGGGCTCGAGTCCAATGGCGAGGCAAGCCATCACCCTACCGACCACCAAAGGGTAGAGCGTGCGTTCCTCGGCCTTAATTCGCTCGTGCAGCGACTTCTCGTCGTCACCGTCGAACACTTGGACCGAACGCCGGGCGAGGATCGGTCCGTCGTCCA